>JANQJV010000352.1 GCA_028281465.1 Azospirillaceae bacterium | reverse complement strand
GTCCGGGCCGGCTGGAAGCCGGCGGTCCAGCCGGCAAGGAGGCCGGCGCTCCGAAACAGGGCGGCCCGAGGACCGGTCAGTGTTTCGGGCCGTTGGTATCAGATCAGAAGCTGTATCGGATGTTGGCACCGAACTGGTGTTGGGATTCCTCGCCGCGACCGAAGCTGGCATTGTAGAGAGCACCCATGGTGATGCCAGTCTCAAGATAGGCCACAATCCCACCGCCGGCCGTGCCACCTGTGCGGCCGCTGCCACCGGACCGGTTAAAGAGATCGTGTTCGACACCCGCCGTGACATAGGGCACGACGTGCCCACCAATGATGGTGCTGACCTCACCGGTGAGGCGGGCCGTGCCATAATGCGTGCTGCGCAGACCGACGCGGGCGCCATCGCTCCCTGTATAGGGGTCGAAGGTTTCCAAGGAGTGCAGGTAACCCACGGTGCCGGCGACTTCCAGGTTCTCCAGTGGTGTGTCGTCGGCCACCTCGATCGGTTGGATCAGCGTCAGATTGGTGGCGGCTGTGTAGCGGTTGGACGGATAGGTGCCGCTGACGCGGGTGCCGTTCACCCGCTGTTCGGTTTCTGTGTGCGCGCGGCCGTAGGACAGCAGGCCGTCCACCGTGATCTGATCGGTCACCTGATAGCCGGCATAAGCGCTCACTGATCCGCCAATCATGGAACTGGCGCCATCCACCGATTCCAGCGCCACCTCGGCGTAGTCGATGCCAATCGCGCCACCGACGACCAGGCGATCATCCAGGAGGATCGTGTCCAGACCGATTAGATTACTGCTGACCCAGCCGGAGAACGCAGAGCCAGTTTGGTCGTCGTCCAGGAACGAGAAACTCGTGTCCGTCCAGACGGCGAGTCCGCGCAGGTCACCATTGTCGCCCGCTGCAAGTCCTGTGGCCGATTCCGTGGGGAGGGTCGATTCCGGAACCGGCGCGCCGAGCGTCGGTGTGCCGGGACTGGCCGGTCCACCCGGCGTAATGGTGACGCCCGGAACCCGCAAGCTGCGGAACACGTTGCTTATCCGGGTTGTGAAGGTGCGGGACGTTGTGCGCGTTAGTGTGCGGTTGGTCGTTTCCGCGGTTTCGGTGTTCTGTTCCTGCTGCTGGCCCTCGCTGGCCGCAGCGGAGATTGCCCCGTCACCGGAGAGGACAAGCGTGACCGAGTCAGCAGTGACTTGAGGGGAGACGCTCAAACCACCGAGATTGCTCTCGTCCTCCACTGTCGTGGTGTCGAAGGTGCCGCTCACGCCGCCATCGGCGCTGAGGATGGTGTACTCCGTTCCGGCAACATAGGTGCCGCTTTCCGGGATCACCTTCAGCGTGCCGGCAAGCGACGCCGATCCGGTTACCTGCAGCTTGTCGGCGGCACTCGGAGAGATTTCAATCTCCAGCACGCCGTCTGAGTTCTGGACGAAGTTGCCGCTCGTGGTCAGTGTTCCAATGGAGTTGCCGGGCGCTACCGTACCGGAATTGGTGAGGGCTGCGACTTGGCCGATCCCGTCGAGAAAGGCTCCGGAGGCGACCGTGACGCTGCCGTTGAACAAGGTGCCGTTCACTCTCAGCGTGCCCTCGCGGACGGTCAGGGCGCCGCCGTCCAGGTTCCCATCGCTGCCGGTGAGCGTGAGCATGGCACTGCCGGTCTTCTCGGTAAGCTCGAATTCTTCGACACCCAGCTCGTTGTCCATGTTGATCGTCGTATTGCTGTTCGCCTGGAGCTCCAGCGTGTCGGTTCCACCGCCGCCCCTCAGGATACCCACATGCGTCGCACCGGATACCAGAACGATCCGGTCGTCGCCGTCACCCATGGCGGCTGTTCCAGAGAAAGCTCCGCTGATCGTGAACGTTTCCGAGCCGCTCGATCCTGTGACGTTGCCGCTGAGACTTCCAGATACGGTCAAGCCTCCTTGTTCGATCGTCCAGTCGTTGCTGCCGGTGCCGCTCAACGTCCAGGTGGAACTGCCGGTCTTCGTGAAGGTTTCGAAATTCCTGAAAGTAGACGACGAGCTGATTTGGCTTTGATCGAAGGTACCGTTGGTGTTGCCGCCAAGCGTGAAGGTATCGGTGCCAGTTCCACCATCGACAGATGATGTCACGGAACCTGTGGATTCCAGGGTGAATTGGTCATTGCCATCACCCAGGTTGGCGGTGCCTGAAAAGGTGCCTGTGACGGAAAACATCTCGTTCCCCGTGCCACCGCTGACACCACCGCTGAGGCTGCCGGATATGGTCAAGCCGCCTTGCAAGATTTGCCAATCGTTGCTGCCCGTGCCGGTCAAGGTCCAGGTCGAACTGCCGTTTTTCGAGTAGATTTCAAAATTGCGATAAGTCGATGTGGAGCCAATCAGGCTCTGGTCGAAGCTGCCATCGGTGCTCCCACCGATTGTAAAGGTGTCGGACCCATCGGCAGCATCGACAAAGGAGGCAATGGTGCCGTTCGACTCCAGAATGAACTCGTCTGCATTGCTACCAAACAACACGCTGCCAACCAGGCTGCCACCATTGGTGAAGGTCGTTCGCCCAAGACTCTGCACCGCATAGGCGGCACCGCCGTTCTGCTGGATTGTCCCCTGGTTGTTGATGGTCAGTTCCTTGTCGGAATTGCTGTCGATGACCGGTTTGGTTGAGGAATTCGATGTCAGCGTGCCGTTGTTGGTCAGCGTGTTCTCGGTCGACGACGATGATGGCGTGAACAGGAAGACGTTGCCCTGACTGGTTAGGGATGCCCCACTGTTGATGGTGTAAGTGTTGCCGGAGCCCGTACTGCTGACCAAAGCGAAATCCGATGGCATGGTGAGCGAGCTGTTCGTGCCGGCCGTGAAGGTCGAGTTGGTGCCAAGTTCATTGACCTGGAAATCGTCGATGGTGGCACCGTCGTTGACGGTCACGGTTGCAGTGAACCCGGGGCTGACGCTAACGCTGCCTTGGGACCCGCTGGAGCAGGTGGCACTATTGCTGACGACGCTGCAGCTTCCGGTTGGCGTGATCGCCTTGGTATCCATGGCGGCGATAGAAACCAGCGCGGTCGTCGCGCTGAGAAAGGTGGCATATCGGAACAGTTTGATACTCATGGTGGTTGCCCCTACGAAGGCAATCAATGATGAAAAACGCCCGGGCCGGCTGCGCATCCGCCCTTGGCGCCGACCCAGTGCACATCAAACCCAGTGCACATCAATTAGCAACGACCAGAACGTGTCACGGTGTATAGCCTGAGCAATGGAGTGAAGTCGCCGTTGACACAGTTATCTTCAGAAATTCCATTTCCTTCTGTTGCATCAGGGCAACAGTTAGTTGAATGAACCAAACCGATGGGCGCCGATGTCTGTGTATCATTGGATGAGTCTTCGGTCCAGTTTCCAGCCAATTGAGTTGGCCAACCGGGTTCACTTGCCAGGAAGGCGACTGTGCGAACCAGTCCGTGCGACACGGTTTCGACGGCATTGAGCGCTCTTCTTGCAAGCCTGCGGTTTTTTGAGGGGAGTTGCAGCCCACTCGCGTGGTCCGCGCGCCCCGAGTTATCCACGAGGGTTGACGAGCGTGGCGCAATCCGTTGAAAATGAGCAGTATTTTGGTGTTGGATAAGATATGACGGTTTTTAGGAGGTCCACCCGCCATAGTCGAAGCGACACTCGCGCTCCCAGATCTATTAGGGCCTGTGCAATAAGCGGATCGATAGGCAGTGCGTGTCGTTTCCCACCGTCCCGAACCAGATCACGCTTGATAGCGACGACACGTTTGATGCCGTGCACGGTTGTCAGCCACAGACATGGCGACCAGCAGACACGACCGGGCGAGGGCCCAGGGTGCCAGGGCCCTCGACAGCACCGCGGCCAGGCTGTGCGCCGGTTGGTACGGCCCGGCCCCTGTGCCACTGCGGACGAAAAAGGGGTATCGCCACGGTCGGAGCATGTCAGACGCAGGCACTCTCTCCCACCCTGAGTGCTAAGGTATTCACAGAAGTTGAGAAATATCGCCAAATCAATGTGCACCGAATCTTAGCAACTGTGCTCAAGCAGCGAAGCGGTAGCACAGACAGTCAAGGTTGGGGCACGGCGCGCACTGACCGCGGATTTCCGGGACAAGCGCGGATGCGCCGTGCCCCACCATCAGGCGTTTCCGTTGGCCGATAAGCCGGATGTTGTGGCGATCTGCCCCGAAGCCCTCGATACCCGGGAGACTGTGCCGGCAGATCGCCACACCCTACGAAAATGTAAGGGAAAAATGCGTGAACACCGTCGCACTCCGGGTGGGAGAGGGTTCCGTTGCCCCGTTTCCATCTGTTCGCGTGATGCAGTCGCCTGCGCGCGGTTCCGGTGATTGACAGCCTGCAGATGTCTTATTAGTATGATGAATCGGAGGTATTCATCGTGCAAATTCGAGGCATCACGTCGTTGGTCTGCCATGCCGGCATGCGAAATTGGGTGTTCGTGCGCGTGCAGACGGATGTCCCGGGTTTGATCGGGTGGGGCGAGGCGACGCTGGAGTGGAAGACCCGGGCGGTGACCGGAACCATCGAGGATCTGGCGCCGCTGCTGCTTGGTCAGGACCCGCGCGACATCGAACACTGCGTCCAGATCATGACCCGACACGGCTTCTGGCGCCTCGGCGTGATCGGCATGTCCGCCGTGAGCGGCATCGAGATCGCTTTGTGGGACATCTTGGGCAAATCGCTTGGCGTGCCGGTGTGGCGTTTGCTGGGGGGGCAGACCCGGCGGTGGCTGCGCACCTACACCCATCTCGGCATGGGCACGATGGAAGCGGTCTACGACACCGCCGGTGCCGAAGCCCTCCTGGATCGGGGCCGCGCCGTGGTCGCGGCCGGATATGATGCGCTCAAGATCGTCTGCCTGCCGTACTGCCACTACACCGGCCGCCGTGCGGACATCGATCGCGTCGGCGAGAACGTGGCCTTGCTGCGGGGCGCGGTCGGGCCGGACGTGGACATCATGGTGGATTTCCATGGCCGGCCGGCCGGTCTGCCCTTGGCACGGGCCTTCATCGCGGCCATCGCGCCGAGCCGGCCCCTGTTCATCGAAGAACCGTTGCCGCCCGAACACATGGCCGGCATGGCCGCGCTCACGGCGGAGGGCACCGTGGCCATCGCCGGGGGCGAGCGGCTGATCGGCCGGCGCGAGTTCGCCGCCGCCCTGGCCGCCAACGCCTTTCACATCGCCCAGCCAGACCTTTGCCACGTCGGGGGGCTGGGCGAGGCCCGTAAAATCGCCGCCCTGGCCGAGACCGCCGGTGTCGGCCTGGCGCCGCACAACCCTTTGGGGCCCATCGCCGGGGTGGCCGCGCTGCATTTCGGCATCGCCACGCCGAATGTGATCATCCAGGAAGAGATGAGCGGGGCCGTGCCTTGGTACGACGAGGTCGTCACCTGGCCGATCACCCGGCGGCCCGGGCGGTGGGACCGACCGGAGGCGCCCGGTCTCGGCGTGTCGGTGGACGAGGCCGCCATCGGCCGACATCCGTTCCAGCAGGAAATCCTGCATGCCCGCAACGCCGTCCTGGCCGACGGCACCATCGTGGATTGGTGAGGAGGACGCCCATGGCCGACCGTCTGGCCGGAAAGACCGCCATCGTCACGGGGGCCGGGCAGGGCATCGGTGCGGCCATTGCTCGCTGCTTCGCCGCGGAAGGCGCATCGGTGCTGATCGCCGAGAAGACCCCGCAGACCGGCGAGGCGATCGCGCTTGAAATCGGCGCTGCCGGCGGCCGGGCCGCCTTCGTGCCGACCGATGTGACCGTGGCCGCCGATGTGGCCGGCATGGTGGCGGCCTGCCGAGCCCGGTTCGGCCCGGCCGATATCCTGGTCAACAACGCCGGCGCCAATGTGTTCCACCGCCCGCACGAGATGCCGCGCAGCGAATGGCACCGGTGCCTGGTGCTCGATCTGGAGGCCTGCTGGGCCTGCGCCGAAGCCGTGTTGCCGGACATGCGGGCGCAGCGTGCCGGCGCCATCGTCAACATCGCCAGCGTGCACGGCTCCCGCATCATTCCGCACACGTTTCCGTATCCGGTCGCCAAGCATGGTTTGCTCGGCCTGACCCGGGCCCTGGGCGTCGAATATGCGGCCGAGGGCATCCGCGTGAACGCCATCGCGCCCGGCTACATCGACACGCAGATCGCCCGCGACTATTGGGCCGGCTTTGCCGATCCGGCCGCCGCCCGGCGCGAGGCGGAAAGGCTGCATCCGCCGTAACGCATCGGTCGGCCGGAGGAGGTGGCCATGACCGCCGTGTTCCTGGCCTCCGACGAAGCGCCGTTCATCAATGCCGAGACCATCACCATCGATGGTGGCCGTTCGGTGCTCTACCACGACTGACGTCAAAAACAACGGGAGGAAACCATGCACAAGAGTCGCTTGCTCGCGGTCACGACGGTGGCAGTGGCCGTTGCCCTGCCGGCCGCTGCCGAGGAGCTGAAGATCGGCTACATCAACAAGATGGGCGATCATCCGTGGTTCGTGGCCGAAGTCGCCGGCGCCCGGGCCAAGGCGCAGGAACTGGGGGCGGCCTTCCTGGCGCAGGACGTGCAGTTCAATGCCGACCTGACCGTCACCACCCTGGATACCATGATCGGTGACGGCGTTGACGGGATCGCCATCGTCGTGCCCGACCGCGCCCTCGGTCCGGTCGTGGCGGAGCGGGCCCAGGAAGCCGGTGTGCCGCTGGTC
>JANQJV010000350.1 GCA_028281465.1 Azospirillaceae bacterium | reverse complement strand
GTCCGGGCCGGCTGGAAGCCGGCGGTCCAGCCGGCAAGGATGCCGGCGCTCCGAAACAGGGCAGCCCGAGGACCGGTCATTGTTTCGGGCCGTTGGTATCACGCCCGTGTTCGGCAAAGTTCACGGTCGGCGCGAACAATGCGCATACCAACCTGTGTTCGTTTTGGCATCCGAATTCAAGTGAAACACCGGCGCCGACCAGGATCGGGTGCTGACGGATGGGCAGGGCGCCGCTAGGACTTACACCGGATTTGTACGCAGACAACCTAGAATACGCCTATTCCATCACAATCCATTATGCGTCCCGTCACAAAGCGGCGGTTTCTTTGTTGCTTTGCAGCCGCACAAGTAGACGGTGCGGTTTCGGGGCGGTTTGTACTCCATCGGCTGGAAAGCCGTTCCGGCGTGGGAGCCGTCGCAGAACGGCTGGGTTTGGCTGCGGCCGCAGGCGCACCACCAGTAGGATTCGTCGGCCTTGACCTGCACTTCGTAGGGGGCGGCCTGGGCGCACACGGGTTCGTCGATGGCGGGGGACTGGCTCATGGGGGAGCAGCTCCTGACTCTCGGATTGGTGCGTCAGATCGTGGCATGGCGGGCGCGGGTACCACGCTCGATGGCGGCGGCGACCAAGCGGCCGATGTCTAACTCGTAGCGGATCATTTCCAGCAGGCGCAACTCTTCCTGGGTTGCCTTGCCGTCGGCGGCGGCAATGTCACAGGCGAGCGCATAGGCCGTTTCGCGCAGCTTGATCGGCAGGTGGTTACGGATCAGTTCCAGCGCTCTGTCCAGGCCCTCCGGGTCGGACAACAGCGCCAGACACTCTTCCGTGATTTCGGTCAGGCGCTCGGTGTCGAAATCGCGAAACACCGGCATGTGGCGGATGTTGTCGCCGATCCGGGCCAGCTCGCTGTCGGTCATGTCGGCGTCCGCGCACGACACCAGAACCATGGTGTAGATGAGGGCGCTATGATGGTCGATCATCGGCAGGTCCTGAAAGGCCGCATCGCGGCAATATCCTTTAGCTCCACCCGAGCGGACAAGGCACCAATCGGGTTGCTGCCCGCGGCATCCTGAACCGGTGCGTGGACAGCGTTCCGCGGACAGGAGAGGCGCCCGCGCGGATCCTATCTGTACCGTCCGCGCAAACGCCCCCCGGTGTCAAGTCGGTTCGCCCGTCACGCCCGTGCCTGCGCAGAGGCGCCGCGTGCCCGCTCCCTTTGGAGAGGGACCGGGCGGGGTGTTTCAGTGCGGAGAACCCTACGCTGCCGCGCCGGCGGCACCACCGTCACCCGGCCGCTGGCACCGGTTCCCACGCCAGTGTCGTGGGAGAAGGCTTGGGTGGGTGCGCCGCCAAACAGTCGCTGAGTGGTTCCGAACCGCCGTCCACACACCAGACCCGCGTGCCAAACGGCTTGGTTCCAGCGCGCCGCTATGGCATGCGGGCCGCCAGCGGGTCAAAGGCAAGGGGATGGTGCCATGGATGCGGTCATCAATGTGGCCTTGCCGGTGTTCGGCATCATGCTGGCCGGCGTGCTCGCCGGCCGCACCGGCCTGCTCGGCCAGTCCTCCACCGAGGCGCTGAACCGGTTCGTCTACTTCGTCGCCCTGCCACCGGTGCTGTTCCTGGGCATGACCGACCGACCGCTGGGCGAACTGTTCAACGGAGCGTTCCTCGGCGCCTTTCTTGGCGCCATGCTCGTCGTCTTTGCCTTGGCTATGCTGGTCGGCCGGCTGGTTCTGAACGCACCGCCGGCGGAGATGGTGATGCAGGGCCTGGCGGCCAGCTTCTGCAACACCGGCTATATGGGCATTCCATTGTTTCTGGCGGCTTTCGGTCCGGACCAGCTCACGCCGGTGATTCTCGCCACGGTGATCATGGGGGCCGTGATGACCGGATTGCCGATCGCGTTTCTCGAGTTTCTCCGCAGTGCCGAACAGGGCGCGGGCACCGCGCTCAGCCGCGCCGTCGTGGCCCTGGCCCGCAACCCTCTGGTCATTGCGCCGGCGCTCGGCCTGCTGTGGAGTTGGGTCACCGGCGGCCTGGTCCTGCCGACTCCGGTTGCCACCTTCTGCGGCCTTCTGGGGGCGGCAGCGGGACCCTGTGCGTTGTTCGCCATCGGTTTGTTCCTGGCCAGCCGGCCACTGCGGGCGGACCTTGGCGAAGTGCTTTGGCTGGCCGGCCTGAAGCTGGTGGTCCAGCCGCTGTTGACGGCGTTGCTGATTGCCACCGTCTTCCCGCTCGACAGGTTCTGGGCCCTCTCCGCCCTGATCCTGGCGGCGCTGCCCACGGGTGCATTGCCCTTCGTCGTGGCGCAGCAGTATGGCGCCTATGTCGAGCGCACTTCGGCGGTCATTCTGGTCTCCACCGTGCTGTCCGTCGTCACGTTGTCCGGCCTGCTGGCGACCATGGTGCGGTAGCCCTGCCCCATTCTCTCAGCGTCCGGTCATTGTCAGCGCCGCCATGAGCACGGAAATCGCTGCGATCCAGGCCGCCAGCACGCGCAGACCGATCGCCAGCGCGGGATGCGTGATCGTCTCGCGCAGCCAACCGATGCCACCGGTGGCATAGAGCAGGCACAGGTTGGCGCCGAGCATGCTGCCCGCCAGCATCACGAGCGTCGCTTGCAGCGGGCCGGGGCCAGGTGTCGACGCGAGGCCGATCGCCAGGCCGATGGCCCCGGCCATGGCCAACGCCAAGGCCGTGGTTCCGGTCGGCCACAATGCAGCCAAGCTCGCCGTGCCCGCGGCCATCAACAGCAATGCGGTGTCGATCCCAGGGGGGAGTGGCCCGACCTGGCCCATCCCCATGCCCACCGGCACGCCGGCGACAAACCCGAGCCATGGCAACACGGCGCGGGCCGAAAAGCGGAGCCCCAGCAGCACGCCGAGTGCCAACAGCGCCAAAACCTGATCCGGTGTCGACAGCGGGTGCAGCAGACCAGTCAAGAAGCCATCCGCGCCGGAGATTGGGCTGTGCGCCTGCGTTGCCCCTGGGGCAACGGCGAGTGCGAGCGCCAAGGCGACGGCGCCCGCCGACGTGCCGTGGGGCGCCCGGCGGCCGCTACAAAACATCGAACAGGAAGGCACACCCGACCAGAGAGATCACGGCGCCGCCGGCGCGGACGGTATAGACCCCGGCCGGCCACCGGGTTAGCAGACCGAAGCCGATGCCGACCAGGTGCAACAGTCCGGTGGCGACCACGAAGCCGACGCCATAGGCCAGCGGGGCAGCGGCCTCCGGAAGCTCGGTGCCGTGGGCATGGCCGTGGAAGATCGCGAAGGCGCCAACAATCATGGCGGCGACCCACAGCGGCAACCGGGCCGCAAGGAGAATCAGCAGGCCCAGGACCACGGCGGAGCCGGCAATGCCGGTCTCGATGGCCGGGATCGCCACGCCCAAAATGCCCAATGCCGCGCCGAACGCCATGACCAGGGGGAAGACGATCGGCAACAACCAGAGTGCAGGTGCGCCCAGAAACGCGCCCCATAAGCCGACCGCCAACATGGCGACCACATGGTCCCAGCCCAGGATCGGATGCGTGAAGCCGCTGACGAAACCGCCGGCCAGGCCACCGTCGGTATGGGCGGTGGCCGAACCCGGCAACACCAAGGCGGCTGCGGCGAGACCAACCAGCGCGATGCGGACGCAGGTGCAGCGAAACCGTGTCATGGCGGAGTACTCCTTTGAAACGGAACACAAAACTGGCAGGCACCATGACGGACCAGGCCGGTGCAGTGCAAATGAAATTCCCAACCCGGGTCACGGGCAGGTCGCGGTTGGGGGCCAAGCGGTCGTCGAATCGCCGCATGCGCGGTCCCGCTCAGTCGGCCTGCCTGCCCCCGCCCGCCCGGGTCCGGCCACTGCCGGTTGGCGCCCGCGCCGGTTGCTGCTACATAATCGGCCTTCGCCCACTCCCATATGGCTCAGGTCCCATGCTCCAGTTCATCCGCGGTACCGTCGGTTCTTGGCTCGTCAAGATTCTGTTTGTGCTTCTGATCGCCAGCTTCGCGGTTTGGGGCATCGGCGACATCTTCCGGGGCCAAGGCCCGGAAACCACGGTGGCCGAGGTCGGGCCGTTCGAGATTTCCGCCCTGGAGGTGGAGCGCGAACTGCAGCGCCAGATTGGCCGGCTGCAACAGACCTTGGGGCCGGAGTTCACCCTGGAGCAGGCACGTCTGCTTGGGTTGCCGCAGCAGTCTTTGGAGCAACTGATTCAGCGCGCTTTGTTCGAGTTGGCGGTGCGCGATGCCGGCCTGGAGGTCGGAACCAGCCTGGTGCAGCAGCGCATGCAGGCCCAGGGCGGCTTCGTCGATCCGACCACCGGCCGCTTCAACGCCGATCTTTTCCGCCGCTTCCTGCTCAGCAACGGCCTGACTGAAGAGGGCTATGTCGCCTTCATGCGCGAGCAGATCGGGCGCGAACTGATCAGCAGCGCCGTTGCCGCCGGCGCTCGGGCGCCGGACCGCCTGGTGCGCGATCTGTACCGTCACCAAGCGGAAGGCCGCGTCGCCGACATCATCTTTGTGGCCGCAGACCGATTCACCGATCTGCCCGAGGCGGCGCCCAATGCCCTTGCGGAGTACCACGCCAACCACAGCGTGCAGTTCACGGCGCCCGAACTGCGCACGCTCAGCCTGGTCATGGTCCGCCCGCAGGATTTCGCTGCTGACATCGATGTGCCGACGGAGACCTTGCGTGCTGAGTTTGAGGCGCGCATCGACGAGTTCGTCGAGCCGGAGCGGCGCACGGTGACTCAGGTGGTGGTGGAGAGTGAGGATGAGGCGCGGCGGATCATTGTTGCGGCTGAAGGCGGTGGGGATCTGGCGGCGGTCGCCGGCGCGGAGCCGATCACCTTCGACTTGGCGGCGGAGGATGACCTGCCCGACATCGGTGCGACGGCATTCGGCTTGGCGGCGGGCGAACTCGGTGGGCCGGTGCAATCGGCATTCGGCTGGCATGTGATCCGGGTCGATGCCATCCAGGCCGGTGGCGAGGCCGGCTTCGATGACGTGCGCGACGAGGTGCTGGCCCGGGTTCAGACCGATCTTGCCGTGGACCGGATCTACGATGTGGCCAATGAGCTGGATGACCTACTGGCCGGCGGTGCCGGCCTCGGCGATGCGGCGCAGGAACTCGGCCTCACCGTAAGCCGGATCGACGCCGTGGACGCGGAAGGCAATCGGTCCGACGGGACGCCGGTGGAGGGAATTGCAGATCTCGGGACCGTGCTCGACACCGCCTTGGGCCTCGCGGCGGGCGAGCAGAGCCTGGTCACCGAAACCAATGCCGGGGACTTCTTCGTCGTCCGTGTCGACGGCATCGAGCCGTCCCGGCTGCGGCCATTGGAGGAGGTGGGCGATCAGGTTCGGGCTGGCTGGCAGGCGCAGCAGCGTTTGGCCCAGGCGGACGCGTTGGCCGAGGAATTGGCCCAACGCCTGGAGACCGGGGCCGACGCTGAAACCCTGGCGGCCGAGCATGGTCTGGACGTGTTGCGCACCGAGGCCTTCACACGTGATGCGGATACGGCGGCGCAGAACCTGCCACCGGGTCTGCGCCGTGGGTTGTTCGCCGAAGTCGTCGGCGGCGTCGTCCAAGGACCGGTCGGCGAGGTCGGCCACACGGTGGCCAGGTTGGTCGCGGTCGAACCGGCCGATCCGGATGCCGCCGAGACGGTGCTGCGCCGGCTGGAAGCCACAGCCACGCAGCAGGTTGCGACCGACCTCTTGGCTCAATTCGTTGCGGGCTTGCGCGGCAGCCATGACGTTGCCGTCTATCCTGAGCGCATGCAGGACGAGTTTTAGGCCGCCGCGCGCGTGCGGCGCCGATCGTCCAGAACCCCGAGGAGCCCTGGTCATGGTGACGGTGCAACCGCAACGCACGGCCTTTGCGCAGGTGTATGCCGATGGTCGACCGCAAGTGGTGTCGACCACCTTGGTGAGCGACCTGGAGACACCGGTCTCGGCCATGCTCAAATTGGCCGACGGTCGGCCGTACAGTTTTTTGTTGGAATCGGTCGAAGGTGGCTCGGTGCGTGGGCGCTATTCGTTGATCGGCCTGAAGCCGGATCTGATCTGGCGCTGCCGTGCCGGCTCGGCGGAGGTCAACCGCCAAGCCCGCATCGATCCGGAGCAGTTCACCCCCTGTGGACTGCCGCCACTGCCGGCGTTGCGGGCACTCCTGGAGGAATGTCGGATCGATCTGCCGTCTGAGCTGCCGCCCATGTCGGCCGGGCTATTCGGCTATCTTGGCTACGACATGGTGCGGCATATGGAGCGGCTGCCGGATGCCAATCCGGACGAGCTGAGCATTCCGGATGCCGTGTTGATGCGGCCGACCATTATGGCGATCTTCGATGGCATTCTGCATCGGGTCACCCTCGTCACACCGGTCTGGCCGTCGTCCGAGGTCAGCGCTGCGGTGGCCTATGCCCAGGCGCGCGAGCGGTTGGCCGATGCGGTGGCCGATTTGGAACGCAGCCTGCCGTACCGGCGCGAGCCGCAGGGCGAGGGCGAGGTCATACCGGAGCCCGTGTCCAACACCACCCGCGACGGCTATCACGGCATGGTCGAACGCGCCAAGGATTACATCCGCGCCGGCGACATCTTCCAGGTGGTACCGTCGCAGCGCTTTACGCTGCCATTCCGCCTGCCGCCATTCGCCTTGTACCGGGCCTTGCGCCGGCTCAATCCCTCGCCATTCCTGTTTCACTTGGATTTCGGTGCCTTCTGCCTGATCGGCTCCAGTCCGGAAATCCTCGTGCGCGTGCGTGACGGCAAGGTTACCGTGCGTCCGATCGCCGGCACCCGTCGGCGCGGCGGGTCGGCTCAAGAGGACCGCGCGCTGGCTGAGGAGATGTTGGCCGACCCGAAGGAGCGTGCCGAGCATCTCATGCTGCTTGACTTGGGGCGCAACGATGTCGGCCGGGTTGCCCGCATCGGTACGGTGACCGTCACTGAGCAGATGGTGGTGGAATATTATTCGCATGTCATGCACATTGTCTCCAATGTGGAAGGGGCGTTGGAGCCGTCGTTGTCCGCGCTCGACGCGCTGATTGCCGGATTTCCGGCTGGCACCGTGTCGGGAGCACCGAAGATCCGGGCCATGGAGATCATCGACGAGCTGGAGAGTACGCGGCGCGGCTTTTATGCCGGCTGCGTCGGCTACTTTGCCGCCAACGGCGCCATGGACACCTGCATTGCGCTGCGCACGGCCTTGGTCAAGGACGGCCAGGTGGTTCTGCAGGCGGGCGGTGGCGTGGTCGCGGACAGCGATCCGGATGCGGAGTATGAGGAAAGCCGTAGCAAGGCCAAGGCGTTGGTGCGCGCGGTGGAAGAGGCCGTGCGCTTCGCCGCTGGCCGCGGCTGACGGCGGCGAACCGGGCTCTGCCGGGAAGGACGGCGCGAGACCAGTGCTTCGGTGCGGCCCGAAGCTGAACGGAGGTCGGGCGCATGGATCTGGGCGCCATCATCCTGCTCGTCGTCTTGTTCTTCGTCATCGGCTCCGGTGGTGGCCTTTGGGCGCTGATCCGGGCGGGCCGAAGCGGGCACGAACAGGCACGCCTGATGCGCAACGTACAGGTGCGCTTGGAAGCCTTGGAGGAGGAGGTGGAGGCGCTGCGCCGCGGCGTTGCGGCGGAACCGGCATCGGCTGCGGCGGGCGCGACGTCCGAGCCAATGTCATGGACCGGGCCGCCCCCTGCCGAACCGGTGCCCCCAGACCCGACATCGGACGACGGGCAGCTGGCATCCACGGCTACGACCGAGGCATGGACGGGCGCCACACCCAAACAATCGGCCGCCGAACGAACCGATCCCAAACCATCGTTTGGCGTCGCACCGCCCGATGGTTTGCCGTCGCCCGATCCGGAACCGGATGTGGCACCGGAGCCACCACCGGCAGCCCCTGCCGAAACCGCCGGAGGTTATGACGGAGCTTCCCGCCAGATGGTCGAGCGGATTCGTTCTAACTCTCTGGAAAAGCGCTATTTTCGAGATTTTTGCAGGGGATGATTAGTGGACACGGCAGG
>JANQJV010000305.1 GCA_028281465.1 Azospirillaceae bacterium | reverse complement strand
GCGCCGGCATTGGCGCAAATCCGCCCGTCCCGGAGGGCTTGTCTGCGAGGGCTTGTCTGCGCCGGGCGCCCGCCGGCGAAGCGCCCTTGCCCGATGCGCGGCATCGCGCCGCGGTCGTTTCACCGCCGGATCGCCACAGCGCAAACAAGCAGAATGCACCTGATGTATCGCCCGATGCTCTAGCTGCCATGCCCCGGCGCGCCGCGTCGCCAGTAGGCGGTGCTGATCTGCGTCGTCTTGTCGAGATTGAGCCGCTGCTTGAACATCCGCCGCAGGTCCTGGGCGTTGCGGAATTCGCCTGCAAAGAACGCATAGGCCGTCTCGCCGGGCGCAGTAAGGCGGGTTGCGGTCTCGACGATGTCGTCCTCGAACCTGTCGGCCGCTATTGGATGTAGCCTGAGATTTGTTTCCGGGAAGTAGCTCGCGGCGTCATAGCCGGGCGGCATTGCGACAACGACATCGCCAGTTGCATCGGCGGATGCGGTCTCCATCAGCCGCGCGACAGCGGGGATACCGGTCCCGTCGGCGGCAAGGAACAGGCCCGTCTCGTGCTTCAGCTCGGCAGCCCCGGCAGGGCCCATGACGCCGACCGTCTGACCCGGCGTCGCCTGAGTCGCCCAGTCCGAGATCAACCCGCCGTCATGGTGCACGATATCGATATCGACCGCGCCGTCATCGGGACGGACATGGCGCAGGGTGATGAACCGGGCGTGCAGCTTGTCCTCCCCCTGCGGCCAGGCAGGCGCACCGTTTGCCGCCATGTGCGGCCAGACCGCAGTGCGCGCCGGGTCGAGCGGCATCATCATCCGCAGATGCACACCATCGGCAGTCAACGACCCGACATCGTCATGGCCAAGCGTCACTCGTTGCATGCCGGCGAAGAGTTCGCGGCTCTGCTTGACGGCAAGCACCTTGAAGTTCGGCGGCAGGTCGCCGACTTCCGCTGTCTCTCCCGACCAGCGGATATTGGCTGCCGCCGTTGCATCGATTCCCCCGACATGTTCAGCAATACTTTCCTTAAAGAAGACCAGAATGTTGGCGCTGGGGCCGGAAATCTTCACATACAGCCCCCGCGACTCGGGCTTGAACGTGAGCCCGAAGTCGTCGTGTTGGAGAACCCAGGCGCCGTCCGGTGTCTTATCGAAACTCAAATCGTGATCCTTGACGATGTGATCGACAAAGACGGACATAGCGGCATTGGAATCGGCGACCGGAATGATCGTTTCTGCTTCGACTGACATGATTTTCCCCAACAGGCCCTAGTGAAGTTTGATCGTGGCGCCGATGCCGACGATGCGCGGCGGCCCGGGTACGACGAGATTGGCGGGTTCGCCGGTGAGGACGCTGGCGCCGGCGTTGAAGTTGTTCAACTCGTAGTCTTCGTCGAACAGGTTCTCCGCGAAGACATATATTTCCGCCCGCTCATTGCGCCAGCCCATCCGGACGTCGACGAGGTCATAGGTGAAGGGAAACCGCACATGCATTGGATGTCGATGCTCCATCGGCGTGAGGCTCCGCTAACAGATTCGTGCCGCCACGAGCACAATAGTACAATTACCGACTCGAAAAGTCATATTTAGAGAGGCGTTGCCGATGAGCAACATATATGGCCACCAGGCGATCGCCTCGGCGGCGCAACAAAGGCTGGAGGTCCTGGACTGCGCCGTCCATCAGCTCAGCGCTTCATCCGACGCCGAGATGATCCTGATCGAATCGACCCGGCCCGGCAGCGCCGGTGTCGCGCCGGCCATGCCGTTCTTCTTCTTCCATCATTGCCATATCGGCTGTCACGTCGGTCAGCAGCGTAGGTGCAGGGAATAGATCACTGGAAGGAGTGCCGGGATCGGTCGAATAATGCCGGGCACCTTTCTGGCGCGCGTCCTCCATCAGTTCTTCGACGCGCTCTTTCGCGACATGCCTGACCAGCGGGCCCTGCGTTGTCATCGGGTCCAAACCATGTCCATGGCGAAGCTGGCCCATACGCGCCAACAGACGTTCGTTGAACTCCTCCTCAGTTGAACTCCTCCTCAATTGTCGCGTCGATATGGATCCGACTGGCACAGACGCAGGTTTGCCCTGAATTGCGGAACTTTGACGCCATCAGGCCATAATGGCGCGTCAGCCGCTGGTTTCACGACCAGCGTGGAGCCGGCAGCGATGGCCGGGCCACCTTGCACGTGATCATGGCGGCGGGAAAGTTCCACGGTGTGATCGCGGCGGGCTTCTTCGGCAAACCAGGATACAAAACTTGCCGCATACCTGTCTCGCCGGTTTTCGTGCCTGCCATATCCTGGTCTGACCTCATTGCCGGGCTACCGCTGAACGTGGTGGCAGACCCGGTGAGGTGCATCATATCCAGTCGATACCACGTGTGGGGGACTGTGGACCAGGCGCCACTTGAGCGAGACTGCCATCAGACAAAGGCCTTCGGGTTGGGATCAGTTTGATGGATTATTTCATGACCGCCATGACCAAACACCAAGCCTGGCGCGATGACCGGGCTCATGTCATCCACCCCTATACGGATTTTTCGACCTTCAAGGAGGAAGGCAGCCAGGTCATCGAACGTGCGTCGGGGATGTATGTGACCGATACCGAAGGGCGCGAGTTGCTCGACGGAATTGCCGGGCTTTGGTGCGTGAATATCGGGCATGGCCGCCAGGAGATGGCCGACACGATCGCCGCCCAGGTTATGAACATGGAATACTATAATCCGTTCGGTCACAGCGCGAACATTCCCGCGGCGACGCTTGGGGCAAAACTGGCAGACCTGGCACCGGGCGACCTGAACCATGTCTATTACACCTGTGGTGGGTCCACGGCCAATGACGCGGCGATCCGGCTGGTTCATTACTATTTCGACATGAAGGGCCAGCACCGGAAGAAGAAGATCATCTCGCGTCAGAATGGCTATCACGGTGCGACCTATGTCGCGGCCTCGCTGACCGGCATCCATGGCACCAAGAACGGGTTCGACCGGATCGGTGAGGACTTTATCCATCACGTGTCAGAGGCCAACCTCTACGCCAAACCCGAACAGTGGAGCGACGCGGATTACTGCGACCACCTCGTCCGCGAATTCGAAGCCCGCATTCAGCAACTGGGCCCTGACAATGTCGCGGCCTTCATCGCCGAACCCATCATGGGCGCGGGCGGTGTGCTGGTGGCACCCGAGGGCTATCACAGGCGCATGTGGGAGGTCTGCAAGCGCCACGACATGCTCTATATCGCCGACGAGGTCGTGACCGCCTTCGGGCGTCTGGGGGAATGGTTCGCGTCAGAGGCGCTGTTCGACTACCAGCCCGATATCCTGGTTTGCGCCAAGGGGATTACGTCGGGCTACATCCCGCTGGGCGCCACCATCCTTACGACCGAAATCTATGACGTGATCTCGCAGCCGCAATGCGAGGGGGGTGTGCTGTCCATGGGCCTGACCTATTTCGGGCATCCCGTGGCCTGCGCCGCAGCGCTCAAGAATATCGAAATCATGGATCGCGAGAACCTGCTGGGCAACGCCACGGAGGTGGGGCCATACCTGCAGGAAAGCGCCAAGTCCCTATTGAACCTGCCGATTGTGGGCGATGTGCGGGGCAGCCATCTGATGATGGGAATTGACCTCGTGGCCGACAAAACAACGAAGGCATCACTTCCGCTTTCGGACAAGGCCGCCGGCACGGTTTTTCGCAAATGCGTGGAACGCGGTGTAGTCGTGCGCCCCGTCGGCGATCGCATCGTGCTGTCCCCACCCCTGATCATCTCGAAGGATCAATGCGACCAGATCATCGAGACGATCAGCGAAAGCATTACAGAGTATCTGGCTGAAAGGTAAACCTCTCCCATGCGCAACGTCACTCTCGCAGCCACCCAGATGTCCTGCACGTGGGACATTGATGAGAACATCTCAAAGGCAGAAGCACTGGTCCGTCAGGCGGCGGGGCAAGGTGCGCAGGTTATCCTGCTGCAGGAATTGTTCGGGACACCGTATTTCTGTCTGGAACAGGATCTCGCGCAATTTGATCTGGCGCAGGAGAGGGAAAAGGCCCGGGTCGTGCAGCACTTTGCGGCTCTGGCCGGAACGCTTGGGGTTGTGCTGCCGGTCTCGTATTTCGAGCGGGCCGGCCTTGCGCGGTACAATTCGCTGGCGCTCATCGACGCCGATGGCACCCTCAAGGCCAACTACCGCAAAACCCATATCCCGCAGGCGCCGGGATATGAGGAAAAGTTCTACTTCAATCCCGGTGACAGCGGGTTCCAGGTGATCGACACACGGTTCGGCCGGCTTGGCTGCGGCATCTGCTGGGATCAGTGGTTTCCCGAAACCGCGCGCTGTCTGGCGTTGAAAGGCGCGGAAATCCTGATGTTTCCCACCGCGATCGGATCGGAACCCGAGAATCCCGGTCTCGATAGTTCAGGCCATTGGCGGCGCACGATGCAGGGCCATGCGGCGGCGAACATGATACCGCTGGTGGCCTCCAATCGCGTCGGCACGGAGCAGGCGGGCGACACGATGTGCCAGTTCTACGGGACGTCGTTCATCACCGGATATACAGGCGAAATCCTGGCCGAGGCCGACCGATCCACCGAAGGCGTCATCACGGCTCATGTCAATCTGGATGAGGCCGCCAAATACCGGGAAGCCTGGGGGGTCTTCCGGGACCGCCGCCCTGATTGCTACCGGGCCCTGCAGACGCTCGACGGGCGAACGCCGCAAGGCTGAGGGCGGAAGCTACGCCGGAACCTGTTGGGTGATGCAATGCACCCCGCCGCCGCCTCCGCCGATCATGACACCCGACACCCCGATGACCGCGCGGGTCGGGAAAGCGTCCTGAATGATGCCCAGCGGTTCGTCATCCTCTGACGCGCGGCCCGAGATCGGCACGATGACGGCCCCGTTGCAGATGTAGAAATTCATGTGCACCACATCGAAGCTGGTCAGCGGCACCTCGATGATCTCGAACCGTCGCCCGCGCGCGTCGGTTGCGTTTTCCAGTACATGCTTGGCCGCCGCCGTGATCGCGGTGTTGGGATCATTCGTGTCATGGATCGTGTGGAGGAGCACGACGCCCGGCGCGGCAAAGGCCGCGATCCCGTCGATGTGGCCATCGGTGATCGGATCGGGGGTCAGCCCGCTTGGCACCCAAATCACCTTCTCGGCCCCCAGCTGCGCAAGCAGTTCGGCCTCGACCTCCGCCTTGGACCAGCCAGGGTTGCGGTTGGTGTGGAGCAGGCTTTCCTCCGTCGTCAGGATCGTGCCGTCGCCGTCCATATGGAGCGCGCCGCCTTCGGTGGTCAGATCACTGACATACATCGGCATATCGAGATGGGCGGCGAAGTGCCCCTTGGCCCGTTGATCGTCCCGGTAGGGCGGGAACTTGCGGCCCCAGCCATTGAAGTTGAAGCCGGCCACCCGGCGCGCCCCGGACCGGTTCCGGACGATCATCGGCCCGCTGTCGCGCGACCAGGCGTCGTTGAGCGGCATCTCGATCAGCTCGATCTCGCGGGATAAAAGCCGCTCTGCCTCCGCCCGGTCCCCGGGCCGGACCGCCATGGTTACCGGTTCGAATTCGGAAATCGTGTTGGCGGTTTCCGCCCATTCCTGCCGGGCATCGTCCAGATCGCGGCGCTGCCAGTTCTGCGGCGGCGGGAATTGCATGAGCGTGCGCTCATGCCGGGCCCATTCGGCGGGAAAGGTGAAACCGTCCTCTCCCCCGCTGCCGGGCAAGATCTCCACCCCCGTTCCGTCAAATATCGACGTATTCGCCCACGCGCCCCTGCCTGCCAACACAGCAGCCGACGTGGCAAGGCTCGTTTGCAAGAAGTGTCGTCTGTTCATGTCTTTTGCCTTTCTCGTCACACGCCGGCATCCGCGGCGCCAAGAGAGGGGTCCAGATGATCGCGCAGCGCATCACCCAAAAGGTTGAAGCCCACGGCCACCAGCGCAATGGCCCCGCCGGGAAAGACCGCGAGCCACCACGACGCCGGCTGATGTGTCAGGCTGTCAAAGATCATCGCGCCCCATTCCGGCGTTGGCGGCTGTGCCCCCAGGCCAAGAAACGACAGACCCGACGCGGCCAGGATGACAAAACCCACATCGGTCGTGGCCTGCACAATCACCAGCGGCCAGACCATGGGCAGCAGGGAGTGGAAGATGATCTGGCGATGGGAAGAACCGAGGCACCGGCTGGAGGCGATGAACTCTTCCTCCTTGAGCGAGATCACCCGGCTGCGGATCAACCGCGCATACCAGGGCCAGAACACCGCGGCCAGGGCGATGGTCGTCGGGATCATGCCACCGCCAAAGCTGGCGGCAATGGCAGCCGCCAGGATCAAGGCCGGGAAAGCCAGGAAAAGATCGGTGATGCGCATGATGATCTCATCGACGATACCGCCGACATAGCCCGCGATCAGTCCCGCCGTGGTGCCCACGATGGCCGCAACGATCAGCACGGCAAAGGAGACCGATAGCGATATCCACGACCCGGCGACGACCCGCGCCAGCATATCGCGGCCGATCTTGTCGGTGCCCATCCAGTGTTCGGCGCCAGGCGGTTCAAGCCGCGCGCGGATGTCCATTTTCAGCGGATCGAAGGACGTGATGTAGGTATCGGCCATGAATGCCGCGAAAGACAGAACCGACACGATCAGGATGAAGCCCACGATCCCGACCGCCAGTATTGCCTGACCGGACGATGTCGCGAAGGTCCAGATATGCCGGAGCTTGCCTAGGGGGGTGTCGGGCGCGGATATCCCGGTTGCCGGGGTCATGCCAGCTTCACCCGTGGATCCAGCAGCGCATAGCTCAGATCGACCAGAAAATTGATCAGCGTATAGGCGATGGCCACGACCAGGGTGATCGCCATGATCGCGTTGTAGTCGGATCCGGCTATGGCGTTCGCGGTATAGCGCCCCAACCCGGGCCAGTCGTAGATCAACTCGATGAACACCGCGCCGGAAATCAAAAGACCGGTGTTCAGGCCAAAGATCGTGACAATCGGCAACAGCGCATTGCGCAGCGCGTGACGCGTGTAAAGCCGGAACGGGCTGACCCCCTTGGCGCGCGCCGTGCGCACGTAGTCTTGTGACAGGGTTTCGAGCATAGTGGTGCGCACGATGCGCGTGGTGATCGCCATCGACGGGATCGACAGAACGACCACCGGCAGGATCATGTGCCGCAGCGCCTGGACGAAGAGGTCGAAACGCCCTGCCAGCAGGCTGTCCAGCGTCATGAACCCGGTCACGAAATCCGGCGGCGTCACCCCCGTCCCCAGTCGCCCGCCAAAGGGCAGAAGACCCCAGGTCGCAAAGAACAGAAGCTGGAAGATCAGCGCCAGCCAGAAATCCGGCACCGACAGCCCGGTCACCGCGACCGTGCGCACGCCCACATCGCTGGGCCGCCCGGCACGGACGGCCGCGACAACACCAAGAGCCGTCCCAAGCACCAGCGAGATCAAGGCGGCAAAGATCACCAGTTCCAGCGTGGCCGGAAAGAAGGTGAGGATATCCTCGGATATGGGGCGGCGCGTGATGACGGAGCGGCCGAAGTCGCCCTCCAGCACGTTGCCGATATAGGTGACAAACTGCGTGAAGATCGGATCATCAAGACCAAGCCTTTCACGCACCGCGGCCACCGCATCGGCATCGGCGCGCGCGCCCGCGATCAGACGCGCGGGATCGCCCGGCAGAAGCCGGGCGAGCGCAAAGGTCATCAGGACCACTCCAAGGATCAGGAACGTGGTCGAGACCAGCCGCCTGAGGATGAACCGCCCCATGCGTCTATGGTCTAGCTGCTGCGCGAGAGCGCATACATATCCAGCGTCGCCACATAGATCGGGTTGTTCTCAAGCCCCTGAATGTCATTGCGCGACACGAATTGCGCGCGCTCCTGCAGGATCGGCAGCCAGGCCGGGTCTTCGTTGGTCAGAACATCCGCCAGCCTGCGGAATTTCGCGGCGTTCCCGTCCGTCATGACCTGATTGCGCAGTTCGTCGATCAGCCCCGTCGCCTCATCATTGGCGTAGCGCCCGGTATTGCCGTCAAAGGTGGCGGCATCGCCGCTGAACAGCCCCCAGGCAAAGCTGTAGGGGTGATCCACATTCGGCCACCAGGAGAAGTAGAACATATCCGGGCGCTCCGCGGCACTGCCTTCGCCAAAGAGCACATCGAGATAGGCCGAGAAGGACAGCTCCTGCAGCCGAAGATCGATTCCGACCTCGGAAAGCCAGGCCTGCAGCAATTGTCCCTCGATATCGCCGAAGCCTGAGTAATAGGCCATCGTCAACTCGGTCCCTTCGGCGATACCCGCCTCGGCCAGAAGCGTCCGGGCCTTGTCCAGATCGAAGGGCAAGAGGCGGCTTTGGTCATCCATGCCCTGCATCAGAGAGGGGAAGACCGAATTGGGCTTGTCCGCCGTGCCCAGCGCCACTTCGCTGATATAGGTATCGTGGTCGAAACAGTGGCTGATGGCCTTGCGCGCTCGCGGGTCGGCGAGCGGCCCGTCGGTGGCAAAGGCCACGTATTGCACGGTGTAGGTGGGCGTATCGCTCATCACGAAGCGCGGATCATCCCGCAGCGCCACCATGTCCTCCGGCTCCATTGCGAGCGTCATGTCCGCCTCGCCGCTTTCAAGCAGTTGCCGCCGCGTTGCAGAGACCGGGATCGTCTTGGTGATGACCCGGTCAAAATGCGCATGCTCCCAACCCTCGCGGAAGGCGTCGTTCTTGGCAAAGATTGCCTCTTGCCCGGGGTTCAGGCTTTCCAATGTGTAGGGACCGGTCCCCACCGGGTTGGCCTGAAGAAATTGCGAGCCGAGGTCATCCTCGCCAAGCGAGTTCGCCTCGGCCGCTGTCGGGCTGGCGATCCAGAAGCCGTATTGCGAACTGACCTGCCGGTCGAAGAACGGGCGCGGCTCGCCCAGATCGAAGCGGATTGTGACATCGTCCAGCACGACGATCTGCGTCTCCGGGTCCTCCAGCTGCCATGTCCCGGCCAGGCCCGCGGGATGATGGACAAGCCGCGTGATCGCCTTCTTCACCGCCTCGGCATTACAGGGTGTGCCGTCATGGAACATGACGCCTTCGACCAGCGTGAAAGTCCAGCTGGACCCGTCTGCATTGGCCTCCCACGACGACGCGAGCGCCGGTTTGACCTCCAGCGTGCTGGCGCCGTCGAGGGTTGTCAGGGTTTCATAGACGGGGCGCAGCCCGTAGGCCCATTCGATGTTCGTGGCCGGGTCGAGGTTTTCGACCGAAGCGTCGACCAGCACCACAAGCGACCGCGGATCGCGCGCGCCGATCGCCGGCGGTGCGGGCTGACTTTCGGCAAAGGCGCGGCTGCCCGCGCCAAAGGCAGCGGCGGCGACCAGGGCCGATGAGCCGGCCAGAAAGCTCCGACGCGGCAAGGTGAATTGCGGGCTGAGCGGTCGTGCGGGTGACTTTGGCATTCTATGGTTCCCCATGTGCTGTGCGGGCCGGCATTTGACCGAATGCTGGCAAACGGGCAGGCTTTGTGTCGATACCCATAAAGGGGCACTGCAAGGCTCCGGCGGGCCTGATTAGGTTTGGTCCGACAATCGCCCGATTTTTGCCCCTGTAGTCACGAGACATACCTTGAGCCTGATTGACGTCGATACCCTCTCCGTCTCTGCGGGTTCGCGCGCAAAGGCCGTGAAGATCCTCGACGATCTGAGCTTCCGCATAGAATGCGGGAAATGCCTGTGCGTCGTGGGCGAAAGCGGATCGGGAAAAAGCACCGCGGCCATGGCCATCATGGGGCTGCTCAACCCGTCCGTTCTTTCGGCCTCGGGCGCGATCCGTTTTGAGGGCAGCGATCTCGCGTCGATGACAGAGCCGGAGCGGCGGCGCCTGCAAGGTGCCGAGATGGCGATGATCTTTCAGGAACCGATGACAGCCCTGAACCCCTGCCATCGGGTCGGGCGACAGATCGAAGAAGTGTTTGAAACCCATTCCGATCTGAATAAATCAGAGCGGCGGCGGCGTAGTCTGGCGCTCCTCAATGACGTGATGCTGCCCGAACCCGACCGGATCCGGCGCAGCTATCCCCATCAATTATCCGGGGGACAGCGCCAACGGGTGATGATCGCGATGGCCCTGGCCATGGCCCCGAAGCTGCTGATCGCGGATGAGCCGACAACCGCGCTGGACGTGACCACACAGGCGCAAATCCTGTCGATGATGAACACGCTCAAGGTGGAGCGGAACGCAGGCATCCTGTTTGTCACCCATGACTTCGACGTAGTGTCCGAAATCGCGGATGAGGTTCTGGTCCTGCGTCACGGCAAGATCGTTGAACAGGGCCCGGCCGATCAGGTTCTGAACGCCGCAGAGCACCCCTATACACGCGCCTTGATCAATGCTGTTCCCCGGAAAACCGACCGGGCGCCTTTGGCGGTTGATGCCGCTGAGGTCGCCCTGCGGGTCAGCGCCCTGAACAAGACCTTCAAGGCGCCCGGCGGCATCGGACAACCGGCACGCAGGATCAAGGCCGTGACAGAGGCCGGTTTCACGCTGCACCAGGGCGAAACGGTGGGCATCGTCGGTGAAAGCGGGTCGGGGAAATCCACGCTGGCGCGCTGCGCCATGCGACTGATCGAACCCGATAGCGGCGCGATCGAACTGGAAGGCAGCAACTTTGCCGGCCTCGCCGCGCGGGACCTGCGTGACCGTCGCAAGGATATCCAAATCGTCTTTCAGGACCCGTTCAGCGCCTTGCACCCCCGCCGCAAGATTGCGGATCTGCTGATCGAGGGCCCGCTGAACTTTGGTGTTCCGCGGGCCGAGGCGCTGGAACGTGCGCGGCATCTTCTGGAAACCGTCCGTATCGATCCATCGGCGATGAACCGATACCCGTCGCAGTTTTCCGGCGGCCAACGGCAGAGGATCTGCATCGCGCGCGCCCTGTCGGTGCGCCCCAAGGTGCTGATTGCGGACGAAGCCGTCTCGGCCCTTGATGTGTCGGTGCAACGGGACGTTCTGGCCCTTCTGCGCCATATCGCCAGTGATTTTGGTGTCACCATCCTTTTCATCACCCATGATCTGCGCGTCGCCGCCCAGATTTGCGACCGGATTCTGGTGATGCAGTCCGGGCGGATCGTGGAAAGCGGCACGGTGGACGATGTGTTCGGACATCCCCAGCACAGCTACACGCAAACGCTCTTGTCTTCCCAACCCGGACGGGGCTGGAAGGCGCCGCATTATCCCGAGGCGGAGACCGGCTGAAGCGGAAGCGACACCTGAAGCCAATCCCAAAGCATCCGCACCGCAGGACGCTGGAGGTTTCGGCGCAGCGCGACCATGTAAAGCACCTGATCCGAGGCCAGCGTTATGTCCAGAAACGGGTGCAATTGCCCCGTGTCGCACCACGGTTTCGCAAGGTCGGGGTTGCCCAGATACACCCCCAGACCGTCGGCAGCGGCTTTGATCGCGTGAACCGGGTCGAAAAAGTTCAATCCTTGCACCGTGTTCTCCCGGGCGATCCCTGCCGCCAGATACCAGGTCTGCCAATCCTCGCTGTGCTCATCATGGATCAGTGGCACGGTTTCGGGCGCGGCCTCGAACGCCGCGCGGAGCGTTGGCGGGCACAGCGGCGCCCGGCGCAACGGCAGGATCGCGCATCCCTCTTCCTGCGGCGCCACGGGCGGCGATGTCCGGCAGACGATATCGAATTCCGATACTTCCAGCGCGTCGCGCAAGTCACCGGAATAAAGCCAGGGTTCCACCTGCGGCAGCTCTGCCCTGAGACGCGCCAGTTCGGGCAGGAACCAGCCTGCGGCGAGGTCGGGCGGCATCTGCACCACAACCGTGCCCGGCTTTGCATAGGCGTCAAGCCGGTGCACGCCCTGCCGCACGGTCTCGAGCGCTTCGGCACTCGTTTGCATCAGGTCCCGGCCGGCATCGGTCAGCTCGACCGTCCGACCGGTCCTGAGGAACAAGGGCTGGTCCAGATGTGTCTCGAGGGTTCGGATCTGATGGGAAATGGCGGACTGCGTGAGGTTCAGCTCCTCGGCAGCCAATGAAAAGCTTCCAAGGCGGGCTGCGGCTTCGAACCCGATCAGCGCGCCCAGGGGCGGCAATGTTCTGTAAGGATTACTCATGAGAATATCTAATCGTAATTCCCAGAATTTGGCGTTTGTTGATAATAATTATTAATGAGAAACTGGGGCCAAGTCACCAGCCATCAGCTTTGAGTCATCCAAATGCAGGCCCCGACCCCAAAATCCCTTGGCTTCCACATGCCCGCAGAATGGGAGCCCCATGAGCGCACCTGGATGATGTGGCCGTCACGGCATGAGGTCTGGGATGACATGGGCGAGACCTGCCGCAACTATACCGCCGTGGCCCATGCCATTCGTCAGTTCGAACCGCTGACCATGTTGGTGCGCCCGGAAGACAGGGCCGCCGCACGCGACCTCCTCGGAAGCGATATCACGCTTCTGGACCATCCTATCGACGACAGTTGGGCTCGCGATGCCGGCCCCTGTTTCGTGGTCAATGGCAAGGGCGAGCGCGCTGCGGTCTCCTTTGAATTCAACGCCTGGGGCGAAGAGTATTCCCCATATGACGGTGACAATGCGGCGTCTTCAGCCATCGCCAAGGCGGCCGGTGTACGCGAATTCACCTCCCGCCTAATCGCCGAGGGAGGCGGGATCAGTGTGGATGGCGAAGGCACCATCCTGACGACCGTAAGCTGTTTTCCCAATGTCAACCGCAACCCCGACTGGTCCCTTGAAGGGATCGAGGCCGAGCTGAAAGACATGCTGGGCGGCGACAAAGTGATCTGGCTTCCCGGCAATCACCTGGAAACCGAAACCGATGGCCATGTGGACGGCACGGCTGTTTTCGTGGCCCCGGGCGTCGTGCTGGTTGAGGGCGAAGGGCCGGAGACGCATGAGTGTTACGACATCAACGTCGCCAATATCGCCGCTCTTGCGGGGCAGACCGATGCCAAGGGGCGTGACATCACGCTGGTGCGCGTGCCTGACGCTGCAGGACACGGCTCCTCCCATGAGAAGTTCTGTAGCTCCTACGTGAACGCCTACATCTGTAACGGCGCTGTTGTGATGCCCAAATACGGGCTGCGCGAAGACGATCTTGTGCGCGAAACCTTCGAAGAGCACCTGCCAGGTCGCACCATCGTTCAGGTTGAGATTCCATCAATTGCTATCGGTGGCGGTGGCATCCATTGCATTACACAGCAGGAGCCGAAGTCATGACCGAAGACCTGCGCGCATCCCTTGCGGCGGGTAGGACACCGGGCGAGCTGGGCTTTGTCATGCCTGCGGAAACCGCCCGTCATGCCGCGTGCTGGATGTCCTGGGTGCATGACGATCATGCCGATGTCTGGGGGGCGGATCTTGGTCGCGCGCAACGGGCCTTCGTCGACATCGCTTCGGCAATTGCGCAGTTCGAAGCCGTGCGCGTTCTCGCAGAGCCCGAAACCGTCTCACAGGCAAGGCAGGCGCTGCCAATGTCGATTGACGTGATTGCGAGGCCGCAGGACGATCTTTGGTTCCGCGATACCGGCCCCCTGTTCGTGCAAAACGCCGCGGGCGACACCATCGGCACCAATCTGATTTTCAACAACTGGGGCAACAAGTTTCCGGTCCGGCCTGGCGACAGGGATATAGGAGCCTCTTTGGTGGATCATCTTGGCTTGCCGCTCTATCAATCGCCGCTTACCGGCGAAGGGGGTGGCTTGATCAGCGACGGACGCGGCACGGTCATTACAACCGAAACCTGCTTTCTCAACCCCAACCGCAACGCGGGCATGACCAAGGCGGATGTCGAACGCGAATTGTTTCACGCCATCGGCGCGCGCAAGGTCATCTGGTTGCCCGGCGACGAAGATGAATGGATCACCGATGGGCACATTGACGGCGTCCTGACCTTCGTGAAACCCGGTCATGTCTTGTTCGAAGACAATCCCGATGACAGCCATCCGCATCAGAAAGCCTGCCGCGAAAACCTCAAGGCGCTTCAGGGCCAGACAGACGCTGACGGCAACGAGATCGCTATAACGCTTGTGAACGAGGCTTACCAGTACCGGGATGACAGCGAGTTCACCGCGACGTCCTATGTGAACTGCTATATCGCCAATGGCGGCGTTGTCCTGCCGAGGTTCGAAACACCGCAGACGGATACAGCTGCCGCCGAAGCCTTTGCGAACGCATTTCCCAACCGCAAGGTCGTGCAGGTCGATGTACGGGATATCTGCTGGAACGGTGGCGGTATTCACTGCATGACCCAGCAGCAGCCGGCCTAGGTGAAAGGAGGCAAGGAATGCTCAGACTGCGCAGCGACAACGCCGGTTTGCTCCCAAAGACCCCTGCGCCTCAGTCAGTCAGCGCGAGCAACCTCGCCCAGGCGATAAAGCATGTTGGTCAGACCGGATTCCTGGGCACCCTTGCCGAATTCTGCGAGACAATATCCGGCTATGACAGCACCTTTGTTGCCGCCTATTTCCGGGGACAGCCACCGGTTGCCCTTTTTGACAATCTGGACACGGTCTTTGGCGAACGCACCATCCAACCCTACCTTGATTTCGCCTATATGCTGGATCCGTTCTACGACCTGTTGCAGCGTGGGCAGCACGCAGATGTCGTGTCGCTCAGCGACTGCGCGCCCGACGATTTTCTGGCCTCTGAGTATTACCAGACATTCTATGTGGATACCGAGCTCTATCATGAAACCAGCCTGCATGTTCCCTTTGGCGAGCAGGCCAGCCTGATCCTCTCGCTCGGCAGCCGGCATCCAGACTTCGAATTGAAGCCTCAGGGTCGCGACGCACTGTTGGCATACTACCCGTGCGTTGCCGAACTATGCGCACGTCATTGGCCCTCCTTTACCCCGGATCGTTTGGTGGAACAGGGCCGCATCGGTGCGCATCTGGAAAAGTCGTTTGTGCGGTTTTCCACTTCGGTCCTGAGCGAACGCGAGGCCGAGATCGTCCGTCTGATCCTGAAAGGGCATTCATCGAAGTCGATCGCGCGGCTGCTTGGAAACAGTCCGGAAACCGTCAAGGTACATCGCAAACGCATCCACGCGAAACTGGGCATCGCATCACAGGGTGAGCTGTTTTCCTTGTTCCTTGATGCGCTCTCGAATGCCCCCTCCAATGCAACGGAAGACCCGCTTGTTTACCTGCGCAGGGGGGCCTGAACTGTCCCGCCCGACTGGCGTGCTCTAGGGCCTGTTGAGTATCATGACTGCGGTGTCGGTTTGGCCAGTTTTGTTCGATTTCGTGCCCATAAAAAGCAAGGTAGGGGGGAGGCAGGACATGCCGGGCATATTCCCAG
>JANQJV010000036.1 GCA_028281465.1 Azospirillaceae bacterium | reverse complement strand
CAACAGTGTAGGTCAGCACGAAGGTCTGATAGCTGCGCGCCTCCACCGGGTTCAAGGGCCTCAAGGTGGCAGAGCCCAGCATCGCCGGATCGTCGCCTGAACGAACCGACGGTGCGTTGTCGCCGACAAGCTCGTGCCTGACCGGACCAGGGCATTTCTGTCGTGTCATGGGATGCTCCATCGATGAGTACCGACAGACGATATTAAAACTATGCAGCTTTAGAAACAGAAAACTGCGCACCGCAAGCGGCCCACCGCCCGGTGCGCGGAGAACAGGAGTCGCCCAAGCAGACGTCGGACACAGTGGTCCCCACCTGTGCACGACGCCTGCTTACAGCGGCGGCGGCCGGCGAGCCAGCAGCAATGCGCTGCTTTCTGACCCTGCAACCTATGCTAAATGTTGACGACTGTTAGATGTTGACAATGATATTAAAGCTATGCAGTTTTCGAGATGCAGGCTATGCGCCGCCAGTGGCTGACCATCTGTTGGGAGGAAAACATGGGCCGCCCGATCACGCGACGGGGCACGTTGGCTTTAACCGCAACGCTGGCTCTCGGTGCCGTCGCGGCGAGCCTTCCAGCAATTGCCGCAGACTACCCGGAAAGACCCGTAACCCTTGTCGTTCCATACAAGGCCGGGGGCAGCACCGAAACCATGGCCCGCCTCTACTCGAAGGCCTTGGCAAAAGAACTCGGGCAGAGCGTGATCGTCAAAACACGCCCAGGTGGCGGCGGCGCGGTTGGCGCAACGGAAGTGGCCGCCGCACCGCCCGACGGTTACACCTTACTGTTTGCCGCGTCTTCCTCGCTCCTTTGGCCGCCGCTGACCCAATCCGTCGAATACGGTCTTGATAGCTTCGACTATGTTGGACAGGTCACGGAGTACCAACAAGCGCTGGTAGCCAAGTCCGACGCGCCCTTCAATACGCTCGCAGAGCTCATCGATTACTCCAGAACCCACAGCCTGAACTACGCAGACCAGAGCCCAATGTCCCGTATGTTCATCAACTACATTGCCGCCGCCGCCGCTGTTGACTGGACTGGAATACCAACGAGGGGCGGAGGCGAGATGGTGCCTTTCCTGCTTGGCGGAAAGATCGATTTTGCTTACAGCGGCGGCATTCATAATCGCTACTCGGACCAAACGAAGGTTTTGACGTCCATGAATGCCGGGCGTCTGCTGGCGTCACCCGGCGTTCCTTCAATCAAAGAAGAATATGGAATTTTCATGCCTAGTCAGGCCATTATCGTCGTACCAAAGGGCACACCAAAGGACGTAACGGCGAGGATCGAAAGGGCAATGGAAGTCGCTAGCAAAGATCCTGCATTCGTCGAAATCACAACGAAGAAGCTGAAGTTTCCGGTAAAGTTTGTCGGCTCCAAGGACTTGACCGCAGATATCGACAATACGGTTAAGGCCATCAAGATGGTCATCGAGAAGACCAAGTGACCAACCAGTCCGACATCAAGGGATCGGACACAACCGTCACTATCAGCGCGGGCATAAACATTACCGCCGGACTGTTCCTCGCGGCGGCGGCCATCGGCGCACTCGTCTGGTTGGTGCCGCACAACACCCTGCCCTCCGGTGCCGAACACGACATCCAGCCACGGTTTTTCCCGAGCTTAGCCGCGTGGGTGGTTCTCGTCCTGTCGGCCACACTTGTCGGCATCAATTGCCGCCGCCGCTCTGAGGTCCATACCGGTCTCAAAGGGTCGACTATCCTCCTCGAACTCGCTGTCTGGGCTGTCGTGGGCATGGTGACCATGTTTGCTCTCACAAAGACCGGGTTTTTGTTCGTAGCGCCGATCCTCATCTGTGGGGGTATGATGTTCGCGCGCTATCGGAACTGGTGGGCCATAGGGCCCCTTTCGATTCTGCTCCCTCTTCTCATCGACCAGGCGGCCTGGGTCTTCTTCACAGTTGACCTACCGTGAGGACGTCGGCGGTGCGATCGGAGGGCACGTTATGATCGAGCAGCTCATTGCCGGCTTTGGTGTCGCCCTCACCTTTTCGAACCTCGCATTCATTGCTGCAGGAATCACCCTCGGCATCATAATTGGGGTCATTCCCGGTCTTGGCAGCGTGACCGCTTTAGCGGTGCTCATCCCGGTGACCTATTACATGTCTCCCCTCGCGGCCATCGCCTTTCTCGTCGGTGTGAACAAGGGGGGTACGTCAGGCGGCGCAATACCGGCGATCCTCATAAACTCACCAGGCACCCCTGAGGCCGCTGCAGCAGCTTTCGACGGCTATCCGATGGCCAAGAAGGGCGAGGCAGATCGCGCGATGAAGTTCGCGCTGTATTCATCGGTAAGTGGTGATGCGATTTCCGATATGCTCCTGATCGTTCTGGTCGTTCCCTTTGCTGCTATCGCCATACAATTTGGCCCGCTGGAATACACCTCTGTCGTTCTGTTTGCATTTGCCCTTCTGGCTGGCA
>JANQJV010000025.1 GCA_028281465.1 Azospirillaceae bacterium | reverse complement strand
CTGGCAACTCATATCCGCCAGGGAATCACGATATGACCCAGCCATCAAGCCAGTTCGGCAACAGCTTGTTCTGACTCATCAACCTTTCGGACAGACACTCATAGGCGTCGCGGGCCTGGTCAACGTGTTGTTCCCGCAACAGCAGGGTGCCCTTCAGCCACCAGCAGGCCCAAATGTAGCGATCGACCTCTGCAGCCAAGGTCCAGTTGAGCGCCTGCGAGGCCTCGCCGTTCGCCGCCGGAAGCGCTGCCTCGCCTTCGAGCATATAACTCAGCGCGGCAATCATGTGCAGCTTGACGCCGAAAAAGGCCACAGACTGATCCCGGCACTGGCGCAGCGCGTCGCCCATGACACTGCGACACCGGGTTGTATCGCCGGCCAACAAATGGCTTTGTGCGACGTACAGCATCACCATCGGCATGAAGTCAGCCTTCGGCCAGGCTACGGACGGCATGCGGCGAAAAACTGCATAAGCTTTGCGCCAGTATCGGATCGCAAGATGGGTGCGGGCGCGACCGCGCTGACAGATGTCGTCCACCGGCCCCAAGTCGTGGCCGTTCTGGTAAATGTTGGCGATGTCGAGATAGGCAAAGACCTCGCGTTCGCGACGCCGGTTGTCCTCTGCGGGCATGTCCATGACGTAGCGTAGCGCCCGGGCGCCAGCGCGCCGCGCGGCGACCGAGTTGCCGAGAGACTTGTGGGCAACGCAAAGCCGGTCCGCGAGGTAGCTGCGGAACCAAAGGTCCTGAGACTCGGGGGCGATTCGTGCCGAAGCCTCCTCCAACACGGTCAGCAATCTTTCATCGTCATGTCCGACGAGCATCTGGTTGCCATAGTGGGCATGAAACCGGGCGACGTCCGTATCCGCTTCGGACGGATCGAGCAGGCCGAGCACGAAGGTATCCGCCGCCTCGAACAGGCTTTGGCCCTCTCGCCGAGGCAGGACATGACGCAATCCCTCGCATGCCTGCAACAATAGCGCGATCTGTTCCGCGCGCGTCAGCATATCGCCGACACCGGGGCTCATGGCCAGATCCCGCGCAGCATACAGGAACGTGAGTTCTTGCGGTTCGACAGCCGCCAATCGATCCTGGCGCGCAGCCCACCGCGCCTGTTCCGCGGTGCAGCGTCCGGTGACGACATCGGCGGTAAACTTCTGAAGCCGAAGGGTTGGGCGATCCACAACCCCGTTGCGTCCGGCCAGAAAATGGTCCGCCACCTGCCGCACACAGGCCCCGGTCAACTGGGAAAACCGGAACACGGCGTCGTGAAAAATGCGTTGCGTCTGGCGGTGATAGGGGGCCAGCCCCGACCCAGCGCGCCGGGCCAGGCCGCGGGAGACAAAATCCTCGATATCCTCCTCTCTGATCCCGAGATCGCGGGCGTCGCGTCCGTCCAGGCGGCCGCAGAAACACAGCAGTTGAAAGGCCATCACGCGGGTTTCCAGGCCGTGGCGCGACCAGTCCGCCTCTATGGTCCGCCAGCGCCGGGCCATCAGGTCGCCGAGTTCTGCGCTAACGAACTGCCGGCCAAAGAGGTCGACCAGCGCCGCTTCGTCGCAGACCCGCAGAAACCCGGTGTCGGCCTCCAGGATCACCATCTTCTGGTCCCGTGCATGCAGTAAGGCCTGCTCCACATGCAAAGGGCGCGGTTCGACGCGAGTCCACAGAACGTCCCAGAGACCTTTGTGGCTGTTGCGCACCGGAACGTCCCGCTCGCCGCCCGTCAACAACGCTTCGATAAACTCACCGAAGGCTTCCCTGTCAAAGTCCTCCAACGCGAAGGACATATACCGATTGTCGCGCTCGGCCTTGGCGGCCTCCCATGACCGGAGTAATAGCTCCGTCGCGCCGTGCCGACTCCAGGTTTGCGTGTTCACGCTGATCGCCAAGACACAGCGTGGGCCGTTGGTGCGGATGGTTTCCGCAAACCGCCGAATAAAGCGGGCGACCGGATCGGGATAGTCCTGCAGGTTGTCGATAAAGAGCGCGGTCCCGTTGGCCAGCGCACGCACGACCGGCACGAGGATGTCCATGGCCAAGGCGGCCAATTGCTCCTCGCCGAGATCCGAAGGCGGATTGAGAAGGAAAAACAGGTCCTGCGGATCGACCGTGGCGTCTGAGTCCTCCTGCCTTGGCGGACGGGCCAAGCCCTGCAGGGCCAGTATGTCGGCTCGTGCAGGGAGAGTCGGCAACAGCAGAAGTGTTCGCGTGAGAGCGGGTATGAACGCGCGCAGTGGCTCCAGGTCGGGGTCGCGTCCGTCCGTGGCGCCGTTCAAGGCGGTCGTGCGGTAGCCGTTGGCCAGTAGGGGTTCGCGAAGTTCTTCAAGAAGCCGCGTCTTGCCAGCGCCTGATGCTCCGTGCAGGGCCATGAACAAGGGGCCGCGCCGTCCGTCCATCGCCTTACGGTTTCAACAAAGGCTTTTCTGTCGCTGCCCACCAAAGGCGTGCGCAAGGCTTCGGAAAGCCGAAACCGGGGGATCCCTCTTGGCTTCTGCCGTTGGCCGCTCCGGATCAGGGACGGGGCGGGACAATATCGCGGTACCCCGGATTTGGCCCGGACCAAGCGATAAATGAAACTGAAGCTGCGCACCTCGCCCAGGTCGAGGGAGAACCGCAGACTGGTCTGCGTGCGACCGAACATCACGCCTTGGTCGGCCGCTGCGACCAGTTTGTAATTGCGTCTGCGTTCGGCTTCCAGGTCAAGTGTCAAGTCGGTGCAGTCCAGCGGAAAGGTATTGTGCACTGTGAGGTCAACGCGAAACAGCTGATGCCTAGACAGGCTGCAGATCCTTGGCCCCCTGGGCGTCGGGGCCGTTTCTGACTGGGCCAGAAGATACGTCTCATCCACGTCTGACCAAACTTGATTGTAGATCGTCGGTTCGGGCGAACCATGCTCCGGCGGGGCTAGGGTCTGAAAATACCGCGTGCGCGCTTCTTTACAATGCAGGATAAGATAATCCAAGCCAAGGTCCGAATATATTTGCACACGCTGACCTGTTTTCCAGGCAAACTGAGCAGTGGCCTCAACAGCGGTTCGCGTAATGGGAGAAAAGCTAAATATAATAACATGATAAACCGAATTCACACTCGCCATGACAAGAGTCGGCGCTGCGCCCTTCAAAGGAAGGGTGCTATCAAACATTTTGCATTCGGCCCATGCTGTATAGCAGTCTGACTTTAAAACAAAATCCTTAGACCCATCCCAGCTTTTCTTCGTCTGCTCCCATTGCCGCCCAGAATACTGAGTCAGAAGTGTTTTTACAAGATCCTCGAATTTTGCCCCATCCCAACCGGTATCCGACCTAAATGATTGCCAATCCTGTTTCTCAATGAGCCGCATAAGAGCACCTCGGCGACACCCTGAAGTCTCCCCAAAACGATTCTACGAACCGAGTAAACTCAAAAAAAAACGGCTGCAACGCCAGTGCGAACATCGCATTGATAATCCCTGGTTATCAATATCAGTGACCCTCGCAGAAAAAAGGGTTGTCTGTGCTCTGCGGTCAGGGGAGGGTGCGGCCGTCATCTCTGTGATCGGACCTGTGCACTCCCGACGGAAACCGAGCGAAAAGATGACGGAAACCGAGCGAAAAGATGACGGAAACCGAGCGAAAAGATCAGGCTGGGGTGTCGCCCCTGATCCCCAGTTGCACACTGGCGTCCGCACCGTCCGAATCCGCAACAGGCGGCGAACTCGGCTCGGCCGGGAGCTCCAATCGCCCGACGGACCAAGCCGTCGGCTCTGGCGCATGGGATGCGCCCGCCCGCCGTGGCTCCTTGCGGCTCCGCTTCAATTACGCGGCAATGCTGGCGGCGACGCCTTACGTCGTTGACGCTCGGCGCCTCTCCACTCCCGGATCCCCCGGCCCGGCAGGGGGATGCAGCAAGTCGCGTGCAAGATCCAGGACGGTGGACCGGCGCCCCTCGAAGTCCATCAACGACTTTCCCAGAAAGACCTTACGGTTGTAACGGCCCCAGACATGAATAGACCAAGTGTCGGCCGTCAGTGGCCAGTGTCCGAAAACCACTCGGTCCCCGTCCCGGTAGCTGATCGGATAGAAGGTTTGTATCGGCAGGCCGCAGTGCAGGCGATCCAGTTCCCTTAGAACATCTGACAGGAATGGCGGACCAATGACGACGTAGTCCATCGGTGCCTGGGAAAGTCTATCCGGCAGGCGGCGCAATATTTCTACCAGAACTGGATGGTAAGCCGAAAAATACAGCAGAGCGTTATTGGCAACACTAGGATCCTCGAAACCGAATACCATGTCGCGATCCTGTACAAGACCGCAGATATCCTTGACGTGGAGGCAGTCCAGGTCAAACCACAGCCCGCCATGCTCGTATAACTCGCAGTACCGGAACAGATCGGCCAGGACCGCCGCGTACGGGGGCAAAAAGGCGTCCTGCCCACAGTGCGTCTGGATGTAGCGGACCAGCAGTTTGGTCGCGGGACGCTTGGCTACACGCGAGAAACGGTCAAGATGGTCCCAATAGGGACTCTGAGGCGGGTCATCATCATCGTAAAATATCTCGATTGGATCGGCGGAAGTGTTTCTCATGGTTGAAACTACGGACAAATATTCGAGTAAGCAAAAGCTTGATCCCTTCCAGAAGCTGAATGCCCGCATTGAGGTCTCCATTCCACATCCAAGCCGCCCGCGTTTCATTGCTGGACGGTTCTACACCCAGGTCACCGATAGTTCCATCCGAGGACCATGAAGGGTGGGGCCAAATCATGTCGAGCTATTCCAAATGATAAGGCATGGCTCAGGGCTTTTCGGGGCTAAGGATCGCAACCAGACACTCCATCCGGCATGGAGACGAGTCTGACAGGCAATCCGAAGGGTGGCGCGCCCAAGTGATACCGGCGGGCCCTTGGCCAGACTCAGCTATTGAAGGGCCATAAGCCGCTTCATGGTGCTGGTGCGGTCGCACCAATTGGCCGACGAACGAACGAACTCGATTTACCGAACGATCTCATCGGGCGACCCGGGTCGAAACCAAAACTCCTTGTTCTCTCCCTGGCCGCCGCCTCGTTGAGGGTGCCGGGACCGCTGGTGTCGGCGCCGCCATTTCGGTTCTCGACACGCCAGTGTTCAGCGTACGCACATCATGGACCCCTATACAGCCCAAAAGTGCTGCGAGGCAGAGAGCGCCCAGCAGTTCTCATTATGGCTTCTCGAGGGTTGGTGGGCAGAAAAGGCGTGATCCGCGGCTCGATGCGGTGCCCGGACTCCCAGGGGAGGGCTGGGGTGGGGATGGACTCTGCCGCCATGAGCGGGGGTTTTCATCGCCTTCACCCCCTCCCAACCTCCCCCATAAATGGGGG
>JANQJV010000104.1 GCA_028281465.1 Azospirillaceae bacterium | reverse complement strand
CGCCTGCTACCACCACCGTGGTTGACAAGGCAGAAAGCAGCAACGGCAGGTTGAACAAACCCCGCCCAACGTCTTCAAATCATACTCCAACTGCCGGATCTAGGATTACTGCGCGAAAAACGAACGCTGGAGCGGTGGTACGGTTCGAGTGATGCCAAGGCGGGTATCGGTTCTCGTGGAGACCGCACGCGCCGACGTACCAAGTCGTTGTTGGGCCAAGTCGTTGTTGGGCCGAGTCGTTGTTGGGCCGCGTCGTCGTTGGGCGGTCGGCTGTGGATCAACGGCGGCCGCCCGGTCGTCGGGTCAGCGTCGGCCGGCGCGGTGGCCAGGGCGTGCCGTGCAGGTCGTAGGCATCGGTGTCGTGGATTCGCGCCTTGATCAGGTCACCGGGCTTGACGCCATGGGCGTCGGCGATGTGCACCTTGCCGTCGATTTCTGGCGCATCGGCGGCGCTCCGTCCAACCGCGCGGCCCTGACCGTCGACCGTGTCGATCAGCACGGATAGGGTTCGCCCTTTGCGGCGCTTCAGCCGCGCGGCGCTGATCGTCCGCTGGGCCCGCATGAAACGGTGCCAGCGCTGTTCCTTTACATCGTCCGGCACTGTGCCGGGCAGCGCATTGGCGGCGGCGCCGTCGACCGGTTCGTATTTGAAGCAGCCAACCCGCTCCAATTGCGCTTCGTCCAACCAGGCCAGCAAGGTCTCAAAGTCGGCGTCGGTCTCGCCCGGAAAGCCGACGATGAAGGTCGAGCGTACCGTCAGGTCGGGACATAGGGCGCGCCAGCGGCGCAGGCGTTCCAGCATCTTCTCTTGGTTGGCAGGTCGACGCATGGCTTTGAGCACCGTCGGCGATGCATGCTGGAACGGTATGTCTAGGTACGGCAGTAACCGGTCGTTGGCCATGAGCGGCACGACGTCGTCGACATGGGGGTAGGGGTAGACGTAGTGGAGCCGCACCCAGATGCCGAGTTGAGACAACACCGTGCACAGATCGACGAAATGGGTCCGCAGCGTTGCGCCGCGCCATTCCGTCGCCGCGTGTTTGAGGTCGACGCCGTAGGCGCTGGTGTCTTGGGAGATCACCAAAAGCTCCTTGACGCCGGCCGCGGCGAGTTTCTCTGCCTCGGTCAGCACTTGGGGCAGAGGCCGGCTTTGCAGCCGGCCGCGAAGCTGTGGAATGATGCAGAAACTGCAAGTGTTGTTGCAGCCTTCCGAAATTTTCAAATAGGCATAATGCCGTGGTGTCAGGCGAAGGCCTTCCGGTGGCACCAGGTCAACGAATGGATCGTGCGGCGGTGGCGCCACCTGGTGCACTGCGTCGACCACCGCCTCGTATTGGTGCGGACCGGTGACCGCCAGCACATCCGGGTGTCGGGCACGGATCAGGTCCGCCTCGGCACCCAGGCAGCCGGTCACAATGACCTTGCCGTTCTCGGCCAGGGCTTCGCCGATAGCACCCAACGACTCGTCGCGTGCGCTGTCCAGGAAGCCGCAGGTGTTGACCACGACCACATCCGCGCCGGCGTAGTCGCGCGACAGGGCGTAGCCCTCGGCGCGCAGGCGGGTGAGTATGCGTTCGGAATCGACCAGGGCCTTGGGACATCCAAGGCTGACCAGACCGATCTTGGCGGGCGAGGGGGCGGGCATGGGCAAAGATGAACCGTTGCGGGTGTCGGCGGCCGGTGCAAACCGGGCGCATGGCAGATGGGCGGTGGGGTGGCAAATCGAAAGGTCGTTCAGCTACTTTTCGGTCGAACGCACCAGACTGGAAGCAATGCCGTCGCGCAGGCGACCGTTGTGGAAACCGACCACGCGGTCGTGCGGTCGTTCTGCCACCAGGGCGGCGAAGGTGATGCGTGCCCGGTCGGGGGCCGTGTCGAGATCGGCATAGGCCTCGCGGTAGCGATCGAGCCAGGAGGTTTTCGCTGCCGCCTCGGGTAACGGCTCGAATACGTCAATCGGTTCGCTGCGGCCGCGCAGCAACAACCGAGCGAGCGGCCGGAAACACCCGCCGTTCACCAGTTCAACGGTGCGTCGGCTGACCATGCAGCGCGTCCCGAACAGGCGATTGGCTCCTTCCATCCGGGCCGCGGTATTGACGGCATCGCCGGCAGCACCGTATTTCAAGCGCTCCTGGGCGCCGAAATTTCCGACCATGGCGATCCCCGTGTGCACGCCCAGTCGGGTGATCCCGAACGGCACACCGCTACCCTGGGCCGACAAGGCGAAATGTTGTCCGAAACCATCGACCTCCTGCGCTGCGGCCAGGGCCCGGTCGGCGTGGTCGGCTTGGGGCACCGGTGCGCCGAAGACTGCGAATACGGCATCGCCGACGAAGTCGACGACGATGCCGTCATGCGCGGCGACGATGCGGCACACCTTTTCCATGTAGGCGTTGAGCAAGGGGACGACCCGCTCCGGTGCATGCGCTTCCGACACGGTGGTGAAATCGGCGATATCGGAGAACAAAAGGCTGATCTCGCGCCGGTCGCCGGCCATGAGCGCCGAACCGCTGACCGTAAGCACATGTTCGGCCACCTGAGGCGATACATAACGGCCGAACAGGTCGCGCAACCGTTGTCGGTCCGACAGGCCGCGCACCATCTCATTGAAGGCGGTGGCAGCCGTGTGGAACTCGCGCACCGTGCTGGGCGGCAGGGGCTCCACGTCCGTCAAGTCACGGTGCTGGATCTGGTCGGCAGCACGGGCCAGGCGCAACACCGGCCGTCCGACCAAGTGTCCGATACCGAGCGATGCACCCGCGGCAACCAGAAGGATGAAGAAGCTGATCGCCGAACTGCCGATCAGCCGGCGCATCTCGGTTTGGGCGAGTTGACCGCGGAAGATCGTGCCAATGATCCAGACATTGGGGCCATAGCCGAACACCTCTCGGTACAGCACCGAATAGGTTTGGCCATCCACGGCGATGATGTGGCCTTGGCCGTTCAACCGGACGCCCAGGTCGGCCAGGTTGAGATTCATGTTTTCGTCCATGATCGCCGACCACATGTGCGCCAACACCGGATCGCCGATCTCGTCGATACGTGGCAGCGGCTTGTCTTCTGACAAACCCGCCTGTGGGCCGACCAGATTGGGGTGTGCCAGCACATGCTGGCGGCCGTGCAGAATGAACACAGTCTGACCGATTTCGGCCGACAGTTTTGCCAGATAGATCGATACGTCGCTCATGGTCACACCGGCGGCCAGAACGCCTTGCAGACCCTGACGGGTGCGGATCGGTACGCGCAGTGTGAGTACTGGCTGGTGCAGCACTGGGGAGAACAGGGGTTGGCCCCAGTCCATGTAGTCCGCATCGCGGCTCCAGGCCAGCAGTTCATGCGCCGTCGCCACGTTCGACCAGTCGTCGCGCCGGTAGCTGTAATCCTGGCGTCGGAACAGGTCGACCTTGAGCCCGTCGCGGATACAGGCGATTCCGGTCACCTGCGGCGTGGCCGCCAGGGCGCCGAAGATAAATTCCCGAAACACGATCGTGTCTTCGATGTTGATGTGTCCAGAAGCGATCGCGTCGGTGACGTAGGTGAGCTGTTCCTCCACGGCATCGAAATGCCCGGAGATCTGCGTTTCCACGGAGGACAGCGTGAAGTTCACCCGATCAGCCAGCAAGGCCAAGGTGTTTGCGCGGGCGCCGGTGTGCAGGACGACCAGAACGGTGCCGAGCGAGATCACCGTCAGTGCCGTGAAGCTGAGGGCGAACACCCAGGTGAGGGAGAGTTTGAATCTGGGTTTGCGTTGCATTGCACCGAAAATCGCTCGTGATTCCGATGGGTGGATGTCCCATGGTCCGGGATATTGTCTGGCACTGCCGCAGCGCGGAATCAAATATGCTTGACGATGCGCGAGCTGACACCGGCTTCGGTGCGGCTGAGCCTTTTTTCTTTCAAGGGACGGATGGACGCGGCCATGGCACATGTGGACATCGTAGGCCGGTCGCTGGAGTATCACTGGCTCGAACCGGATCGGCCGGATGCGCCAACCCTGGTGTTCTTGCACGAGGCCCTGGGCAGCGTGTCGCAGTGGCGCGACTTCCCGGCCCGGTTGACCGCTCGCCTGGGGGCGCAGGCGCTGATCTATTCACGCAGCGGCCATGGCCGCTCCAGACCGCTGGCCGGTCCCCGTGGTGACGACTACCTACACATCGAGGCGTTGACCGTCTTGCCGGCCCTGCTCGCCCATTTTGAAATCCGGGCTCCGATCCTGTTTGGTCACAGCGATGGTGCCTCAATCGCCCTGATCCATGCCGCCGCGGCGGCCGTGCCCGTGCACGCTTTGGTGCTGGAGGCGTCGCATGCGTTTGTCGAAGAGATCACGCTCCAAGGCATCCGCGCTGCCGTGGCGGACTGGGAGACCACGACGTTGGCCAGCAAGCTGGCCCGCTACCATGACCACGCGCCGTCACTGTTCCGCGCTTGGCAAGAGACCTGGCTGAGCGACCAGTTCCGCGCTTGGACCATCGAGCCGTTGCTGCCCAAGATCACGTGCCCGGTTTTGGTCATCCAGGGAGAGAACGACCAATATGGCACGCCAGAACAAGTTAGCGCCATCCTGCGTGGTGTCACTGGTCCAGCCGAAGGTCACCTCCTGCCCAACTGTGGCCACAGCCCGCACCGCGAACAACCGGAACGGGTCATGAAGCTGTCTGAGTCCTTTCTGTCTCGCTGGTCTGTCTCGCTGGGCCGAGCGGCGGCCGTGACCTGCTGATCAGAGCCACCGCTGAGGCCGACCGAGCCGATCAACTCGCTCGACGGACCAACCGCTGCCAGCCTTCGATGAACTCGGGGCCGTCCAGCGGGCGCAATCCACCTTCGGGGCGCAGAACCAGGCCGCGCCGGGCGAATCGGTTGCCGAGCCACAGTGTGACGAACACCGCGATGGCGGCGCCGAAGACAATGTCGCTCAAGTAGTGGGCGTTGTGTGGCACGCGGAATAGGCCGATCATCAACCCGACGCTGGCGAAGACGTATTTCCAGCGCGGCGCCATCAACCCGATGGCAAGGAAATAGGCCATGGCGGTGTTGGCATGGCCGGACGGGAAGGAGAAGTAATCGGCATCGAAGGTGAACGGCACCAGGGTGTAAAGCTCCTGTTGGTCCAGGAGTTTCGGGCGGGTGCGGCCGACGACGAACTTGAGGATCGCGCACGGCAATCCGGATGCTGCAATGGCGGCGATCGGGAAGGTGAGCAGCCACACAAGGCCCATGGCCCGTCGGCATGCGGCGGTGCCGAGCTGGGCGGCGAAGCCGTGCCGGGCGATCAACAAGCCGATGATGACCAGGGTGGCCGGTATGATTGGCGTGCCGGCGTCGCCGAGATCGTCGAGCCAGCGGAACCAGTCCAGGATCGAGTCGTCGACCGTGCGGAAGGCGTGCGACACGGCCGGGTCGACGACTGGTATGGGGAGTAGGGTCAGCCACAATGCCCACAGCATCCAAAGCGCCGTGAGCGTGTGTGGTTGAGATGCGAGGACGCGGAGCATGGCTGTCATCGGGCGGCCCCCGGTCTGCCGGTGCGGGTGTCACTCCGTTTCGAAGGCATACAGAGTGAAGTCAAGCCAATCCCCTTTGGAGTAGTTGAAACCGTTGAATCTGGCCAGCGCCATGGGGGTTTGTTCACCCAGGGTGGCTCGGAACGCGTTGGCCTGGCGTTGTTCTATCAGCGCCAGGGCACAGGCTGGATCGTCCAAGAGATGTCGGGCAGCCTCTGGGCCCAACCCCAGGCGTGTCGGTGTGCCGAGCAGGAACACGAGGCTGGGTTCACTGAAGCCGGCGGAGGCGACCACCGTGTCAGCGCAGGGGCGATGGGCGCTGACGGCCGCTGCGGCCGTGCGGCTCACCCAGATGGTGTCGATCTGCGGCAGCACGGACCGATAGGACGAGGCGTACAGCAATCCGAAGGCGGCAACGGCGATCGGTATGGTGCGCCAGGCGCGGTCGTGCCAGGCCTGTGTCCAGGCCCAGATCATGAGGGCAAGCGTGACCGCTGTCATGGCCGTGGTCAGGGCATCGATGCGCTGTTCGGTCAGCCACAGCAGGACCGGCATCACCAGTATCAGTGCGGTGGTGCCCAGTGCGCCGATCCCGGTGGCGATGCCAAACAACCAACGCCGTGGTGTGCCTGGTGGCCGGTCGAACCGGTTGAGCACGGCCGCCGCGATCAGCAATGCCAGAGCGGGGAACACCGGCAGCGTGTAGTGCAGCAGTTTGGTGGCCACCAACTCGAACACCACCCAGGTCGGCACCAGCCAGGCCAGGCAAAACCGCACCGGAGCCCATTTGCGCCGGTGCCAGACCCATGGCACAGCCATGGGCACCAGGAAAGCGAAGGGGGCGAACGTAATCAAACCCGTGACCAAGTAATAACCGGCCGGCAAACCTTTTGATTCCATACCAGTCCCGACCTTGGCCCACATGTCGTGACCGATCGCCTCGGCAAGGAAGGCGCCGTCGGTGCGGAGTGTTATGGCCACCAACCAAGGCGCTGCGATGGTGACAGCGAGTGCCATACCGGTGATCGGGCGCAGGCGCGCGAGCCAACCGATGTGTCGATCTGCGATGGCCAGCGCCAGGATCGTCAGCGCACTGACCATGGGGCCGATCGGCCCTTTGATCAGGATACTCGCCCCGGTTGCGGTCCAGAACGCCAGGGCGGTTGGCCAGCCGCTCGGTCGCCCGGCATGTGCCTCCAGATAGAGGCGAGCCAGGCAGAGCTGGGCCGCCGCCACCGTTGCCAAAAGTACGGCATCCGTCTTGGCCATGCGTGCTTCGACACCGAGCAGCACACAACCTGCCATGATCAGTCCGGCGAGAAGTCCGGCCATCGGCCCGAACAGGCCGCGTCCGGCCCAGGCAACCAGCAGGACCGCGGTCATGGCGCCAAGCAACGAGGGCACGCGGTACGGCCACACGGCAGGCGAGGCCGGCGATCCGAACAGGGCCGCACTGCTGGCCTGTAGCCAGTAGATGCCGGCTGGTTTCTTATGACGCGGGTCGTTCTGGAAGCGGATGTCGATGAGATCACCGGTCTCCAACATCTGCCGACTGGCTTGAGCAAACCGGGCTTCGTCGCGGTCGAACGGTGGCAATACGAAGAATCCGGGCAGAAACAAGACCAGGCACAGCACCACCAGAACGCCGCCGGTCACGCCGGCCGAGGGGCTACCCGTGTGCCTAGCAGCGGGGGCGCTTGGATGCGGGGGGGGACCGACGCTCATGTCGGCGCCACCGTCTCAGCGGCGGTGGCCGTTCGACCGAGGCGGCGCTCCCGCCAAATCAGGAAGATGTTGCGGCCGTAGATCAAGAGACCGCACGCCTGCCCGGTCATGATCACGATGTCCTGCTGGCGGATCGCGTAGATCAGCAGAGTGACGCCACCGAAGAAGCTGAAATACCAGAAGGGGACTGGGACCACGCTGCGCTTGACCTGTTCGCTGCGGAACCATTGGTAGATGAAGCGCATGGAGAACAGCAACTGACCACTGAAGCCGACGCCGATCCAAATCAGGTCGGCGGTGGTCATATCGGCGAACCACGACATGGGGCTGACGAGTCCTTGTTTATTGACCGGCGGAGTTTATTGACCGGCGGATGTGGGTCGCACAGTGCGCACATCGTCGCCACCGGCGTCTTCCGTCACCACGGTCGGTGCGGGCATGCGTTGGATCAACCAGAAAACGCCCAGCAGGTCCACCAGTCCGATCACCCCGCGGCGCAGATTGCTGTATTTCGACTGGCCGCCTTGGCGCGGCCGGTGGTTAACCGGAACGAAGCGCACGCCAAACCCGTGGGCGCGAAACAGGGCGGGTAGGAAACGATGCAGAGCCCCAAAATAGGGCATGTCAAGAAAGGCATCGCGGCGGAACAATTTGAGACCGCAGCCGGTATCGGTGCAGTCGTCGCGCAACAAGGCTTGGCGGATGTTATTGGCCACGGTGCCGGCCAGCCGTTTTGACCAGGCGTCGCGTCGGGCGACGCGAAGGCCGCCAACCAAAGCTGGCGCGTCGGCACCGGCCTGGCGGACCAGATCGGTCAGGCGCACAATGTCCTTCGGATCATTCTGGCCGTCGCCGTCGAGCGTGGCAATCCATGCCGACCGGGCGGCGCGTACGCCAGTGCGGATGGCTGCACTCTGTCCACGCCGGCCGATGTGGCGCAACAGTCGCACCCGTTCGCCGCCCATAAGACGATCGCGGAGGGTTTCGACCGTGGCGTCCTCACTACCGTCGTCGACGATGATCACCTCGCACAGATCGGCTGGCGCAAGGGATTGCAAAATCTCGTCGAGCAGCGGCAATACGCTGGACTGCTCATTATAAACCGGAACGACAACGGAAATCGCGAAGGAATCGGGCGCCATGGGGGTTTGTCAAACTCGGGTTGACTTGGTTCGGGGGGAAAATACCGCCCACGTCCACAGGACGACAGGCGAAAACCGCTGCTGCTGAAAACCCGACAGATCGACCTGGACCGTTCGGTCAGGCAAGGGCGTGGACCGTGCCCGGGAGCGTAGGGGTTTTTTTTCCGATTGCCTCCATCATTTTAAAGATCTAATTGTCGGGGAGATCGGAGCTGTGCGGCCTATCCGGATTCTTTGAAAATGGTTGCTGGGGGAGGACGGTCTCACGGTGTTGTCGCAATCCTGCGCCGGTTCCGGACCAAACTCCAATCTTGTTGCTGGAAGATGCTGGTACGGTCGGATGTTTGTTTGATCACGCGCCGAGGAACTAGCCAGAGGAGACCGTTTTATTGGCCGAGTGTTTTGTCCGTTGTGCCCGGATGGGCCGGATTCCGAGATTGGGTAGATGGTCAAGTACTATGAAAAATGCCTCTTAACCGTGAAGTTGCGCTAGCAATTCCATGAAGGAATCCCGATACTCTTGCGGGGAGAATAATTGAATACCACCAATCGGTGCCTTGGTCCGACGGCGCACTGTGCGCACGTCAAGCACGACCTCGATCTCCAGCAAGAAAAGAGGAAGGATGCAAACAACTGTTTGGCAGCCCAGCGATATCGCAGACGCGGATAGCAATAACGACGTGGAAACACCAAAGCGACGTGGGCGAATTCCCCAATCAGAATGGCCGATAATACTGGATCGGCACAGGAACGGGGATACGTTGTCGGAAATCGCCCGTACCTATGATTGCACTCCTAGCGCAATCTCGTACATCGTACGGAAGGCCGAATCGGCCGGCGTGACGCCGGTCTCTGCTATTTCGGCCGAACACGCGGACGACTCGAACCATCGTGGTCGAGGCGTCAGCGTCGCCGTGGCCCCCCCCCCTCCCGCCGATGGGACACCTCCTGAAGTACCGGCTGAAGTACCGGCTGAAGTACCGGCTGAAGTACCGGCCGTTCCCGTGTCGGTGACGACCAGTCTGTCCACGGTCTCGACGCCGGTGGCTACCTCCAAATCCGCGCCGGCTCTGGTTAAGGTTGCCGATTCCGCGCGCGCGCCGGCATCCGTGGGGGAAACGGCGTCGGCTGTTCAGCCCGACAGCCGTCCCGCCGGGCCACGCCGGCCGGAACCGACACCGCCCGTGGATGCCGTCGAGGGACGGTTACGTGAAACAGCCCGTGGTTGTCTGACCGCCTATCGTGGTTGGCGCAACAGTCCAAGCGAAAAGACCAACGAAGCCTTGCGCGAAGCCGTGCATGAGTTGCGCAAGACCTTAGCGCGCATCGAGATCGACATGTCGGCCGGGCGGCACGACGAGGGTGTCCGTCCTATCCCGATTCCGATCCACCGGTCGGCGCGGCAATCACGCTGAGACGCGGCATGGGCTGAATCATTGACGATGGTGGGTTGGGTGATCGCCGGTTCTGCTGATCCCGACTCTGCTGGTTCCGACTCCGCCTGTCCAACATCATCCGCATTGCCGCGCCCGCTGACCCGCTGTGTGGCAGGATGGTTTGGAGGTTTGGCCATCGGGTTTTGAACCGACCGCGACGTTGGACTAGCAAGCAAACCGCTGACCGCTAAGTCACGACGCCCCGCTCTGAAAACGGAGCGAGCGTTAGAACGTCGTGTGCCGGCCGGTAGGAGCCCAACCGATTCGCGCTTACCACGGGGGGCCGGTGCAGAGTATGGCGATCAGCGATCCACAACCGTGCCGATAATGGACGGAGTCGGAGCGCTCGCCGCACCATCTCGTTATCCCCACGGCCCGCAACAATGACCGGTCCTCGGGCCGCCCTGTTTCGGAGCGCTGGCATCCTTGCCGGCTGGACCGCCGGCTTCCAGCCGGCCGCTAAGATGGCCGCGGTCCAGCCGGCAGGGATGCCGGCGCTCCTCGTTCAGTGCCGAAACCGAACGTGTCATCAATGCGGGCCATGGGTATTAGTTCCACACCGTGCTACCGCCCGACCCGCAAAGGATGAACCTCTGGGCGGGTCGTGGCCACATCCCGGAGCGCCGACGCCCCGTCGGCCCGGCCCGTCAACCCGGCACGGCGGCGGGAAAACCGGACACCG
>JANQJV010000076.1 GCA_028281465.1 Azospirillaceae bacterium | reverse complement strand
AACAAGAAACGAACGGTGCCGTTGGGCACAAACGGGTCCATCCGGGGCGGCCTTTGTGGGAGCGCCGACGCCTCGTCGGCCTCGTGTGCACGCCGGTGCGGGTGCCGCCGTCGGATGGCCACAGCTCCACGGACGGCGGCCGGTGTCCGGTGTTCCCGCCGCGGTGTGGGGCTGACGGGCTGGGCCGACGGAGCGTCGGCGCTCCGGGATGTGGCCACGACCCGCCCAGAGGTTCATCCTCTGCGGGTTGGGCGGTAGCACGGTGTGGAACTAATAAGGGGGGGAGACGAGGGAGCATCCAACTTTCCGTGTCGTTCCACCCGTGATCAGCCATCTGTCGAAAACGAACGATGCGTAGATCTTCTGATTGACGTCAATGCACCCATTCCGCGACGCTTGAAAGTGGCAGATCAGGAGTGTGCCTAACAGGAGGTGGGGGATACGATGCGGCGAAGCGTTTTTGCGGTCATCGTGTGTCTGGGGCTTGCGGTCTGCGGACCGGCCTGGTCGTCCGACGACGACCCGTTCGAGCCGTTCAACCGGGTCATGTACGACTTCAATTATGGGCTGATGAATGACGTAATTCTGCCATTCGGCACCTTCTGGGAGCGCCGGCTGCCGGATCGGGTCGTCCATGGTCTGGGCAATGTCTACAACAACCTGATCGAGATCGAATTCGTCCTGAACAACATCCTGGTCGGCGATGCCAGGGGCGTCGGCATTTCGGTCAGCCGGTTCATCCTAAACTCCACCGTCGGTTTGTTTGGTTTCTTCGAAGTCGCCGACAGTCTGGGGCTGTACCGGGTCAAGCGCGATTTCGGCGCCAGCCTGTGCGCGGCCGGGCTACCGGCCGGCCCCTATCTGGTGCTGCCCTTGATCGGTGCCACCAACACGGTGGCAGCACCGACCCTGGTGCTGGGCATCGCGCTTGAGGTGTATCTGTTGAGTTTGATCTCCACCACGCTGGCCGCCATCGACCTGATCATCATCGACATCGGCGGTTCCGCGTCGGCGCTCCGTTATGCCACCAGTTTTCCCGACGCCGGCGGGGCCGACCCGTATGTCCTGCTGCGCGAGGATTACCTGGCGTACATCCGCGAGGCGTGCGAGCCTGTTCAAGATCAGGGCATCATGACCGCGGAGCAGCCTGGCATCCAGCCGGTCTCGGTTCCGGTTCCGGCGCGCCAATAAAACGACGAGGCCGACGAGCCGGCATCTTCCGGCCTATCGGCCCGCCCGGTTGCGGTGTTAGACGCCCTGGTCGACCGGGCTGAAGCTCAGGCTGGCGACGGTCTGTTCGGTCTCGCGCAGGTAGAGCAGGCTTAGGCCGCCTTCGGCGTCGCGGCCGGCGGCCAGGGACGGCAAAGGCACGTCGAGGCTGAAGCGCGCGTCGGTCCCGTCGGCTTCTTCGCCTTCTGCGTCGTCTTGGTTGTCGCGTTGCCCTGGCTGGATTTCGTCGGCGTCCTCCGCTTCCTCCTGCCGCTCCAGGATGGCACTCAGCGTGTCCACCAGGGCCTGGGCGGCGGCGGCTTGCTCCAGCGCTTCGGGGTCGTCGACCAGGCTCTTCAGCTTGTCGGCGAGGTCCGAGCCGATCTGCACGCCACCACCATTGTCGGCACCCAGGGGCTGACCAGCCGGCGCCGGGCCCGCCAAGGCCGCTCCGGCCGCGAAGGCCCGCTCGACCGACTGCTGCACCGCGGCGGTCGACTGCACCACCCGCGTTTCCCCGGTCTGGGTGTTGACCGAGATGTCCAGCTTGATCGAGCCGCCGATGTGCTGCAGCGACTCGAAACCGCTCAGACCGCCTGCGCCAGACTGCACCCCACCCTGGGCCGTGGTCAGCGTGGCGGCCTGTTCGAGGGACAGGTTGATCACGGCGTCGCCGGCCCGGGTCTGGTCGATGATCCGGTCGGTGAGGTAACCCGCCACCGCCTCGGCGTCGTCTTCGGATAGGCCGGCCGCTTGCAGCGACTCGCCCAGGGCATCGACCATGTTGTTCAGAACCTGTTCGCCCAGTTCGTCGCGTGCTGTCGTGCTGTCCACTTCGGTCAGGCCATTCTTCGCATAAGCGACGATGTCGGCGATGACATTGGCCGCATCGGCAGCGACGCTGTTGGCCGGGTCGTCCGCGGCCGCGTTCAGAGAGGCATCCAACGCCCGCTCGAAGACGCCGGCGTCCGCGGCATTCTGGTCTTCCGCTTCGCTTGCCAGCCTGGCCTGGCTCTCCTCGGACAGATAGACGTCGTCGATGTAGCGGGACCGGCTGGCGAGATCGGCATCGATGGCGGCGAACGACCCGCCGGCGACGGCTGCACTCGCACTGGTCGACGCACGTGCGGCTTGGCCGCCCGGGCCCGAGGCGAGCCGGGCGGATTCGCTGGCCGTACCCTCCGCCCGAAAGAGCGATGCCGTTGCGGACGACTGGTTGCGGGTCTGTTGATAGGCCCGCAAGGCGTCACTGCCGGTCAGTATCCCAATTGATCCGCCGCTCACTCCGACCTCCCGTACACCGATCGCCGATCCGGCTGCTTGACGGTGATAATGTTAAGAACATCTTTAGAACGAGTGGTAAATCGAATGTTAATTCCACCAACGTGCGGTGTCCGACGCGGGCCTGTGGAGGTGTTTCCGAAGGCCCTGGCGGCAGCCAAGGCAACCAGTGTGTAACGGCACTGATCATGACTTGACTGCCAACCTACTGCCGGTTCACGCCACCTCCGGCACGGCACCGGCCATGAGCCGGCCGATGGTGCGTTCGTCGGCCGTAGCCGCCGTCAAGGCCCCGATGATCCGGCCGTCGAACATGACCAGGATGCGGTCGGACAAGGCGAGAATCTCCTCTAGTTCGGACGACACCAGCAATAGGCCCTTGCCCTGGTCGCGCAGCGCGATCAGCCGCCGGTGGATGAACTCGACGGCACCGATGTCGACGCCGCGGGTCGGTTGGCCGACCAGCAGCAGTGCCGGCCCGTGTTCGATCTCGCGTGCCAACACCAGTTTCTGCTGGTTGCCGCCGGAGAAATGCTCCATGCCGAGACCGGGTAAGGGGGGCCGAATGTCGTAGCCGGACATGGTCGCGACACAGGCCGCGGTGATGCGCCGATGATGCTGGAACACTGGGCCGGCATAGGGCGGCCCGTCGTGGTGGCCCAGAATGCCGTTGTCGCGTGCGGCGAAGCGGCCGATCAGGCCGACCGAGAGGCGCTCTTCGGGCACGTGGGCAACAGCGGCCTGGCGTGCGCGGCGCGGCGTCAGGCGGCGGTGCCGCGCACCCACCTCGGTTCCGTTGAGCACGAGGCGGCCGCCCGTGATCGGCCGGATACCGGCGAGCGCCTCAAGCAGCAGGCTCTGGCCGTTGCCCGACACGCCGGCGATGCCGACGATTTCTCCGGCGTGCACCGTGAGGTCGATGTCCGTGAGGCGAGGTTGGCCGCTGTCGTCGGCCACGCAGAGCCGTTCGGCCGTGAGCACTGGTTCGCCCGGATGCCCTTGACCACGGTCGACCCGCAAAGAGACCGGCCGCCCGACCATGAGGGTGGCCAGGTCGTCGGCATTGGTCTCTGCGGTGTGCCGGGTCGCTACCACGCGACCGGCGCGCATGACCGTCACTTGGTCGGTATGCGCCAGAATTTCGCGCAGTTTGTGGGTGATCAAGATCACCGTGCCGCCGCCGGCGATCAGTCGGCGCAGGATGCCGAAGAGTTGGTCGGTTTCCTGGGGGGTGAGGACGCTGGTCGGTTCATCCAGGATCAACAGCCGGGCACCGCGGAACAGCGCCTTGGCGATTTCGACGCGCTGGCGAATGCCCACTGGCAGGGTGCGAACCACGGCATCGGCCGGGACATCCAGGCCATGTTCCTGGCGCAATCGGTCCAACAGGGCGCGGGCCCGGGCCCGACCGCGTTTGAGAGACACGCCGCCTTCCGCACCGAGCAACAGGTTTTCCAGCACGGTAAAGCGGTCAACGAGCATGAAGTGCTGGTGCACCATGGCGATTCCGGCATCGATGGCCTCGCGTGGCGACCGGATTGAGCGGGGCACGCCATCGATGCGGATTTCGCCGTGATCGGGCTGCAGCGTGCCATAAATCTGGTTCATGAACGTGGATTTGCCGGCGCCGTTCTCGCCGATGATACCGTGCAGTGTGCCGGCGGCGACGGTCAGCGAAACGTCGTCATTGGCGTGGTTGGCGCCGAACCATTTGTTCAGGCCGCGCACCTCCAAGGCCGGGGCCGGGGTGTCTGGCATGATCGGGGCGTCCTTTCTGGCGGGCGAGGTCTGGCGGGCGAGGTCTGGCGGGCGAGGCGGCCAATGTGACACAGCCCGAGCCTTTGTCATCAAACTGTCGGCGCCCGGCGCGTCATCGGCCATAGCGCCAAGGGGATAGCACATGATACCGTCGACGCCGTCACGAGGGCGTTGGTGAACAGTGGACCGGGCCGGACGGCCGGCGTTGCTTGGGCGGGAGGCGTTCGGTCGTGATCGAAGGGTTGATCCTGGTCGTTAAGGGGTTCTTGCTCGGTCTTGCCATCGCAGCGCCGGTCGGTCCAATCGGCTTGTTGTGTATTCGCCGTACCTTGGAGTATGGCCCCGGCGTTGGATTTGCGACCGGCATGGGGGCGGCTGTCGCCGACACCATCTTTGGTGCCATTGCCGCTTTCGGCATGACCGCCGTGGTGGCCTTCCTCACCGGACACGAGGCTTTGTTCCGCATCTTCGGCGGCGTGTTTCTATTGGGCGTGGCCTACAAGACTTATTATGCCCGGCCTGCGCTGCCCAAAACCGGCGGTTTGACGCGCGATTGGTTGTCGGGCTTTACCGTCGGCCTGACACTGACCCTCACCAATCCAATCACCATTCTGGCCTGTCTCGCCCTTTTTGCGGGTGTCGGACTCAGCGGCACCTTGGGCCGCTCGGATGCTTCGTTGCTGGTCTTGGGGGTGTTCATCGGCTCGGCGGCGTGGTGGCTGACGCTCAGCTCCGGCGTGTCACTCGTGCGCACGCGAATGTCGGAAGACCGACTGGTGCTCATCAACCGCGGCACGGCGATGGCGCTGGCCGTCTTCGGCCTCTGGGCGTTGGGCAGCGTGGTGAACGATGCCAGCACCGTGGTCATGGCCTATTATTGGCCGAGCGCCGGCTGAATGGGCGTGGCCCAAACTTTCTGCTTGCGCCCGACCGATGTGACTTCTATTCTCATTGACCTCGCCGGATGGAAAACGACCGTCGGCGTCTGCGCCCGTAGCTCAACTGGATAGAGCACCTGACTACGGATCAGGAGGTTAGGAGTTCGAATCTTCTCGGGCGCGCCATTGAATTTGATAACTCAGGCTGATCGACGTTCGACGTCCGAACCATTGAAGCACAGTGTCGGGCTGCGCCGCGGAGTCGATGGACTGAAAACTCGTGGATTATCGTTCGGTGGGTGCCTGACGTCCCGGAGACAACGGACCGGGTCGGCACGCGGTGGCGTGCGCGTTCGGCCGACGGATGATGAGTGTTGCCGTCAACAGGACTGGAGTCTCTCGCCCTCTTTCGGCGTGGCAACAACAACGAAGGTGTCTTGCAGTTTATCGAACCCGGGGGCCGTCTCTAGCACCTTGAAGCCGGCGGCACGGAGTTCTGCGGCGAGAGTTTCGGGCGTGAAATACTGAAGCCAGTTGAACACCTCCCAAGTTCGATCTTGCTCGACAATGGTGAAGCGGTCCAAGGCAAGCCGATCGGCGTCATACCGAAATGTATGATGGAACGCGAAATAGTCTTCCGCAGACCAGAAGCCATTCATGTAGCGTCGACCGAAACGACTGTTGTTCTTCACGTTGGCGAAGCCCGCGTCGGAGACCACATCGAGCACGAACCGGCCGGCCGGTGCTAACATCTGCCTGATCTTGGCCAGGAGCAAGGCCCGCTGCGCGGGAGACAAGGGACAATAGTCACAGTAAATCAGTGTCACCACATCCTGTTCGCCAGGCAACGGATCTGTGAGATAATTGGCGACGCGATAGGTAACCGTTCCTCGACTGCTTTGGGGGAGCTTCGCGTGCGCCTCTGCATACGCAATCGAATTCGCTGAGAAATCGATGCCCTTCACGTAAGCGCCCCGTTCAGCGAATCGCGTGGCATAAAGACCAGGGCCACAGCCAAGGTCGCAAAGTCTGCGACCACTGATTCCGACTGTTTTCTCGATCCATTCGACCGTCATCTCGATAACATTTAACGTGCGTGACGCAAGGGGAGTGTCTTGACTCAGGTGGTGGGCAAGCATTTCCTGAGCCAGGTGTGCGTCCGTCCACAGAATATCGGTGGAGTAGGTTGAAAACGGCTCCGGCCGGCGGTGCAGATCTGAAAGAAACGCGTACATTCGGGAGCTCTGAGGATTGTTCGGAGAGGTGAACACCGGTCAAATCGTTGAAGGGGATGCGGCAGGCATTGGGAAAATCCGCCCCGGACCACTTGGGTCGTCGTCGCTCAAGAAACAATCGTACGGCAGAGCGCCTGTTGCCTTTGGATCGCTTCGTCGCTGGGGCGTCTGACCATTCATCCTGCTCAATCAGGGAACTGCGAAACAGGATATCGCGCCGTGGTAACCATTTGCACGTATCTTAAAAACACGCCGCGCATCGATGACCTGTAACTCATTGTTTTCCGTTCACTTTCCGCATTGCCTGGTCAATTACGGAAATGGAGGATCGGAGTTCGAATCGTCTCGGGCGTGCTGATCTCTCTGCAAAATCAATCACTTCAGTGGTTTGTCGAGTCGGAGGTTCAAAACACTCAAGCGGACTCATCCCATGGGCGTTGATGATTTATGCTGATTGTGGGGAAGGTCGACAGGGTACCATCAGATGTGGGGCTGCCAGTCCGGCTCACGGCCTCAGATTTCAGGGAGTGAGTGAGTACATGATCGAGAAAGCCGTGAGCATGGACGCTCTTGCTGCCCGAACACGGCAGGTCTACGAGCGACACGCGGCCGCATTCGACGCCCAGCGGACGAAGCGGTTGCATGAACGCGCCTGGCTGGAACGGTTTGTGGCCGAATTGCCGGACGGTGGTTCGATTCTCGATCTGGGGTGCGGCGCGGGTGACCCCTTTCCTGGCTGGTTCACCGAGCGGGGTTTCCGGGTCACCGGCGTCGACTTCGCAGAGGCGATGCTGGTCATCGCGCGAGAACGGTCGCCGCAGGGCGACTGGCGGCAGGGCGATATGCGGCATCTTGATCTGGGTGAGCGTTTCGACGGCATCATCGGTTGGCACAGCTTCTTTCACCTCACGCGCCCCGAGCAGCGCACCACGTTGCCGCGGCTCGTGGCCCATCTGCGTCCCGGCGGTGCGCTGATGCTGACCGTCGGACACGAGGACGGCGAGGTCGTCGGGCATGTGAATCGCGAGCCCGTTTACCATGCGAGTTTGGCGCCGGCCGACTATGAGACATTGCTTGATGAACTTGGTATGGGCGTCGTGGCTTTCGTCACGGAAGACCCCGACTGCGACTTCGCGTCCATCATTCTGGCCAGGAAATTGCGGGCTGGCTAGGGCTTGTGGACACGGACGCTCAGGTCTCCGGCGGGGGGCACCAGGTCGCGTTGGTATTGGTTCCACACCGTGCTACCGCCCGACCCGCAGAGGGTGAACCTCTGGGCGGGTCGTGGCCACATCCCGGAGCGCCGACGCCCCGTCGGCCCAACCCGTCAACCCGGCACGGCGG
>JANQJV010000048.1 GCA_028281465.1 Azospirillaceae bacterium | reverse complement strand
GGAGCGCCGACACCCTGTCGGCCCGGGCCGCCGACGCCCACGTCGGCGCGAAACAGCCACGACCTACGAACTACGATCAGTCCGGTGGGGCAGGCGTCGGTCGGGGCGATGGCGGGCACCGGCTCATCGGTTTGCCGGAACGTTCGACGCAGTCGCCCCGACAAACACCGCCGAGACGCCTGATGTCGTGGCAATGGGCCGGCGGGCAAAGGTGCCAACGGCACCATCCGCAACGGCCCATTGCCACGACCTACGAACCATGAATCGTCGGTCGGGACGATTGCGGGCACCGGCCCATTGGTTTGCCGGAACGTTCGACGCAATCGCCCCGACAAAAAACCGCCGAGACGCCTGATGTCGTGGCAATGGGCCGGCGGGCAAAGGTGCCAACAGCACCATCCGCAACGGCCAATTGCCACGACCTACGAACCATGAATCGTCGGTCGGGGCGATGGCGGGCGCCGGCCCATCGGTTTGCCGGAGCGTTCGACGCAATGGCCCTGGTTCAGCGTCGAAATACGTACACCGGGCTGGACCAGGCGCGGTGGCCGTCGACGGTGGTGATGCGGACCCAGAGCGGCGTGTCGCCGGTCGGGGCGAGCGGCACCGGGGTCGAGACCGTGCAGGTCGTCTCGGTCAAGTCGGTCGGCAGGCGGCGGACGCGGAGTTGGCGCTCCAGACCGCCGGCGTCCAGCACATGGTCGTCGATGCCCAGGTCGCCGAGCCGTACCTGGCCGCGGACGTGGTTGGAGTCGAGCACCGCAACAGCGTCCTCCAGCCGGCCGTCCACGGCATCAAGCCACAGGTCGGCACCGGCGACGTTGCCCGTCGTCACCGTGTCGAACACCAGGGCGCCGGTGTCGTCGACCGTCAGCAGCCGTTCCGGGTTCCAGGCGTTGATCGGCTGTATGGCGCGGATCGCCGCGCCCTCGACGCGCACGCGGCCGTGCCAGCGCGTCTGCCGGCCGCGCCCGCGGTATTCGGCCCCCTGCCACAGGATGCGCATGCGGTCGCCCAGATCGGCGGCCCCATAGCAGCGCGCCGTGTGCACCACGGTGGTGCCGCTGAGCACGTCGATGCGCTCGACCGGCGCCTGCGCCACCACGGTCACCGTCAGCGTCGCCGTCTCTTCGGCCGTGGCGACGATGTCACCCATCATGGCCTCCTGGCCGGGCTCACCGGCGTCGTCGAACACCGCCGGGTCACGGGCGTACAACACCGCCGGCGCGGCGAAGCGCACGCGGACGTCCAGGTGCAGCCGACAACCGGTGGTGCCGTAGTGCCGTCGCCGGCGCAGGCACTCGAACACGGACGCCCGGTCCAGCGTCGGGGCGAGAAAACAGGTCAACCCGCCATAGGCGCCGAAGGTGGCGGCCCCCGGATAGCTGGCGCCCGGGCGGCCCTTGTGGCCGTCGCTGTTGCACACCAGGCCGACGCGGTGGCCGCGCGCCAGGCTGTCGGTCATGATCCACTCGAACGTACCCCAGTCGGAATGCACCTCCACCGCGGTCTTCAGCCGCGGGTCGTGGGCAAAGCCGACATCGGCCGGCCGGCCGCCGACATGGGCGATCACCACACAGTCTTCGCCGGCCAGCGCCTCGAACAACGTTTGCGACGTGCCGGCATCCTGGTCCAGGTCCGAGCGGTCGGTCAGCATGGCGTGCGACGAGCGCCGGATCGGCCGGCCGGCATGGCGGAAGAACACGTTGTGATCGCCGCCGACCGGCGTGTTGCCCGACCATTCATAACCGGGGACGGCGACGAACCGGCCGTCTTCGGTCACCGCGTCGCACAGCGCGTTCAGATGCGCCCAGAACGCATTGGTGATTTGGAAATCGTTGCCCTGGTGGCCGCACACGTCCAGAAACGCCAGGTCACGCGCGAACGCGAAGTACGCGTCCGCCGGATTGATGCCCACGGTCTCGCCGCTCTGGCCGTGCAGGTCGCCCCAGAACGACGCCAACGCCCCGGCCTGGATGACGACCGGGTTGGACACGGCCAGAACACGGCCGGTCGCGGCCTCGTACACCCGGATGCGCACCACGCCAGGCGCCGGCACCGACAGGCCGGTGACCCGGTGCGCCCGCGCGCCCGGTGCGAAGCGCACCTCCGCCGGCAGGCCATCGACCGCCCCATCCGCCTCGAGCCGCACGGGTCCGGCGATCCGATCGGTCGGGTTGCCCCACAGGTCCTCCGCCTTCAGGCCCAGGTCGAACCGCTCGCCCGGCCGGCGCAGGGTCGGCAACACGGCGTGCCAGCGCACCGGCGGCCCGGCCACCACCGGGACTGCCAGCCCATCGTCGAGCGGACGGAACTGGCCGGTGGCGCAGGCGTCGACGGCGACACGGAAGGTGAACGCCGACTCGCAGAAGGTCTGCATGCGGAAACCGGGCGAGCCGCCGCGGCGGTCGCCATAGACCAGGGTGATGGTCTCGCCCGGGCGCAGAAAGCCGCCGGTCACCGTCACGCGCACAGCGATGTCCCACGGCCGTTCGCCGAACGGCTCGACGCTGATGGCGAGACTGGCCCGGCCGTCGGTCGTGGCGGTGATGTAATTGGCAGCGGCCGGATCCTCGGTCTGCAACCGGCCGCCGTCATAGACAAAGCGGTGCGACACGCGCAGGGCGCCGCTGTCGTCGAGGCCGAACCGGCCCACGGTGTACACCAAAGACAATGTCTGGAAGCTGCGCACGGGGCAGGGGGCGTTCGGCGACAGCCGCACCGTACCCAGCTCAGCCCCATCGCGACCCGGCTCCACCGCCGGCCGGACATCGCCCATCTGGGCGTGCGGAATGCCCGTCATCGTCGAAATCCCTGAAATCGCTTGCGGGAGAAGGGACTGGATAGTAGTCTAATCAGATATCCACCAGCACCGCGGTCACGGTGCAGCCAGTCGGATTTATTTATGAGCGTTGCCGAGGCCCAGCCTGCCATTCCGGCGCTGGTGGTTGAAGACATCCACAAGAGTTTCGGCACCCTGGAAGTGCTCAGGGGTCTGTCGCTGACCGCCAGCGACGGCGATGTGGTCTCCATCATCGGCAGTTCGGGGTCCGGAAAAAGCACATTTCTGCGCTGCATCAACTTCCTGGAGATGCCCAACGCCGGGCGCGTCGTGGTCGGCGGCGAGGAAGTGCGGGTGCGCGGCGACGGGGCCCGCCGCGGTGTCGATGAAAAGCAGATCAACCGCCTGCGCACCCAGCTCGGCATGGTGTTCCAAAGCTTCAATCTGTGGAGCCATATGACCGTGCTCGGCAATGTTATGGAAGGGCCGGTGTATGTGCTGCGCCGCCCCAAGGCGGAGGCGCGCGACGAAGCACTCGATATTCTGGACAAGGTTGGCATCGTCGAAAAGGCCCATGCTTATCCGGCACAGTTGTCCGGCGGCCAACAGCAACGCGTCGCCATCGCCCGCGCGCTGGCCATGCAGCCGCGCGTGCTGCTGTTCGACGAGCCGACCTCGTCGCTGGATCCGGAGCTGGTCGGCGAGGTGCTGCGGGTCATGCAGCAGTTGGCCGAAGAGGGCCGCACCATGATCGTGGTGACGCACGAAATGGGCTTTGCCCGCGGCGTATCCAACCGTGTGCTGTTCCTGCACGATGGCCGCGTGGAAGAGGAAGGCACGCCTGCGCAGGTCTTCGACACCCCCCAGTCGGAGCGCTGCCGGGCCTTCCTGGCCAGTGCCATATAGCGGCCTCCGGGCCCCCGGTTGTTCAAACCCCCAATCACGGAGAGCGTCACCATGGTTGCAGTCATGACGAGGATCGGCGTTGCCGCGGCGGTGGCCGTGGCCGGTCTCTGGGCCGCCGGCGCCCAGGCGGACACCATCCGCATCGCCACCGAAGGCGCCTACAAGCCGTATAACTTCAAGGATGCGGCCGGCAATCTGGTCGGCTTCGAGATCGATCTGGCCGCCGAGCTGTGCACACGCATGGAGGCCGAGTGCGAGATCGTCGAACAGGCCTGGGACGGCATCATTCCGTCGCTGATCGCGAAGAAATACGATGCCATCATGGCCGGCATGTCGATCAAGGCAAGCCGGGAGGAAGTGATCTCGTTCTCGCGCTATTACGTTAACACGCCGATCACCTTCGCCGTCTTGTCGGACAGCGCGCTGGTCGGCACCGAAAGTGCCATGGAGGCGATCACGCTCGGCGAGGTGAGCGCCGAGGAGCAAGCGGTGATCGACGCGATGAAGGGTGTGCTGAACGGCCTGACCGTGGGCGTGCAGACCTCGACCACCCATGAAGCCTTCATGACGGAGTTCATGCCGGAGATCGATCTGAAGTCCTACGACACCATGGACAACATGATCCTGGACCTGGAGGCGGGTCGCATCGACGCGGGCTACACCTCCATGACCTACCTGCGGCCGATCCTGGAGCAAGGCGACGACATAGCCGTCATCGGGCCGAAGATGACCGGTGGCCCGCTCGGCCGCGGCGTCGCGGTCGGCCTGCGCCAGGAAGACACCGAACTGCGCGACCGGTTCAATGCCGCCATCGACACCATGATCGCCGATGGCACGCTCAGCGCCATGGCCACCGAGTGGTTCGGCACCGACATCTCGCCGACCGAATGAGGCCAACGGCCGCCGCCGCGCCCGCCCCTGGGGCATGGCGGCGGCCGCCCCGCCCCTGTGAGGGCCGGGGGCGCGCAGGACCGCATGCATGGAATTGTCCTATCTCGGGTGGGGTGATGCCGGTTGGGGCGACGAGTTTGCCCGCGGTGCACTCATGACCTTCGCCGTGGCCACCTGCGCCTTTCTGCTCAGCCTGGTGTTCGGCACGATCTTCGCCGCGTTCAAACTGTCGTCAAACCTGCTGCTGCGGGCGGTCGCCGACGTCTACACCACGATCCTGCGCGGCATCCCGGAACTGTTGGTCATCTATCTGATTTTCTTCGGCGGCGGCCAGTTGTTGCAAACCATCGCGCTCGGGCTGTTCGGTTACGATGGCTACATCGATCTGCCGGTGTTCGGCGTCGGCACCCTGTGCATCGGCCTGAGCGCCGGGGCCTATTCCACCGAGGTGATCCGCGGTGCCGTGTTGGCCATCCCGCGCGGCCAGATCGAAGCAGCGCGCGCCATCGGCATGAACCAGGGTCAGCGCTTCTGGCGCATCCTGGTGCCGCAGTCGGCGCGCTATGCCCTGCCGGGCCTCGGCAATGTCTGGCAATTCGCGCTCAAGGACACCTCGCTGATCTCCATCGTCGGTCTGGTCGAGATCATGCGCACGGCCGCCCTCGGCTCCGGCTCGACCAAGCAGCCGTTCACCTTCTTCATCACCGCCTTTCTGATCTTCCTGGTCTTGGCCTGGCTGTCGCAGCGGGTGTTCTTGCGGGCGGAGGCCTGGGCCAACCGCGGTGTGCGGAGCGCCTGAATGGATTTCGAGCTGATCGCGGAGTCGCTGCCCCGGCTGGCCGAGGGGATCGACGAAACCCTGCTGCTGGCCGGCAGTTCGCTGGTCATCGGCTTCGTCCTGGCGGTGCCGATCGCACTCCTCAACCTGTCCAACAATGGGACGGTGCGGACCCTCTCCAGCGGCTATGTCTACATCTTCCGCTCCACGCCGCTGTTGGTGCAGATTTTCCTCATTTACTATGGTTCCGGCCAGTTCCGCGCCGAACTGCAGGCCGTCGGCCTGTGGTTCCTGTTCCGCGAGTCCTGGTTCTGCGCCATCCTGGCCTTGACTCTGAACACGGCCGCCTACACCAGCCAGATCATCCGCGGCGGGTTGCAGTCGGTGCCCTGGGGCCAGATCGAGGCGGCGCGCTCCATCGGCATGCCCGGGTTCATGGCGTTCCGGCGCCTGATCTTCCCCATCGCGATCCGCCAGGCGCTGCCGGCCTACGGCAACGAGATCATCCTCATGGTGAAGTCGACCTCGCTCGCCTCGACCATCACCATCCTGGAAATCACCGCCATCGCCAAGAAGATCATCTCCGCGACCTACCAGCCGGTGGAAGTGTTCCTGATCGCCGGCGCCATCTATCTCTCGCTCAATTTCATCGTGACCCGGGCGATCATGCTGGTCGAGTTCTGGCTCACCCCGCACCTGCGCGTCGACCGCCGCATCCCACCGGTGGTCCGCCGCACCCCGGCTCCCGTGCCGGCCCCCTGAGGCGCATTCGCCCCGGCAGGCCGATGAGACGGGAAGCACACGGTGAAAAACCTATGCCGGCGGGGCCGGCGGGATCGTCCAGTTCTCAAGCCGGAAGCCCGGATGCAGGCCGCCCAGACGCGCGAACAGGGCATCGTTGCTGATCAGCACGGCATCGATGGCAATGGCGCAGCTCGCAATCATCAGATCGGCATCGTATTTGGGCGATGCCCCCGATCGGACTGGATGTGGTGGATGCGCATTTGATGTTTGAGACGCCCGAATATCTCAGCGACACCGGCGGATGCCGAGACAACCGCAAAACTGTCCCTCACAAGGCGGAAGGTCTGAGATAGCTGGGGCAAGAAACTCGACGGAGAATGGTGCAGACTGTACTGCAGCTCGAACAAGGTCACAAAAGAAACAGAGAAAACTGCGCCATCTTGGCACTTACCGGCTGCCAATTAGACGTGATCGTGCAAAGGATGCCCAGGGCCGTAAACAGACGATACAATATTTGTATCATATAGGTAATTCATGAACCTCCATCCACGCGAGTCTTCCTGGCAGGATCGACCGAGAAGCTCTCCCGGAACGCGCGAACGTGGCCAACAACCAGATCCGAAAGGCCGTCGAGCGGCGCTTCGCGTTCCGCGTCCTCAATGATCTCTCGCCATGTCTTTCGCGGTCCAGCCGGTTCCACGACCAAGCGCACCGGATCGGTTGGTCGGAAGCCGGCTTGTTCCAGCGCCGCGGCGGCGTGGGCCGCCTCCGTCTGCACCGTCGTTTTCATGGCATGGTCTCCCCCAGGCCTGTCGGGCATGTGGGGGCCGGCGCGGGATGCCGCAAGCCGGCCGCCGGGTGCGCGCCCGAGCCTCAGGCGTCGGCCACCGTCACCACCGGCTCGTGGCGCACGGGGCAGGAGACCGAATTGGCGATGAAGCACCGGGCGTGGGCTTTGGCATGCAATGCCTGGGCGTCCTCGACCCGGGCGGCCTCGGTGATGGTGACCCGCGGGCGCAGCACCACCTCGGTGAAACGGCCGGGTTCGCTGCCGCCTTCCACCATGGTGCCGGTAGCCTCGTCAACATAGGCGGTCACCACGATGCCTGCCGTGGCGCACAGGTGCAGGTACCACAGCTTGTGGCAGGCGGCGAGGGCGCCGACCAGCAGGTCCTCCGGATTCCAGCGGGCGGCATCACCGCGGAACGCCGGGTCGGACGACCCCGAAATCTCCGGCTTGCTGCCGGCACGGATGACGTGGCTGCGCTCGAAGGACCTGTAATCCCGCGTCCCGACGCCCGTGTTGCCGGTCCACTCCACCGTCACCGGGTATGTGTGTTCGCGCATGGAAACTCTCTCCCCGTTTCCAGCCGGCGGTCCGGCATCCGATTGGTTGCCGAGCAAAGCGTCGCCAATGTCCCGTGTCCAGACCCGATTTCGCCGACCCTGAAACCCGCCAAGACGCCCTTTGATGCCGCGCGACATTGTATAACGTATCCAAAGGGGCGATTTCAGACGGGGTGCCGGCGTCACCGGTCCCGTTTCTGGCCCTTTTCCGATCCGTCAAGAGAGCTTTGCCGATGGCCGATGTTCCGTTTTCCGGTGTCCTGGTGCCCAACCTGACGCCGTTCGACCGAGCGCTGCAGCCGGACACCGCCGCCTTCGTCGCCCACGGCCGCTGGCTGCTGGACCAGGGCGCCGATGCTCTGGCGCCGTTCGGCACCACCGGCGAGGGCAACTCACTGTCCGCCGACGAGAAGATCACGCTCTTGCACGCCCTCACCGAGGCCGGCATCCCGGGCAGCCGCATCATGCCAGGGACCGGGTGCTGCGCGTTGGCGGAGTCCGTGCGCCTGACCCAGGCAGCCGTCTCGGCCGGCTGCGCCGGCGTGCTGCTGCTGCCGCCGTTTTTTTACAAGGGTGTCAGCGACGATGGCGTCTTCGCTGCGGTGGCCGAAACCATCGAGCAGGTCGGTGCTGCGGCGCTGCGGGTCTACCTGTATCACATTCCGCCGGTTGCCCACGTCGGCTTCTCCTTGGCTCTGGTCGAACGGCTGATCAAGGCCTATCCCGATACCGTCGTCGGCTTGAAGGACAGCTCCGGTGACTGGGCCAACACCAAGGCCCTGCTCGATGCCTTCCCCGGCTTCTCGGTGTTCCCCGGTTCGGAGGTGTTCCTCCTCGATGGCCTGCGCGCCGGCGGCGCGGGCTGTATCACCGCCACAGGCAACATTAACGTCGCCGCCATCGCAAAGGTCGTGACCGCCCACCGGTCCGGCAGCGGTGAGGCCGACAGCCTGCAGGCAACCATCACGCGCACCCGCAAGACCGTGCAGGCCCATCCCATGATCCCGGCGCTGAAAACGCTGGCCGCACGCATCCACGGTGCTGACACCTGGCGCCGCCCCCGGCCACCTCTCCTGTCACTGCCGGAGGATGAGGCGGCGATCCTCTTTGACCATCTATCCCAGATCAGCTACCGGATGCCCACGGCCACCTAGGCTTGCTCGAACGGACCGGTAACGGCGCATAAGACATCACGCCGTCAAATGATCAGGCCACTGCTGTCGAGCGTGGATGCCAGGATCCCCGCAAGGATGGACAAGCCACGCTGAACCCGCGCTCTGTCGACCTCGTGGCTCAAGCACAGGCGCACGGCGTTGGGAGCCGGGGCGGGGCGGACGGTGAACTCCTCCGCCGTGCCCAACCGCACGCCTTGGCGGTCGGCTTCCACCCGAAATGCGACCGCCGACCAGTGATCCGGAAGCGTCAGGAAAACATGGAAACCGGCCGGATCGGCCGCCAATCTACCGTCACCCAAATGGCGGCGCGCCAAGGTCTGGCGGACACCGGCCTCCGTACGCTGCGCCTGATTCAATCGGTCGGCCGTGCCGTCTTCCAGCCAACGACAGGTGATGTCGGCCATCAGGGGCGGGGGCATCCAACAGGACAGGCTAACCGCCGCCCGCAGCGCCCGTACCTGCTCCGGCGGTGCGGCGATCCAACCCATGCGCAGGCCGGGCGCCAGGCTCTTCGAAGCGCTGGAAAGGAACAGCGTGCGCTCTGGGGCATGGCACCGAATGGGTTCCGGACGCTCCGGCGGCAAAAAGCCAAACACATCGTCTTCGATGATCAGCAGGTCATGGCGCCGGGCGAGGGCGGCCACGGCGGCCCGTCGATCCGCCGACAGCGTTGCGGTTGTCGGGGTGTGCAGCGTTGGCAGGCAATACAATCCAGCCGCGGCGTGCGTTCGGCAGGCCGCCTCTAGTGCCTCTGGTACAATGCCGCCGGTATCTATTGCGACCGGCACCAACCGCAAGCCCAGGCGCTCCGCCAGCAGCTTGACCGGCGGATAGGTCAGCGCTTCGCACAGCAACACGTCGCCCGGACGCAAACAAGCAAACAGCACCACATTGAGCGCGTGTTGGGCACCACAGGTGAGCACGATGGTCTCTGGGTCGACCGACAGGCCAATCCGCTCGAGCCATCCCACCACGGCCCGGGCATGGCGGCCCGGTTCGTCGCCGGTTTGGTAGTCGAGGATCGCCGGTAAATCGGGCGACTGCGCCAATACGGTCAGGGTATCTGCCAGCATGGCCGCCCCGTGTCCTGGCGCCGGCAGGTTGCGCGAGAAATCGATCGGTCCGGCTTGTGGCCGGGTTAGTCGCTCCGCGGGCAGCCCCGACATGGGCGACTCTTTGCCGCGCACGTAGGTGCCGCGGCCGACTTCGCCGACCAAAAACCCTCGCTCGATCGCCGTGGTATAGGCACGGCTGACCGTGTTCAGCGAAACACCGAGGTCATGTGCCAAGTCGCGTTGTGGCGGCAGACGATCACCGGCCACCAGCCGTCCATCGGCCACACTCGCCGCGATCGCATCGACGATGAGCAGGTATTTGGGGCCATCACCGGGCTCAAGCTGGGGTCGCCACATTGTCATGAGAACAATATCTAGATTGATCTTCTAACTCAATCAAGACAATTTGAGCGGCCTCGTAGCGCGATCGATGCGCGCACTCCGTTTTGAAAGGCGATTGCCATGGCCGCGGTGCCAACAAACACCCCATCCTTCGGCAAAGGCGTGGCCATGGCCGGCTCATGTCTGGTCATCCTTGGCACCATGCCGATCATTGCCAACAGCCGTCCGACCGATTTCGATGCGTTGAGCTTCGCCTTTTTTCTCTCGGCCTGGCAGGTCGTGTTCTCGCTACCCCTTTTGCTCGGTGAACTGGGCACCTCGACCAAGGGCATTTTCTCAGCAAATCTGCCTGCGACGACGCAGCGCCGTACGATCTTTATCATCATTGCCACCGGCGCGATCTTCGGGCTCTCCACCTATTGTTATGTGCTCGCGGTGGAGAAGGCGGGCGCGGTCAACGCGGCAATCGCCCTTCAGGCCTATCCGTTGTTCGCCATCTTGTGGGAAAGCGTGTTCCTCAAGCGACACAAGAGCGCTGCCGAACTGGCTCTGACCGGCGTCCTGATTGCAGCCCTGACGTCTCTGATGACCGGCGGCACGTTCCGCCTCGACGGCCTGTCGGTCTGGTTCCTGGTCGCCGTGGCGGTGCCGTTCCTGTGGAGTGTGGCGCACGTGATCATTCGGGAGGTCCTAACCACGACGCCGATCACCCCGGCCCAGGTCACGTCGTTCCGCGTCGTCACATCGACCGTCTTCCTTTGTCTGGCCCTCCTTGTGCACGCGGGACCGGACTCGATCCTCGACACAGCGATGCGGATCGACCTGCAAAAATTCGCCGTTTTGATGGGCTTGGTCTATTACCTGGAGCTGATCCTGTGGTTCTACGCCATGCGCCATATTGCCGTCTCGGTGGCCAGCTCGATCACCGTGCCGTCGCCGGCACTGACCATGGTGCTGGCCGCTCTGGTGTTGAGGGAGCCGGTCGCTCCCTACCAGGTGATCGCCTTTGCCGTCATCACGGCCGCTCTCTACGGCCTGATTTTGCTTGGAAACCAACGGGTTCGGAAAGCCAAGGCATCACCTGGCGTCCATCAACGTGATGATGCGTCGTCACCGGAGTGATGGCACCAAAGCTGCCAGCACCAGAACCCCAGTCCTGCCGGTTCGGGCAGCCAGACAGGGCTGCTCGGTGCCGGCCACGGGTGTGTGTTCAGCCGGTCCGGGCACCCGATCGATCCGACACCGACACGACGGGCTTGGCTTGACGGCGATCCCTGCTTTGTGAGGAAGTGTGGCTTGGTTGATCTTCCCGATGCCGGACACCCTGGCCGTGCCGCTGACCGATTCTGCCTTGTTCGAGTGTCTTGCCCGGGTGTTCGGGTTCCGCAGCTTCCGACCTGGGCAGGAGCAGGTGATCGAGGCGGTGTTGGCGGACCGCGATGTCTTGGCGATCATGCCCACGGGCGGCGGCAAATCCTTGTGCTACCAATTGCCGGCCGTGTACCGGCCCGGGCTTACGGTTGTGGTGTCACCGCTGATCGCCCTGATGCGCGATCAGGTCGCGCAGTTGCGTGAGATGGGCGTGCCCGTGGGCAGCCTGAATTCGGGCAACGACGACGAGGAGAACCGAGCCACCTGGCGTGGCGTGCGCGATGGCCAGCTTTGCCTGCTGTATCTGGCGCCGGAACGGCTGGTGCAACCGACGACGCTGGAGTTGGTACGCGGAGCCGGCGTGCGCCTGGTCGCCATCGACGAAGCGCACTGCGTCTCGCAATGGGGTCACGACTTCCGCCCCGAGTATCTGGCGTTACAAGACCTGGGCGACTGGCTGCCGGGCGTGCCGATCATGGCTGTCACCGCCACTGCCGACGCCGCCACCCGTGCCGACATCGCTGGCCGCCTGTTCCCGCGCGACCCCATGATTTATGTCGCCGGGTTCGACCGGCCCAATCTGACCTTGGCCATGAGCGCCAAATCCGACGGCCGGCGCCAGGTGCAAAGCTTCGTCAATCGGCACCGCGGCGAGAGCGGCATCATTTATTGCGGCAGCCGCAAGAAGACCGAGAGCCTGGCCGAAACCCTCTCGCAGCAGGGGCTGCCGGCCATCCCGTATCATGCCGGCCTGGAGCCGGATGTGCGCAGCACGAACCAAGCCCGATTCAGCCGGGAACCCGGCTGCATCGTCGTCGCCACCATCGCCTTCGGCATGGGCATCGACAAGCCTGATGTGCGGTTCGTCGTGCACGCCGATCTACCGAAGACCATCGAGAGCTATTACCAGGAGATCGGCCGAGCCGGGCGCGACGGCCTGCCCGCCGAAACACTCACCCTCTATGGCATGGACGACATCCAGCGCCGCCGCCGCCAGATCGACGAAAGCGAGATTCCGGACGAACAAAAACGCATTGAACGCCAAAGGTTTAACGCGTTGATGGCGTTGTGCGAAGCACCGCGCTGCCGTCGCCAGATTTTGCTTGCCTATTTCGGCGAGCGGACCGACCCGTGCGGCAACTGCGATCTATGTCTGAAAGGCGTGGAGACGGTCGACGGCACGACAGCCGGCCGCAAGGCCTTGTCGGCGATCGCCCGCACCGGGGAACGGTTCGGCACCGAGCACCTTGTGTCAATCCTTTTGGGCGAGGCGACCGACGCCGTGCAGCGCTTCGGCCACGACCGCTTGCCGACCTTCGGCGTCGGCAATGAGCACGACCGCAACCAATGGCGTTCGATCTTTCGCCAACTCTATGCGGCCGGACACCTTGACCTGGACATCGTCGAACGCGGCCGCTGGCTGATGACCGGGCAGGGACGCGAACTGATGCGCGGCCGGCTCAGCTTCGAAATGCGCCGCGACATGTGGGACGGTGCCAGCGGTACGGCGGAGCGCAAGAAGAAACAGAAATCCGGCTTACCGGCACTGCCCCAAACACCCCTGCAACCAGCGGACAAGGAGTTGATGGCGGCGTTGAAGACACTACGGTTGAGCCTGGCCGAGACCGGCAAAGTGCCGGCCTACGTCATCTTCCCGGACAGTACTTTGTACGAAATGGTGCGCCGCCGCCCCGGCTCGCTTGAGGCCTTGCACACCATCCCCGGTGTCGGCGAGACCAAGCTGGCGCGGTACGGCGCAGCATTCCTTGCGGTGCTTGAGGAGCATGGCGCCGACCGCGGTCCACTGCCGGCCGCCGAAGCGGATGCGGCGTTGGACGGATTGAGCCGCGCAGAATTCGAGCGCCTGGCCGAAGCGGTCGCTGCTGTGGTGCCGGTGGCCCGGACCTGGGCCGATGTGCAGAACGGCTTGGCCGGCCATGATCTGCGCTATACCGAAAGTGGCACTGGGGTCGCCCTCCACCGCCTATCGACCGGCGAGCGCCTGTGCGCTGCCTCCAAAGTCGGTCCCGGCTATGGCGAACTGGTCCGCCACTTGGGCGCCCCCATGCCCGGTCACCGCAATCTTGGTGTCGACAATCGCCGTTAGTCACACTTAAACATTTGAATTATAATGATTTGCGCCGTGGACCCGACGGTCCCTCGATCGCGCCTGGTGTTACTCGATCACATCGCGGCCGGCACCGCAGATGAGAGCGCACAGGCGCTCGTTCGGGCGCATGGTTATGTGGCCAGCCATGAGGGCCGCAATCGCCGCGGCACCGCTCAGATCGACAGCCAAGCCTAACTCCATCCACAACAGCCGTGCGGCGGCGCGCAGATCGTCGTCGGTCACCAAGACCAGGTCGTCGACCAAGCGCTCGACGATCTCGAACACGCCCGGGACCGTGCGTTTTGCCGCCATGGTCGGCACCACCGTGGTCACCTCGGGCAAAGTCACGACCGCACCGGCGGCTCGGCTCGCGTGCAAGGTGGGGGCCCCGACCGGCTCAACGCCAATGATGCGGATATCGGGCCGGGCAGCTTTGGCGGCAACGGCGATACCCGAGATCAGTCCGCCACCACCGATGGCGACGATGAAGGTGGTCACAGCAGGATCGGCGTCCAGAACTTCGCGGGCGATGGTGCCCTGGCCGGCGACCACCGCTGGGTCGCCGAACGGGTGGAAGTAGGCGACGCCGTGCTCCTCGACAAAGGCAAGAGCGGCCCGGTTCGTGTCGTCCCACACCGTACCGGTCACCACCAGTTCAGCCCCCCACCGACGGATCTTCTCGGCCTTCAGCGGTGAGACGGTTTCCGGCACGAAGATGGTCGCCGGCACACCCGCCCGGGCAGCGGCATAGGCCACCGCCACGCCGTGGTTGCCACCGGACGCTGCGGTGACACCCCGGCGGAGTTGCTCCGGCGGCAGGCTACGCAGTTTGCTCATGGCCCCACGAGCCTTGAATGAGCCAGTGACCTGCAGGGATTCCAGTTTTAGGAGCAGCGCAGCAGACCCCGCGCACGGGTCTGGCAGCAAAGGCGATGAGGCCATAAGCGGCGTGGCACGCACATCGCCGGCAATACGCGCGGCGGCAGCCTCGACGTCGGCACCCTCAATCAACACGGATCCATCCTCTTTTCAAAACGCCTCTTTCAAGTCCATCCTCCCGGCGGCGAGGTCTGTTTCCATGTCCGCCGATCACCGTCGGTCCGACGTGCCCACCATGCCATGCAAGGAACGGCCAGACGTGCTCCGGTCGGGTGACCGTTTCCTCGATGCTAAAAAGCCGGAATGGGGTCCTCTTTGACAGCGGCACCCTGCCGCCCTTCCGTTCATGACACCCTCCTCGTTGGCGAACACGGTACCCAGACGCCATGGATGCAGCAAGCGGCACCCGGCTAAAACCGAAAGGTCTTCGCCGAAGACGGTGGACGTGACGGCCCCACTTCCCGTTCCAGAGTCAATCCCGCGTTGACCGAGTCAAACTGCTGTGAAAATCGGCTGAAAAGTCAAATGGCTAACAAGAAACTGACGGTGCCGGTGGGCACAAACGAGTCCATCCGGGGAGACCTTTGTGGGAGCGCCGACGCCTCGTCGGCCTCGTGTGCACGCCGGTGCGGGGGCTGCCGTCGGATGGCCACAGCTCCGTGGACGGCGGACGGTATCCGGTGTTCCCGCCGCGGAGCGGGGTTGGTGCACATATTGTCCTTAATGTTATGTTCCTATCATCACCTCAACTTTTATTTATTACTATTAGCTGTTCATTTTTTTACCTAAGTTTAACCCCAGAAG
>JANQJV010000412.1 GCA_028281465.1 Azospirillaceae bacterium | reverse complement strand
GACCGCCGCCATCTTGGCGGCCGGCCGCTGGGCGTGGTTCGGGCCGGCTGGAAGCCGGCGGTCCAGCCGGCAAGGATGCCGGCGCTCCGAAACAGGGCGGCCCGAGGACCGGTCAGTGTTTCGGGCCGTTGGTCTGAGTCCCAAGGCCAGCCAACGCCAGGCGTTGGCCCGGCGTCGTGAGTGGGTGCGGCACGCCCGCATGGAAACCCGCGAGGCCGGTCGCCGTCCCATGCGCCGGGGCGGCACCGGGGGGGGCCGCCGGCCAGCACCACGATCTCCGCGAGCAAGGATGTGATGGTCCAGAACGGCGTGCGCGTCCTACCGACGATCAGTTACGCAGTATAATTCGTGTTTTCATTCTAATTAAATTATATTGACGGCACTGTGATTCGAGTCGCTATTTCGTTGATGGCTGGAAATTTCAGGTCCATAATGGGATATTCATCGTGATCGATGGGTCGAAGGGGGAGCATCCACGCCCATCGACCGCGCCGTGATCCGCAAAGCACACCGACGGCAGCCGCCAAACCGGGCCACGCTCGCGGCTATTGTCGGCAATAGAGCCCGTACAGCGTCGCCATGATCGCCTTGGCCTCGGACCCTGCGAGCGAGTAGTAGATGGTTTGGGCATCGCGGCGGGTCTGCACCAGGCCGTCGTGGCGCAGACGGGCCAGGTGCTGCGACAGGGCGGATTGCGAGATGCCGAGCAAGCTCTCCAGTTCGCCCACCGATTTTTCCCCCGGCACCAAATGGCACAACACCAGAAGGCGGCGCTCGTTGCCCATGGCCTTGAGCAGCCGCACCGCCTGCGGCAGGCCGGTGCGCAGCCCGTCGACATCGATGGGGGTGCCCAAAGCCGCGGCAACGTCCGCCCCATTGGCTCCGGCGCGGGAGGGGGCCGCCTCCATGGCGACCGGCGACACGCCGCGACGATCTGGGAACTGGCGCTTCAGGGCGAAACGGTGGTTCATGAACGGATAGCGCTTTGCGTCTCGCAGGCTTTGCCTTAGATACAGAAGGGGATGCGGTTCCGCTACGGGAAACATGGTCGATGGCCACTCACACCCTGGATGCCACGGGCCTGATCTGCCCCCTGCCGGTGTTGCGCGCGCGCAAGCGTCTGACGGCATTGGGGGCCGGCGAAACCCTGGCGGTGGTCGCGTCGGACCCGGCGTCGGTGCGGGATTTCGCCGCCTTCTGCGACGCCACCGGGCACCGACTGCTGACCAGCAAGATCCAGGACGGCAAGTTCCATTTTGAAATTCAAAAGACAGAGGCCTGACCACCGCGCCATGATGTGCGATGACGGTCGGAAGCGCGGCTGCGGCAGCGCATACCGAACCGGCGCGGCGCTGGTGAACGGCCCCGCAAGGAGGCAACGCATGATGAAGGAAAGGGCATAGGCCATGTTGACGGCCCTGTTCAGCCACCCCCGCTGCGTCGACCACGATACCGGGTGGGGCCACCCGGAATGCGCCGACCGTCTGCGCGCCGTGCTCGGCATCCTGGAGCGCGAGGAGTTCCATCTTCTGGAGCGTCACGAAGCACCTTTGGCGAGCAGACAGCAGGTCGCACGGGTCCACACCCCGTATTACGTCGACCGGGTGTTGGCGGCGATTCCGAAAGACGGCCACATCGGACTGGATGCCGATACCGTCGTTTCGCCGGCCTCGGGCGAAGCAGCCCTGCATGCCGCCGGCGCCCTGTGCGCCGCTGTCGACTTCGTGCTCGAGGGGAATGGCGGCAAGCGCAATGCCTTCTGCGCCGTGCGCCCGCCCGGCCACCATGCCATGCCGTCCCAGGCCATGGGGTTCTGTCTGTTCAACAATGTTGCGGTGGGAGCCGAACACGCCCGGCAAGCGCACGGCCTGACGCGCATCGCCGTGATCGACTTCGACGTGCACCATGGCAACGGCACCCAGGCCATGTTTGAGAACGACCCGAACCTGTTTTATGCGTCCACGCACCAATCGCCGCTCTATCCGGGCACCGGAGCGGCCTATGAGCGCGGTGTCGGCAACAACATCGTCAACGCCCCCTTGCCGGCCATGGCCGGCTCGCCCGAGTTCCGCGGCCGCATGACCGATATCGTGTTGCCAGCCTTGGAGGCTTTCGCACCCGACCTGCTGTTCATCTCCGCCGGCTTCGATGGCCATTCCCGCGATCCGCTGGCCAGTCTGCACCTGACCGAAGACGACTATGCCTGGGCGACGCGCAAACTGTTGGACGTGGCGTGCCGGCATTGTGGCAGCCGGGTGGTGTCCACGCTGGAAGGCGGCTATAATCTCGATGCGTTGGCCAAGAGCTCGGCTGCCCATGTCCGCGAACTCATGATGGCCCCATGACCGCCGCCGCCCCGTCGACCGACACGGCCGCTCCACCGGCCGAGATTGCCGCCATGAGCTTTGAGGATGCGCTTGCCGAACTGGAGCGTATCGTCCGCCAGTTGGAAGAAGGCCGTGGCAAGTTGGACGAGTCCATCGCCGCGTACGAGCGTGGTACTTGGCTGAAGCGGCATTGCGAGGCCAAGCTGCGCGATGCTCAGGCCAAGATCGAGCGCATCACCGTGGCCGCCGACGGCACGGTTGCCACCACCGCCTTTGGCGATGCCGGCTGACGACGGACCCGCCCTGGGCACGCCGGCCGGTCCTGTGGACGTCGCCGCCAATCTTGCCCGGGTGCGCGCCGAGATCACGGCGGCGGCACAAGCGCCGCGGGCTGCGGCCGCGGTCACTCTGGTTGCGGTCAGTAAGACCCATGGCGCCGAGCGCATTCGGCCGGCGCTCGAAGCCGGCCACCGTTGCTTCGGCGAGAACCGGGTGCAGGAGGCCAAAGCCAAGTGGCCGGCTTTGCGCGCCGATTTCCCGGATATGGCCCTGCACCTGATCGGACCGCTGCAAACCAACAAGGTGCGCGAGGCGGTGGCGTCGTTCGATGTCATCCAGACTCTGGACCGGCCCCGTCTGGCCGAAGCCTTGGCGGCCGAAGCGGCCCGCGTGGGCCACTGTCCGCACCTATTCATCGAGGTCAACACCGGCGAGGAGCCGCAGAAGGCCGGCATCGCCCCGGCTGAGACTGCTGCGTTCTTGACCGACTGCCGCGACCGGCTGGGTCTGCCAGTGGTTGGCTTGATGTGCATTCCGCCGATCGACGAGGACCCAGCGCTGCATTTCGCTCTGCTCGCCGATCTGGCTCAGCGCCTAGGCCTGGCGCAGCTCAGCATGGGCATGAGTGCCGACTACGATGTCGCCGTGCGTTTCGGCGCCACCCATGTCCGCGTTGGTACCGCCATCTTCGGCGAACGCCCGCACCCTGCCAGGTAGGTGCGGCGTGCGCCTCCCACGCCACCTGGCGTGGTTGGCTCGTCCGCCAACCGGCGCGCTGGGGCAGACGGGCGCAACCCATCCCAGTCAGGGAAGGCGGGTGTCATACCAACGGCCCGAAACAAGGACCGGTCCTCGGGCCGCCCTGTTTCGGAGCGCCGGCATCCTTGCCGGCTGGACCGCCGGCTTCCAGCCGGTCCGGACCACGCCCAGCAGCCGGCCGCCAAGATGGCGGCGGTCCAGCCG
>JANQJV010000377.1 GCA_028281465.1 Azospirillaceae bacterium | reverse complement strand
CCACGCCCAGCGGCCGGCCGCCAAGATGGCGGCGGTCCAGCCGGCAGGGATGCCAGCGCTCCTCGTTCAGCGCCGAAACCGAACCTGTCGTCAATGCGGGCCATGGGTATCAAAGCGCACGAAGACGTCGATCGGGAGTAGCCCGGACCCGCCGCGGGAGCAGTGGGTCGAAAAGACCGGGCCAATGTGTTGGGCTCGGTGGCGGCGTACTTTTCGTACTCTTCATCAAGGTCTTGGTGCCTTCGTGCTGACATACGCGTGTTGTCGGTTCCCACTCCTTTGGACCAAGAACACCACAGATCAATCCGACCACGCGGTCGCATGGTCGCAGAGACGCGGCCGGCCCGCCGTTGAACGAGCGGCGGGCCGGTCCCTTGGGCGGTGCACAGGCGGCGACCTGCCACGGGTATTGCTGCGCTTGCTTGCTAGGGCGCTAGTTTGTTGTTTCCAAAATGCAAATCGCCCCGTCTCGCTGTCTTTGTCGGATGGACCTTCAGGTCCACCAAGCAACCTCGCAACCAACGCTCGGGGGTCGATACGCGCAATCTCGGAGCACCGACAGGGCGTCGGCGGTCCCGGGATGGCACGCCCGTGCTCCGACCGATGGATCACCTCCGTCAAAAGAACCCGTCCGTCTCTTAGGGCGTGCCCGCACGCAGCCGATGGCGCTTCCGCGGGCGACGATCACGGCCACCCGGCGCCACCGCCGACCACCGGGACAAACGGCACCGGCGCATCCTCCAGTGTTCGCTGGCCTTGAATCGGAAATCGTTGCGTCCAGTGCGGGACCCGCTCTCGGTCGCGGGTTTCATAGGCCGCCAGCGCCGCGTGCAGATCGTCGGTGTCGTCGGGCGTTCGGTCTTCGCCCAGCGCGGTGAGCCGCAGGGTGTACCAGGCGGTGATGCCACCCTCGGGGCCGGGGGTGAAGCGTGGGAACTCCGGGTCGCCGCCGTCCGCCGAGTGCCACCGCCGAGGCAGCGCCGGATCGAGCGCCAGCGCCCGAGCGAGACCGATGATGTCGGCAGCCCCCCATTCGACCGCCTCGACCGCTTCGCTGCGCCGCTTGAAACCACCGGTCACCATCAGCGGGATGGTGGTCTTCGACCGTGCCCGTTTGGCAAAATCGATGAAGTATGGCCCGTTGGTCTTACGGTCGGACGATGCCGGTGCGCCCGGAAAATAGGTGCCACCGCTGATGTCGATCAGGTCCAGGTCCACCGCGTCGAGGGCCGCGATGATGTCCAGAGCCTCGTCTTCGTCCAGCCCGCCCTCGAGCTGATCGGTGGCGTTCAGCTTGATCGCGACGGGAAAATGCGGGCCGACGGCTTTGCGGATGGCATCGGTGATCTCAAGCACCAGGCGCATGCGGTTGGCCAGCGAACCGCCCCATCGATCGGTCCGCCGGTTGAACAGCGGCGACAGGAACTGGCTGAGCAAGAAGCCGTGCGCGGCATGCAGTTCGACCCCGCCGAAACCGAGCCGGCGGGCATGCGCGGCGGTTTGGGCGAACTGCCCCGGCAGCGCTTCGAGGTCCTGCCGCGTCATGGCCGCGCAGGTGAGGCCCGGGAGATCCAGCGCAGACGGCCCCTTGGGCGTGCCAATCGGCGGATGCGCCAAGGCGCCGGCATGGCCGAGCTGGACCAACAGCGTTGTGCCGCCGGCGCTGCCGCGCCTCGCCAATTCTGCCAAGCGCATTTCATCGGCACCAGGCGCAAGCACCAGATTGCCTGGCTTTTCTGCAAAGCGGGGATCGCCTTGCACCTCGCCGATGATCGAGAGCGCGACACCAGCGTCGGCCCATCGCTCATAGAGCCGCATTTGCGCCGCGGTGGGGCCGCCGCGCCCATCGCCCAGGGAATCCGACATCGCCGCCTTGGCGATGCGGTTCTTGAGAACCACGCCACAGGGTAAGGGGAGCGGCTGGAATAGAGGACCAGGGTTTTTCATCTGGGCACCGTACCCGCGACGGGTCTCCGGTTCCACGGTCTGTTTGTCCCGCCGCCTGCCCCGACGGGCCGGCACGGAGAGCGCGCCTCAATCGTCTGGATCGCACGCCATGGCGGCGATCCGGCGGCGCATCCATTGGTGGGCCGGGTCGGCGTGGCGGCGGGGGGGTGCCAGACCAGATGCACATCGAAACCGGGGACCGGCAGCGGCAGCGGCAGCAGGTCGAGCCGGTCGGTGTGGGCGCTGGCCAGGCGGGCGGGCAGCACGCACACCAGGTCCGAGCCGGCGAGCATGGCCGGGGCCAAAAGGAAACTGGGCAGGGAGACCACGACGGCGCGCGACCGCCCCAGGTCCGCCAGCACCCGGTCGACCGCACCGAAGAATCCGCCACCTTCGGGCGACACCAGCACATGCGGCAGAGTGCAGAACGCGTCCAGATCCGGCGGCGCCGGGCCGCGCGGATGGCCCTTGCGCTGGACGAAGATGAAGCGCTCGCTGAACAGCATCCGCCGCCGAGCCTCGTCCAGAGTGACGAAACTGGTGACGATGGCGGCATCCAACCGGCCGTTCTCCAGCTCGGCCCAAGCCCGATCGGCGACGAACGGCATCAGCGCGACGGCGAGGCCGGGTGCCTGGGCCCGGACACCGGCGATCAGCGCTCCACCCAGCACGGCGTGCACATAATCGGTGCCGCCGATGCCGAGCGTGCCGGAGGCCGTGGCCGGGTCGAAGACGGTTTGCGTGCGGACCAGCCCCTCCAGCGCCTGTAAGCCGCGACGCAGCGGGATGCGCAGGGCTTCGGCCCGGCTGGTCGGCACCAGGTGCCGGCCGGAAGCGACGAACAGCGGGTCGCCGAACAGACGGCGCAGCCGGGCGAGCTGGGCCGACAAGGCCGGTTGGCTCAGGCCCAGATGCCGGGCCGCCGCCGTGACGCTGCCGTGCGCCAACAGCGCGTCCAGCGTGCGCAACAGGTTGAGGTTCGGCGCCGACGATCGATCCATTCTGGTTATGCCTTGGATCATGGAGATCGATTTGAGTTATGCACGGAGCGGCGCCAGCTTCAAGCCGAGCGAACGGACAGGCCGTTCGATGCATAGGCAGCAGGAGACGACCCATGAAGATCGGGTTCATCGGCGCGGGCGGCATGGCCCAGGCTCTGGCCGGCAAGTGGCGCAGCAAACACGCGGTCATGCTGAGCGGCCGCGATGCGGACAAGACGGCCAAGGCGGCAGCGGCCGTCGGCGTGCAGGCCGGCACGGCAGCGCAGGCGGCGGCGTTCGGCGACGTGGTGGTTTTGGCGACGCGGTGGCAGGATGTCTTCACCGCCATCGATCAGGCGGGCGGTGCACCGGCCTTCACCGGTAAGGTGGTGATCGACATCAACAATCCGGTGAGCATCGAAACCTTCCTGACGACGCGCGAAGATGGCCGTTCGCTGACCCAAGCGATCCAAGATGCCTTGCCAGATGCCGAGGTCGGCAAGGCCTTCAACATGGCCCAAGTGGCAGTGTGGGAAGACCCGAACATGATCTACGACGGCCGGCAGATGGTGACGCTGTTCACCGCCGAGACCGACCGCGTCGCCGGCACTCTCGCCACCTTGATCGGCGACGTCGGCGCCGAACCCGTGCAGCTCGGCGACAACACCCACGCCTATCAACTGGAGGCCGCGGCAGCCATGGTTATCAAGTTTCTGTTCGCCGGCCGCGATCCACACACCCTCTTCAACCTGATTCAGCCGGAGGTGAAGCCGGTGCGGTAGGGAGGACGCCCTCTCGCCGGTCGGACGGCGCCCCTCGCACGCGGCCGATGCGCGGCCGCTCTCGCCCTGTTCGGACGGAAAAGGGGTTTTGTCGGTTTGCCGGTACATTTCGCTCAGATACTGTGTCGGCATATCGCAGTCGGTGCGCTACATACTGTTGAACACATAACCGAAATCCTCGACTGTGGAGTCGTACCGCCTTGGGCTCCCGGTGCCTGGAAACGACCCGCTGAAAGGATCGTCGCGATGCCGAAGCCGATCTTGATTGTGGTCGATGATCAGCCAGAGATGGCTGAGGTCGTTGGATTTGTTGCGGAATCCGTTGGGTTCGATGTTCGCATCGTCGGCAGCGGAAGCGCCTTCCAAGAGGTCATGGCACAGTGTCGGCCGGCCGTCATCGTCATGGACATCTTCATGCCTGACATGGATGGCTTGGAGCTGCTGATTTGGCTCAGCAAGACGGGCTGTACGGCAACCTTGGTGCTGATGAGCGGTTATGGGGACGTCTATCTGTCGGCAGCCGCTCGCCTGGCGGCGGCGCGGTCGCTGACCGTGGCGGCAACGTTGGCCAAACCGATCCAAGTGGAGGATTTAAGCGAGATACTGAGCAGATTGGTGATGTCCGACCCGGATCTCTCGGCGCCCTGACAGTGCCGACCGACGTCGACATTCCATGGTGCAGCAGACCGTGAACGCCTTCGTCCCAAGGTCAGCAAACCTCCGGTTGAGTCTTGCCCTCCTGGTGTTGTTTGGCCTGTTGTCGCCGGCTTTCGGCCACGACGAGACGCCGGAGGGACCGACCGAGACGATCGTGGCGGCGGTATCGACAGAGTTTGCGCCACTTTATCGAACCGAAAGCGACGGCACCGTGGGCGGCTTTGCCGTCGACATGTTCAATGCCGTGGCCCTGCGCGCCGGGTTGCCGGTGACGTACGAAACATTCGAGACTTGGCGCGACGCCCAAGCGGCCCTGCGCAACGGTGCGGTCGACGTCATCCCCATCATGGAGGTAAAGGCAGATCTAAGGACCTCCGTCGCCTTCACCACCCCACTTCAAGAATTCGACGTCGTCTTGTTCAAGCGCGCCGGACATCGGTCCGTCGACGGGTTAGCAGACCTGACCGGTCGACCGGTTGGCAGCGTCGCCACCGACATTGGAGCACGTCTGCTCGAGGCTCATTCGGCTGTCGACCGAAGACTCTTCGCCACACCGCACATGGCGCTCGATGCCTTGCTCGTTGGCGCCGTCGATGCCCTCGTGGCTCCCGCCCCGGACATTTGGGACTTGGCGCGGGATATCCGCATCTCCGATCGCCTGACCGTGGCCGACCGGCCTTTGGTGACGGCCCAGCGTGCCGTGGCCGTGCGCAAGAGCGCACAGCATCTGCTCGCCACCCTCGACGCGGCAGTCCATGACTACATGGGCACCGAAGCCTATCGGCGAGCCGAAGAGAAATGGCGTGGCAACGGCACACCGGCCTTTGGTGTTGCCGCCGCGAGCTGGGCAGCGGTCGCCACGCTCCTGCTCGCGGTGAGTGTGCTGGGGTGCTGGCGCTTGACCCGAGTCGGTAACACGATCTCGCAGGTGTTCCTGGGTGGCGTGCAAGGCAGCACCGAGCGTCGGTTGCGCGTGCGTGGCCTCGTCCTCACGGCCGTGATGAGCGGTGCCGTGGCGGTGACCGCGGTCACCACGCTCGTGTTGCTGTATTCGGTCGCCTTCCAGGAACAGCGGCAACGGCTGAGGGAGACGGTGCACAGCCAGGCCCGGCTGATGGAATCGGTTGCGCGCTTCAACCGCCGGCATGCATCCGTTTTCCCGGGCGGGCCGAAGGCCGCTACGGTGCACCAGATTCGCGAGGCCCTGTCGCGCTGGAGCGGCACCAGCGAAATCACCCTGGCCCGACGCGACGACGACCGGATCGTTTTCCTCCTGCGCCAACGCGCCTGGGATCGCTACGAACCGGCGCCGGTGCCTTTTGCTTCGGACCTGGCGGAACCCATGCGCCGGGCGCTGAATGGCAAGTCCGGTACCGTGGTCGGCCCCGACTACCGTGGCGTCATGGTTCTTGCCGCCTACGAGCCGGTGGCGGTGCTCGACTTCGGTGTGGTGGCCAAGGTCGACATGGCCGACATCCGCACCCCCTTCATTGAGGCCGGCCTGACCGCAGGAGCGGCCGGAACATTGATTCTGTTGGCCGGTGCGCTCGCCTTCGTCTCCTTGGGCAACCCGTTGGTGCAGCAGGTGCTCGAACGCGAGCGCTGGTTCCGCGCCATCTTCGAACAGGCTGCCGTGGGCGTGGCCCTGGTCGACAGCGCCGACGGGCGGTTCATGCGTGTCAACCAGCGCTTGTGCAGCATGGTCGACCGGAATCCCAGCGACCTGACGACTCTGACGCTGCAGGCACTGGTGCATCCGATCGATATGCCGGCGTTTCTGGCGCACATGCGGCGCCTGCGCACCGGCGCCGGCCACGAGGTCCATCTGGAATGCCGGCTGACCGGGCGCAACCGCGTGCCGGTGCGCGTCGACCTCACCGTCTCGGCAACCCGCGAACCCGATCAAGTGCGGAGTCACCACATCGTGGTGGTCCACGACATTACCGAGCGTAAACGGGTTGAAGAGATCATCGATAGCTTCTTCGAGCAGCCCTTAAACCTCCATCTGATCGCCGACCTGGACGGCCAGGTGTTGCGGGTCAACAAGGGCTGGGAACGCCATTTGGGCTATGCCACGGCGGACATGGAAGGAAGGCGTTTCCTTGATCTTCTGCACCCGGACGATGCCCAAGCCACCCTGGCCGACCTGGAAGCGCTCGACGCGGGCGGCCCGCCCGTCACCTTTGAGGCTCGGTTCCGGCACAAGGACGGCACGTGGCGGGTGCTCGCTTGGTCGGCGATCGCGTCGATGGAAGATCGAACCCTGTTTGCCGTGGCCAACGACATCACCGGCCAACGCGAGGCGGAGCGAGAACGGCTACGGCTGCAGGCGCAACTGCAACATGTTCAGAAGATGGAGGCGGTGGGCCAGCTAAGCGGCGGTATCGCGCATGATTTCAACAACATCCTGGGTATCGTGAGCGGCAATCTGGAGTTGCTGCAGCGCCTGCTGGTCGACCGGCCGCAGGCGTTGACGCGCATTGAGACAGCGCTCAAGGGCGCCCGGCGCGGGGCGTCGCTGACCCGCAAGCTGCTCGGGTTCTCGCGCAACACGCCGCGCGGCACCGTGATCACCGGTGTCAACGAGTTCATTCGCGGCATGGAAGAGCTCATCACCCGGTCGCTGACCCCGGCGATCACCGTGGAGACGCATCTGAGCGATGCGCTGTGGCCGGTTGCCATCGACCCGGGTGACCTGGAGGATGCCATCCTCAACCTGTCCTTGAATGGGCGCGACGCCATGCCTGACGGCGGCAGCCTGATCATCGAAACCGCGAACAAGGTGCTGGATGCCGACTACGTGGCGCGCAACCCGGGCAGCCGGCCGGGCGAACACGTGATGATCGCGGTCGGTGACACGGGCATCGGCATACCGCCAGAGCTCCGCGACAAGGTATTCGAGCCGTTCTTCTCCACCAAGCAGAAGGGCGAGGGAGCCGGGCTGGGCCTGAGCATGGTGTTCGGCTTCGTGCGGCGTGCCGGCGGCCACATCACGATCTACTCCGAGGTCGGGCGCGGCACCAGCCTGCACCTGTACCTGCCGCGGGCGGACACGGCCACGGCGGACGAACAAAACCAGCAACACATCGACGGCGACGTGCCGCGCGGTCATGAAACCATTCTGGTTGTGGATGACGAGGCGGACCTGCTGCACATCGCGGTCTCGCATCTGGAGCGGCTCGGCTATCAGGTGCTCACCGCCGGCAGTACAGACAGCGCATTGCAACGCCTCGATACGGCCAAAAGCATCGACCTTCTGTTCAGCGATGTCATCATGCCCGGCCCACTCGATGGCTACGAACTGGCCGCACGTGCCGTGGACCGGTGTCCTGGTCTCAAAGTTCTGCTGACCACCGGCTATACACCGCGGCGCGAAACCGCCGCCAACGGCCATTCCCGCCTGTTCGCCCATCTGGCCCGGACTCTGTTGCACAAGCCCTACACCGCCACAGAGTTGGCGTTTGCGGTCCGCCGTGCCCTCGACAAGCCGCTAGGGTGAGGAGACGTGCAAGCGGGTAACGATTGGGTGACCGGACGCAGGGCTTGGAGAGTATGGGCGGCCGGTCTCGCCGGGGGCGTGATGGTCTTGGTGGTGACGGTGGGAGCGTCGGCACACGGGTGCGGCGGCAAGACGGCGTGTATCCTGGACACGGGGCTCTACCACATCGACCGCGCCGATACCCCGACCGGAGCAGCGCTGGTCTTCCTGCACGGCTGGGGTGGGTCAGGGGCGGTGCAGCGGCGCGACCGCGGTCTGGTCGACGCCTTCCGTCGCGCAGGCTTCGCCGTCATTACTCCGACCGGCCAGCCGCGCGGCCAAGGACGCGGCGGTCATCGTTGGAATTCCTTTGCCGCCGAGCATCTCCGCGACGACGGGACGTTCCTGCGTGCCGTCGCCGATGATGCCGCCGAGCGCTTCGACCTCGACCGGACTCGCTTCCTGCTGGGCGGCTTTTCCGGCGGCGGCATGATGGCCTGGCGTGTCGCCTGCGATGCGCCGGACAGCTTCCGTGCCTATCTGCCCATCGCCGGCCTGCTGTGGCGGCCCTTGCCAAAGCGCTGTTCGGGACCGATCCGACTGTTGCACACCCATGGGTGGCAAGACCGTGTCGTGCCGATCGAAGGCCGGGTGGTTGGAAACGGCATACTCGAGCAGGGTGATCTGGGGCAGGGGCTGGCGTTGCTGCGCCGGGCCAATCGCTGCACTGGTGACGCGCCGGACCGATATGACACCTCCGGGCCCTTCTGGTATCGCGCCTGGACCGACTGTCATCCGGGCGCGTTCTTGGCGTTCGCTCTGTTTTCCGGCGGACATACGATCCCGGCCGGCTGGACCGATTTGGCTTTGGCCTGGCTCGACACCTTGCCGGTCGGACGGTGACCGCAAACCGCCTAACAAGAAACGAACGGTGCCGGTGGGCAAACGGGTCCATCCGGGGAGGCCTTTGTGGGAGCGCCGACGCCTCGTCGGCCTCGTGTGCACGCCGGTGC
>JANQJV010000199.1 GCA_028281465.1 Azospirillaceae bacterium | reverse complement strand
CCGCCATCTTGGCGGCCGGTCGCTGGGCGTGGTCCGGGCCGCCTGGAAGCCGGCGGTCCAGCCGGCACGGATGCCGGCGCTCCGAAACAGGGCGGCCCGAGGACCAGCCATCGCCATCTTGGCGGCCGGCTGCTGGGCGTGGTCCGGGCCGGCTGGAAGCCGGCGGTCCAGCCGGCACGGATGCCGGCGCTCCGAAACAGGGCGACCCGAGGACCAGCCATTGTTTCGGGCCGTTGGTATCAGTCTGTGCATCCAATCGGCGCTGCTCGCGGTCTTGGCAGACGGGTAGGACAGTCTGGGCGACAAAAAGCCTTCCCGTCGGAGTCGGGGTGGTCTCGACGGCCATCCAGAACCCCACCGCTTGGCACGATCTATCCTCCCTCCCCAAGGCACGCAGGGACTGGCTCGCCCTGCGTCCCGGTCTCGGGGCCGTTGCGTGTGACCAGGAGATCGCCCCATGTTTCCCCGTATTCGGCCACATCCATTGAGGACCTGTCCACTGGCATGATCCTCTACACTGTTCCCTCGGGGGGAAGGTGGCGGATGACCATGGTGGTGACCGTGACCATGCTGCTGACGGGTCACAGTTTGGTGGCTTGGCCCTGCCCCGACGGTTCTCCGACGTGGGCGGCATTGCGTTGGCTGCTCTTGGTTTCCTGATGGTGCTCATCGTTGAGGTGTGGCCTGGCATTCCATCTGCCTGCTTGGTGGACACTGTGGGCGCCCGACCAGTTGGCCGGGTTTGGCTGGGTGGTCCGGGTGCCGGTGTGGTGAGCCGGTATGACGACCTCTTGGAGAATGGATGATGGTATTATATGATACGGGTTCATTGGACTGCGGTGTGGAATACCGAACAGAGGACCATGCGGTGGCGAATCAACGCCCGGCTCGCGGCGCAATTTGTGCTCACTGAGCGCATTATCCGGGCAGTCAGTTGCCATAGGCAAATAAGAGGGTTTGGGGAGATTGTATGAAGCTGGGTTTTCGGGAGGCAGAATTGGAGTGTTCTGGCAACCGATCATTGCGACCAGAGTCACAGCAAGAGCGGCCGGTTTCGACCATGTACGAGATTCTCCTGGCTAGCGCCCACACCGAAGACCAACTGGCATTGTCAGAGGTTTTAGCCGGCCTGGGACACCTGACAGTGGTGTCAGACGGGTGGGCTTGTCTCAGCCTCTTGCAGACGAAGCCATATGGGGCGCTCATTATCAGCGATCGCGTCGATTGCCTCGATGGCTACGACGTGGCCTCCTTCGCGCGCGACATTCCGGAAAGTCGGAGCATTCCGATCTTGATGGTGGCCGATGAGAATGACCAGAGAGCGGTGACCAGTGTACGGGATGGCACTGTGGGGGCCGTGGCGACTCGGCCCATTAATTCGGCCCGTGTGGTGTCGCAGTTCATGGAGCTAATGTCGCACCATTTGGAACGGTATTGGGAAACTCTGGAGGATGGCCCACGTCTGGCATTGACCAAAGGCAAAGCGTTGCATGATGCGGTCTTCCGGAATGGTGGTGCTGTGACGCCGGAGACGATGACCATGGTCCGTGATGCAAGTTCGGCAATTGCTGACATTGCTGCCAATCGGCGCATCCCGGAACTGCTGAGGGCTTTGAAGGATCATGACGACTATACGTTCGTGCACAGCTTCAAGGTTGGTGCTTTTTTGTCTGTTTTTGCGCAAGGATTGGGAATGCGTCGCAGCGATACACTACGTTTAGCCCAGGCTGGGCTGCTGCACGATGTCGGCAAGGTCCGTACACCGTTACCGATCCTCAACAAACCATCCAGACTGACCGACCGAGAATGGACGATCATGCGCCAGCATCCTGAGCAATCGGGCTGTCTTTTGCGCATGAGTGGTTGTGTGGAAGACGACCTGGTGCTGGTCGGTGAGCGGCACCATGAAAAGCTGGACGGCACCGGATATCCGTTCGGCCTGAAAGGCGGCCAGATCGACAGCCCATCGGTTTTGACCGCTATTGCCGATGTCTATTCGGCACTCACCGACCACCGTCCGTATCGGTCTGGCATGGCACCGGAAAAAGCCTTCGTCGTCATGGCCAACATGGCTGGTAATCATTTGGAACCTGGCCTGTTGCGTACCTTCATTGACGTGATGCGCAGTGAAGGTGTTGTTCCTGACATCCCGGCCACGTCGCGATCGGCGGTGTGATATCCATGTCGCTGCGTGATGGCGGGCGTGCATCGCTTTCACCGTCAACGTCGGACCCACATAGATGTCTTTTATGCCGATTGATCACATCTGGCTGGGCGCTTTGCAAACACTGTCCAGACGGCGAGGTTGGATCACCAATCACCCACGCTGGTGCAAAGGCTACCCAAGACCGCAGGCGTCTGGGGCCGCGGTGTCAGCGTTCGGCTGCGACGTCATTGAGGTTCCAGTCGTAGGCGAAGCGGTCAATGCGCCGGAAATCGGCCAGACGTTCGTTCAGGTCGGGTTTTGCGTAGCGGCGGAGGTGGTCGATGATGCGGCGCTCGCTGCCACCAAAATCTTCTCGGAACCAGTTGTAGATGCTGGAGACATGGAGTTGGCCGTCGGCAATGCGGACGCCGCGCGGGTGGTTGACATAGGCGCGGGCCCCCCGCTCCAGCAACGCTTCGGTGTTATCGGCAGTAAAAGCCTCGCTGTGGAGATTCGGACAGCCCATCGACGCACAGTTGACCGCATAATGGATGCGTGGGTCGTTCCAAATCGGTCGAAGAATCCGGTGCTCGATGTCATTCAGAGTAACCGACCGGTCTTCGATGGTTATGAGTGCTTTATCCCATGGGCCGAGAGAAAACAGCCCTGGAGAAATGTTGATGGATCGGATGGACTCGACTGGGTAGTGGTCGAGGATGAGTTTCACCGTCAGCGCATTGTAGATATTGACCCAGTAGGCGAACTGTTCAGAGCGACGGTGGCGGGAAATGCTGACCTTGGCCATGCGGTCGAGATAAGCTGTCAGTGATCGGTGGTCCGCCGTGGTCACGTCTGCGTAGGCGAAGCGGTGAATGCCGTCGGTGCCCGGCACGATGTGTGTCTTGAGCAAGGCGTCCCATGCCCTATGATCGATCTGTCCGGAAGCCGCCGGGTCGTTGGCCATCCAGACATCCCAGAGGTTTTTGTCGGGTGCCAGCCAGCGTTCCAGAAACGCCAGTGCTGGCGAGGGAAAGCCGAGCACACTGAACAGGATCGTGCCGCCAACGAGGTGTTGCCATATTGGGCGTCGGTTCAGGGTCGCCGTTGCCATTTTGCTCAGCACCTCCATGTCTCGTGGGAACCAGGGGGAGCTTGCCCCATTCGGTCAGTTTGGCGCGGCCCGTGTCGGCGGCAAGTCAAGCCTCGGTCAAGGCGATGTGACGGATGCTGCCGCGCTTCGAAATCGCGGGCGCAGGACGGCTGACCCTTTGAGAACCGGGGCTTGCGTGTTTACTCTCTCCGTAGGTAGGGGTCTTAGGGAGGGGCGCGGCGTCATCCAACGGGGCGGCCGGGACGGGGTGCCGCGCCTGACCTGCGCACGCAGTCGGGGAGCTTATGGGCGAATTGATCTACGACGGCGCCGATTGGGACTACGATAAGATCCAGCGCGCCTACGACGCTATTGAGGTCATCGGCGAACAGGACCTCAGGCTCGACCTTTATCCCAATCAGATTGAAGTCATCACCTTTGAGCAGATGCTGGATGCGTATTCGTCCATCGGCATGCCGCTGATGTACAAGCATTGGTCCTTCGGCAAGCGCTTCGCTCGCGATGAGGCCCTGTATCGGCGCGGGTTGCGCGGCCTGGCCTATGAGATCGTGATCAACTCGAGCCCGTGCATTAGCTACATCATGGAAGAAAACACCATGACCATGCAGACATTGGTCATGGCGCATGCGGGATTCGGACATAACCATTTTTTCAAGAATAATCACCTCTTTAAACTATGGACGGATGCGCGGGGTATTCTGGATTATCTCGATTTTGCCAAGGGCTTTATTGCCCAATGCGAGGAACGCTACGGCCAGCAGCGTGTGGAACATGTGCTGGATGCCGCGCATGCGCTCATGGGCCATGGCGTGCATCGCTATCCCAAGCGGCGCTACCCAGACCTGGCGCGCGAACAAAAGCGCGAGCGCGAACGCCTGGAATATCAGGAAAAAATGTACAACGACCTCTGGCGCACGGTGCCGAAACCGTCAGGCGCCACACAGGAGGTCAAGTCGCTCAGCGAACGCCGCGCCCTGCTGGGGTTGCCGGAAGAGAACCTGCTGTACTTCCTGGAGAAGAAGGCGCCTCGACTCGAGCAGTGGCAGCGTGAGATCATACGGATTGTGCGCCATGTGTCGCAGTACTTTTATCCACAAAAGCAAACCAAAGTCATGAATGAAGGGTGTGCGACTTGGGTTCACTATTACATCATGAACCGGTTGCATGAAACTGGACAAATCAGCGACGGGGCCATGCTGGAATTGCTGCATAGCCACACCAGCGTGATTTTCCAGCCGGATTTCGACGATCCACGCTTCAGTGGCCTCAATCCGTATGCGCTCGGTTTCGGCATGATGTCGGATATTGAGCGCATGTGCTTGGAGCCGACCGAGGAGGACCGCGCGTGGTTCCCCGATATCGCTGGTAACCGCGATCCAGTGGAGACACTGAAGGATGCTTGGGCCAATTACCGTGACGAGAGCTTCATATTGCAGTTTCTCAGCCCGGCCCTGATTCGCAAGCTACGGTTGTTCAAGCTGCGCGACGACACTGATTTGCCACACTTGCGCGTCGACCGCATCCACAACGAACGCGGCTACCGCATCATCCGGCGCGCGCTGGCCCTGCAGCACGACCTATCCTGCCTGGAGCCGAATATCCAGATCATCGATGTCGATCTTGAAGGCGATCGCAAGCTGATGCTGCATCATCGGGTGCTCGACGGGCAGTTGCTGGATGCGGCGGAAAGCAAGGCGGTGCTGCGCCACCTGGCCAATCTCTGGGGCTATGTGGTCGTGATGCTTGAGGTTTCGGCAATGTCCGATGCGGTGCTGAAGGAGCACTCGGCCAGTCCGACCTTGAACCTGTTTGACCGGTTCTAGCCTCACCTGCCGTTCGTGTCGCTGCCACTGTGTCGCAATCGGATGACGGTTCTCACTTTTATGCGGCCATGCGATCGTCTAAAGCTGGCGGTCAAAACAGTCCGTCGCCCCGTTGCCGTGCCGCCAATGCCATGCTGACCTTTCTCGAATTCGAAAAACCGATCGCTGAACTCGAAAGCAAGATCGAAGAACTGCGTCAGCTCACCAATCATGGTGACCTCAACATCCAGGAAGAGGTCGGCAAGCTGGAGAGCAAGGCCGATCGGCTGTTGCGTCAGACCTACGCAAAACTCATGCCGGTACAGAAGGTCCAGGTGGCGCGGCACCCCAATCGTCCGCATTTCTGCGATTACTTGGCGACCTTGGTGGAGGACTTTACGCCTTTGGCCGGTGACCGCAACTTTGCCGAAGACCGTGCCATTATTGGAGGATTGGGCCGAATCCGGGGCTATTCCGCTGTCATCATTGGCCAGGAGAAGGGCTCGGATACGGAGTCGCGGCTCGCGCACAATTTCGGCATGGCTCGGCCGGAGGGATACCGCAAGGCTGCGCGGCTTATGTTGTTGGCCGATCGGTTCCGGCTACCGGTGGTGACGCTGGTGGATACCGCGGGCGCCTATCCAGGAGTTGGCGCCGAACAACGTGGCCAAGCCGAGGCGATTGCCCGCTGCATCGAAACCTGCCTGCGGATCAAGGTACCTTTGATTTCGGTGGTGATCGGCGAGGGGGGGTCCGGCGGAGCCATCGCTCTCGCCACGGCCGATCGGGTGTTGATGTTGGAGCATGCGATCTATTCGGTCATCTCGCCGGAGGGCTGCGCCTCTATTCTGTGGCGCAATGGGGCCCTGGCGGGCGAAGCGGCGATCGCACTCCGTCTCACCGCGCAGGACCTCAAGGAATTGGGCGTCATCGATGGCATCGTGTCCGAGCCGGTCGGCGGCGCCCACCGCGACCCGGCCTTGACCATTCAGGCGGTGGGCGATGCCGTGGAAGAGATGCTGGGGCCACTGGTGCGTCAGGACGGTGCCACCTTGCGTATCCGGCGGCGCGAGAAATTCCTTGCCATCGGACATGCTGGCCTGGCCTGATCTTGGCACAATGCCATGACCCGCCGATCCCGGTTGCTCCTGGCCGCCGTGGTGGTCAATGGGACGGTCAGTGTGATCGCCTGGCTCATGTTCTGGCTGGCGATGCCCGCATTCGATGGTCCCGTGGGAACCGATCGCCTGGTGCATGCTGCAGGCTTGGCCGGCTGGATCGGTGCCGTGGTTCTGGGGATGGTCTTCGCGGTCGCGGCTGGGCGGGGCCGCGACCTCGCTTTTAACCCGATCGACGATCCGGAGAGTCGGTCGTTTCGTGTTCTCCAGCGGGCTTTGGCGAACACGGTAGAGCAGAGCATTGCCTTTTTGCCGTTGTTCTTTGCCTTTGCGATGACGCTGCCGGACCAGCGTCTTGGCTTGACCACGCTCGTGGTGTGGGCGTTTGTGGTCGGGCGGGCCCTGTTCTTCTTAGGCTATCTGATCCATCCTTATGTCCGGGCGCCGGGAATGGCGATTACACTCAACGTCAACGCTGGCCTGGTGGTGTATCTGGTATTTCAATCCGTTGGGTGACAGCGTTCGGCGGGGGGAGCGTGCCGCATGGGGATGCGATGGGTGACGGTCGGCGCGGCCGCACTGGTGGCAGGTTGGTTTGGGAATGCCGGCGTGCCCGCCTCGGCGGTTGCCCAGATCCTGCCCGAGTCCGAGTTCACGGTCGCCGGTTGGTCCGGTGGCGCCGTGATGCGCGACGAGCGCTTCTCGTATTGTACGGTCGGACGACCTGTCGAATCAGGCACCACGCTGATCGTCGTGCGTGGCGACTGGGGCTACAGTCTGGGATTGTCCGATCCGTCTTGGGCATTGGACGAAATCGGTACGCAATATCCCGTCACGATGCGGGTCGACGACGTGTGGACCGGCGTGGTCGCGGCCCAGGTCATCGATGGTACGGCCGTCGAGATTCCGCTCGGGTACGACCCTGACTGGGCCGAAGCCGTCCGTTTGGGTGATGGCCTGCTGATTGAGACTGCCCAAACGGCTTTGCGCTACACTCTGGTGCATATGGCCGATGCACTGGCGGCACTGGACCGCTGTTTCGCCAACCACAGCGAGCCGGAGCAGCAGAATCCGTTCGCGTCGGGCGTTGGTGATCCGCCTGCCACGCGGCACGGAGGTGGATTGGGTCCCGCGCCCGGTTCTGAAGCGGGCCCGGATGCAGCCTTCCTGTTGGCCCGATCGCCACAGCCGGTGTTTGACCGCGTCGAGATTGCCCGCCATTTGATCGACGCCGGCTTCGTTGCTTCCCATGTTCTGCAGGACGAGGAAATCGGTGCAAGCCCGTTTCCATGGGCCAATGTGGTTTGGTCGCTAGGCGATCTGATGGGGTTTTTCTTGCAGGTGGATGACCTTGCCCTGCCCGTTGGTCAATACTCCCGGCTGTTCCTGGGAGAGATGGCCACGGTATGCGTCAATCGTACGGCGTTGGTTCTCGGGAACGTCCGCAATCTGCCCCAGGCCGCGGTTCAGGACGGCGTGCTCTCGTGTGAAGCCGATGCGCTGATTTTCACGCTTGCCATCACCGTGCGGGCTCTGGCTGATGCCACACCGCCGGAGATCTGGGTGTTTGGTCATCTGGCGCCTGAATCGGTGGGTTTTGACACCGAACACCTTAGAATTGTCACCGCCCTGGTTGCGGCCGCCGAGGGGCGACTCGACGACAGTCGGCGCTTTTGAGTGGTTGGGGCCGTGAGCCGACGTCAGTCTTCGATGCGAGCGGACACGTCTCGTAAACGCCGAGTCAAGGCGCGAATCCAGTACTGCGAGAATTTGGAGAGTTTCGACAGTTTTTCCTGAAAGCGCCCGGCATCGACGATGAGCAGCTCGCTGCGGTGCACCGTCGTGGCCGAAGCGCTCCGCGGTCGGCCGTCGATCAGGGCCAATTCGCCGAAGATCTGGTTTGGTTTGATGCGCGCCAAAGGTCGCGGAAAACCATTGATTTTCTTTGTGATCTGAACTTCGCCGGAACGCAGGATATAGGCGCGGAAACCCGGTTCGCCCTCTTGGAAGATGACCTCGCCAAGTTCGACGACACGCCGGTCAAAAACATGCAACTGCTGCCGTGGCGTCCACACGACCTCGTTGAGGGGCCGCGTTTTTAATGGGGCTGCGGCGAGGGATGGGCCTGAGGCGGAAAGGGGCGGAGGGCCAAGGACGTTCTGTGTGCGCTTGAGGGTCTTGCGAATCAGCACCGCCATGTGCTGGACCCAACTGCGCATGAAAGGGTCAAGTTTGTCCAGCTCTCGTTCCAAAACGCTGGCGGTGATGACGACCAATTCACAGCCGCTGCTGGTGGTCGCCGATGCACTGCGTGGCGACCCATCGATGAGCGCCAGTTCCCCGAACACTTCGCCGGCGCCAAGGGTCGCCACAAGCACTCTCTCTCCCCGATTGAGGACGGAGATGTCCACCTTGCCATCGCGGATGAGATAGGCACAGTCGCCCCGTTCACCCTGCCGGAAGATGAGTTCATCGGGCGCATAGGTGAAGATTTCGGCGGGTTCGCTCATGGTAGCCGGCGTGCGTCAACAGGGAGGGAGACTAGCATAGCGTTGGGGGTGCATCGAGGGAACTGGACCTGACGAATGTCGTGGAGCCTCACCGTTGCAAATGGGGCGCTGACCCGCTAACCCTTGCCATCAAGGCGGGATCGCACGGTAGGCCGAACCCGGCACGGGTCCTGGCGTGCGGGCCTTTGTTTTCGAAGCCCCATCCGGCGTCCCACGGTCCATGAGCGACTACGATCTCAGCCAGCTTGAGGTTCTGATCGCTGATCCGCAGCCAGGAACGGCGCGTTTGCTGCGCGACATCCTGGTGCGCATGCGGGTCAAGCGGGTTACCTTGGTTTCTGCACCGGGCGCGTTGCGGGAGGTTTTGACCCGAGGCCAAATGGATCTGGTGCTCATGGATGCGGAGAATGGTAGTAGCGAGACATTCCAGATCGTCCGCTGGGTGCGCAACGACCCGGGACAGGTCAACCCCTTTGTGTGTCTGGTTGTTACCACCTGGAACCCGACCACCGGCATCCTGTCTAAAGTGGCCAATTCGGGCGCCGACGATCTTCTCGTCAAGCCTGCCGCGCCGCGCCAGGTTCAAGATCGCATCACCGGGTTGATCGAAAACCGCAAGAGATTCGTCGTAACCGCCGATTACACTGGCCCGGACCGGCGAAAATCGCCGCGCAGCGGCACCCAGATTCCTTTGATCGATGTACCCAACTCATTGCGCCTGAAAGCAATTGGACAGTACGACAAAATCAATATCCGAGATTTGTCGGATCAGGCGCTGGAGGCCCTACGCCAGCAGAAGGTCGTACGCAATGCGTTCCAGATTCCTTTTCTGGTTGAGTTCGCATTGCCTGGGCTTGGCCAACGCCCGGTCGAGCGCATGGCCGTGGAGCATTTGGCCCGCATCCCGGCCGTGTTGGACGATCTCACCCAGCGGTTGGTGGCAGGCAAAACCGACGGCAAAATTGAAACCGCATGCAAAAGGTTGGCCGTGTTGGCCGATCGGGCCTTGAAGAGTCCAGACTCGATCCAGGCGGCCGAATTGGCGCAGTTGCGCAAGATCGCGCATGGCTTGTTACGCGCTGCCGCGGCCGAGCGGGCAGCAGAAGAGCTGGTACAAGAGGTGACCGATGCCGTCAACGGCTATCGCAGCCGCTTGCATCAGATGATTGCTGCCAAGGTGGCGGCGGCACGGGCGGCCGCGGACCTGCGGCAGGGTGCGCAGGGTACGGACGCCGCTCGCGTCAAAGAGCAGCCGACGGACGGTGGCGATGCGGGTCGCTGACCGGCACCGCCACCGCGAGGTCGTGCCCGGTGGGGTTTGCACCCGGTACTGCGCGGCCTATACTTGTCACATCGCTCCCAGCGGCGCGCAGCGCCGAAACAGGCACATGGAGGACAGCCACAATGAAAGGTGATCCGCAAGTTATTCGTCACCTCAACACGATTTTAACTAATGAATTGACATCGATAAATCAGTATTTCTTGCATGCACGCATGCTGCAGAATTGGGGGCTTCTCCGCCTCGGCGCCTATGTTCTTCAAGAGTCGATCGGTGAGATGAAACATGCCGATATCCTGATCGAGCGCATCCTGTTTTTGGAGGGCCTGCCTAATCTTCAGGATATTCACAAACTGAAGATCGGTGAAACCGTGCCCGAGATGTTTGAATGCGACTTAGCAGCAGAAATGAACAATCGCAGCGGCTTGATTGATGCGATTGCCTACTGCGAACAGATTGCGGATTACGAGTCGCGAAACGTCTTTCAGCATATCTTGAAGGAAACCGAGGAGCATATCGACTGGCTAGAAACGCAGATCGAACTGGTGCAACGGGTCGGTTTGCAAAACTATCAGCAGGAGCAGATGCATGGTGGAGAGGCTGGGTGAGGCGACAGCGTCTTAACCTTCGGGGCCGGCCTTCGGGGTCGGCCTTCGGGGTCGGCCTTCGGGGTCGGCCTTCGGGGTCGGTGTGAGAGCGGCTGCACACGGTGTGGGGTTTGGGTGTCCGTTCTCACCTCTCTATGATCACACTATCGAACCGCTGCATGGGTGCCCACGGACGTTGGAAGACGCAGAAAAAGCCGCTTTTTGGGGGTTTTTGACAGCGCGTCGTTTGGGTCCCGGTGCGCCGACCTCCTGGCCGCAGGGAAGGCGTCCCGTATTGGATCGCCTGCCCAGCTTAACGGTCATTGGGTGCGCAGGCTGTCCAGAGGCTCTGGTTCCCCGACATGTCGCGCCAGCAGATCACCACACCTCAAGACATGGCTTAGTCTGCCGCCATGGCATCGGCATAGCGGTTCGCTAATGTCCTGGCGACGGCATCCAGGTTGTTTTCAACCGGCAGGCTGGTGATATAGCAGCAGGAACGGCAGGCATCCAGGTCGAACCGGCGGCCGGCCAAATGCAGCATTCGAAACTTATGCAGCTCAGGACCGTTCCAGATAGCGTGGACGGATTGCTGCTTGACGTCGCCAACAATCGCGCGCATGGCCCAATCAGCACAGCATGCCGAGACTTGTCCGTCGAAGTTGATCGCCAACTTTATGAAAGGCTCAGAACACACCTGCCGTTCAGTGTCTGGTGTCTTCTGGAAATCGGGCAATGCCAGAGATTGGCCATGCACCGGGTGCACAAAGATACTGTCGGAGATAGGGCCAAAATCTTCTAAGAACCGGCTGCGTGCCGTGGCATCCAGGTTCTTGGTCAGCAGCTTACAGTGGATGTGCAGCCCAGCACTGGTTTCGTCGCGCCGCCGCGCCAGAAAGCGCACGTTGGTCAATACCGTGTCATAGCCGATCGGGGAACGCGTGGTTTCGGCGTACTCCCGATCGTTGGTGCCGTAGACGGAAATGCGAATGCCGTCGAGCCCGGCTTCCAGGATTGCTTCCGTTGTGGCGGCGGTGAGCAGGGCGCCGTTGCTGGTCGTTTCCACATGGTAGGCCACGCCGGCCTGCTTGGCATGGCGCACCAAGTCTGTGAAGTGTTTATGCACCAAGGGTTCGCCATCTTTATAGAGATGTAACGATTTCAGCGGATTGGGAAACATCGACAGATCGTCGATGATCTTCTCGAACAGGGCGACCGGCATCAGGCCTTTCGGCCGGCCCACCTGAGCCAGAAGGTCCCGCTGTCCAGTGGCACAGAAGAAACACCGAAAGTTGCAGGCATTGCCCGGGTCGATCAGCAGAGACAGCGGTGTTGCCAGGGGGAGCGCTCGGGTCAGATCAAGGCGACCGTGATGGGCTCCATAGGGGAGGGCGCGCACCGTCTTGGTGACATCTGACCGTGCGCCATTGGTTGTGCCCTGATCGGTCATCGGCCTGTCTTCCATTCCGTTCGGCTCAAACCCGACGCCGGTGGTCCGTGTACCGGAGCGTCCGACCACGGTGAACCGATGCCCACGGGTGAGCTGTGCGTGCACTCCGGTTTATGAAACAAGCCTTAATTCCGCGCTGCCGGTCACGAATCCGCGTGACGGGTGGTTTATTGCATACGACCACTCGACGTGGGTTGGCGATTTCCTTAACGTCCTGGCAAGGATTGGATCGCGCTATGGCATCCCCGCATGGTCCCGTAGCCGGTTGACAATTCCGAATCGAGGGTGAGGTGGACGCGTGGGACCGTCGAACGGCATGACATCTGAATGGCTCCCTGTCAATTCGCGACCGGATACGGCGGCGATTGCGGTTGGTCGATTGGACCGGACCGGGGGTCGTGATGACGATCTTCTGTTTGTCGATGATGATGTACTAAATGGTGAGGTGCGGGATGATTATGACTCATTATCCGTTGCTTCACGTGGCGGCGTTTGGTCTATTTTGATTGTTGATGATGATGAGGCTATCCACGCCACGACCCGCATGGTGCTGCGTGGCTTCACATTCCAGAACCGCCCAGTCACGTTTCTGAGCGCCGCGTCGGGTCGTGAGGCCCGGTCGATTCTGGAGCAAGATCCTGAAATCGCTGTGGTGCTGCTGGATGTGGTGATGGAGTCCGACGATGCCGGTTTGCGCCTCGTCCGATACATCCGTGAGACATTGGGCAATACACGTATCCGGATCATTCTGCGCACCGGTCAGCCGGGGCAGGCGCCAGAACGCGATGTGATTCTGAATTATGATATCAACGACTACAAATCGAAGGCTGAGCTGACGGCTCAGAAACTCTTCACATCCGTCGTCGCCGCCTTGCGCAGCTACCAGGATATCTCATCGATCGAACGACATCGCATCGGTTTGGAGAAAATTCTCAATGCATCGTCGGTCCTCCTGGATCGTCGTTCGAGCAAAGCCTTTGTCGACGAGACACTGAGACAGCTCGATCTTATGCTGCACGGTCCGGACGGGTCGATGATCTGCAGCGGTCATCCTGCCGAACCCGAGGCGTTCACCGTGTTGGCCGCGAAGGGGGCTTTTCTGGCCAACACTGGCCGGCCGCCGGCCGAAATGTTGTCCCTCTCGGAACGGCAGGATGTGGAAGCATCGATTCGCAGCGGCAACAGCCGATTCGCGTTCCACCACGCCGTCGTCGTGTTGCGATCGGAACCGGGCGGCCGGTCCGTTCTGGTCATCCGACGTGGTCAGCCGGTGTTAGACGACGAACGCCGTTTGCTAGAGGTTTTTTGCAGCAAGCTCGCCATCGGCTACGACAACGTCTGCCTGTACGAAGCGCTCAGCGATCTCAACCGCGACCTGGAGCGACAGGTGCAGGTGCGGACTCGGGAGTTGGCTGAGGCGACCCGCGCGGCGGAAGCGGCGCGGGCCGAGGCGGAAGCGGCCAATCAAGCCAAGTCGCTGTTCCTGGCCACCATGAGCCACGAGATCCGTACGCCCATGAATGGCGTTCAAGGCATGTTGGAGCTGCTCGAATTCACCTCGCTCAACGCTGAACAGCGTGAATTGATCTCAGTGGTACGGGAGTCGGCGACGGCCCTGCTCACCATCATCAACGATATCCTGGACTTCTCCAAGATCGAGGCGGGACGTCTGGAGTTGGAACGGGTCCCCTTGTCGCTTGCGGGCATTGTCGAGGGTGTTGGCGAGACCCTGGCGCCACAGGCACGCAAGAAGGGCCTGTTCATGGCGGTCTGGGTCGATCCGGCCTTACCGACGAGGCTGCTTGGCGATCCGGTGCGGTTGCGTCAGATTTTGTTCAACATTGCCGGCAATGCGGTCAAGTTCACAGCGGCCGGGTCGGTCACCGTCCGTGCGGATCTGGACCGGATCAGCGGTGACATGGTCACCGTTGTGCTGTCCATCGCGGATACGGGGATCGGCATTTCGCCGGAGGATCGGGGCAAGTTGTTCCAGCCCTTCACGCAGGCGAATGCGGCGACCATGCGTCAGCATGGCGGCACCGGGCTCGGCTTGTCGATCTGTCGTCGTCTCACCGAGTTGATGGGAGGCGACATCGGTCTCGACAGCACGCTCGGTGTTGGGTCCCGATTCTGGGTGCGGCTGACGCTGGGCAGGGTACCAGCGCCGGAGATCGGCTCGCGATTGGCCAACGTCCGCATTCGATTGGTCGATGACGGGGCTGATCCGGCGCATGTCACCGCCCTGTTGCGTTTGTTGGAGGCCGAAGCGGCTGAGGTCAGCGTGGTCAGTCTCGCCGTTGGGACTGGTCCGGAGGCACCTGGGTGGATGTCATCGGCGGCCAATGTCGTCGTGGTGTTGTCCGGCCCCGCGGGCACGGCGGCAGGGGCTTTGTTGTCGAACGCGGCGTCGGTGCCGGTCGTGCATCTGTGTCTGACACCGGCCGCGACCGCGTCTGAGCGCGTGTCCGCTTTGGCTATGCCGGTACGCCGCGCGCAGCTTGTTCGCGCGATTCTGGCCGCCCTCGGGCGCCAACCGGCGGAGGCAGAACCGACTGGTGAACCGTTGGTATCCACCGTCGTCTCGGGGCCGGTGGCGCCGTCCGTCACACAGGCGGAGGCGGCCGGCCGGTTGATCCTGGTCGTCGACGATCACGTCATCAACCGGCAGGTCTTGCACCGCCAACTCACCCTGCTCGGTTATGCAGCGGAGTTGGCCACCCATGGCAAGGAGGCGCTGGCGCTGTTGCGGCACAGGCGGTTCGGCCTGCTGTTGACAGACTGCCTGATGCCGGAGATGGACGGCTATGCGCTGTCGCGCGCAATCCGGTCCGAAGAGAGCAAGACCGGTTTGCATCTGCCGATCGTTGCTATCACAGCCAATGTGATGGAGGACGATGTGCAACGCTGCCTTGCCTCCGGCATGGACGAAACTTTGAGTAAGCCCCTGCGTATCATTGAGCTGAAGCGTATTCTCGAACGATATGTGCCCTTACCCGGCCCGCCGTTCGGCGCGGTCGTGGTCCCGCCCATGGTACAGGCAGCATCTCTTCCGGCCATGGCGGAACCGGTCGATTGGTCCTATCTCGAAAGCTTGTTCGGTTCCGATCCGGCCTTGATCCGGCAATTGATCGCCGAATTCCTCAACGCCAACCTTGACATACAGAGTCAGCTCAACAACGCGCTCCAAACCGGGACTTGGGAGGTTGTGCGGCGTAACGCCCACAAACTGGCAGGGGCTGCGCGCACTCTGGGCGCACAGGCCCTGGCCGAGATCGGCGAGCAGATCGAGTTGGCTGTGGTGCACGGCGAGGTGGCGACGATTCCGCCCTTGGCGGAGCAGAGCCTTCGTGAATTGCACCGAATCGAGCTGTACGCACAAACCCTGCAGGGCCCTGCCTAAGGGTCACGTCCGGGACGGCGCGGACGGTTGTTGCGGCTGGACGAAACCCAGGGTCCGGCCCATTTCTGATGTGCCGTATGCGAAGGAGTGGGCGGCAGCATGGCAGATGGAAAGTCGGTTCCGAGCGCTGGGACCAAAAGGGATGCGGTCGATGCGTTCTTGCGGCACATGGCCGCTGTTCCGGCGCCGGTCGACATGGGGCGGTGTCGCGGTCGGTTGATGTTCGCCCTGGACGCGACGGCCAGCCGTCAGCCAACCTGGGATCGGGCGTGCGACTTGCAAGGCGAGATGTTCCTGGCCAGTGAGGCGCTCGGTGGGCTGGAGATTCAGCTCGTTTACTATCGTGGCTTCAGGGAGTGCCGGAGCAGCGGGTGGGTGAACAATGCGACGGCCTTGCTGCAGCGCATGACGGCCGTGTCATGCCTGGGTGGACGCACGCAGATCGTGCGGGTCTTGCGCCACGCGTTGAAGGAGACCACGCACCAGAGGGTCCATGCGGTGGTCTTTGTCGGCGATCACATGGAAGAACCGGTTGACGATCTGTGTCATGTGGCTGGCCAGCTCGGTTTGGCTGGCACCCCCGTGTTCCTCTTCCATGAAGGCGGTGAACCGGGCGCGCGGGTGGCGTTCGAGCAAGTCGCCCGGTTGAGCCACGGTGCTTATTGTCCGTTCGATGCGCATAGCGCCGACCAGTTGCGCCAGCTTTTAGGGGCGGTCGCCGCGTTTGCAGCGGGTGGCGTTCCCGCCCTGGAAGCCTATGGCCGTGGTAAGGGAGACACCGTACAGCGCCTGACTTACATGGTCGCCGGGACGTCTTCGCGTTAGAACCCATTTCGGTGGAAGTGGGGATGGTTTCGCGGTCCGAAAATGCGGTCGAACACAGAACGAGCACGGTTCTGGCTGCATCCCCTGAGTGGGAAACCAGCTTTGGACAAATCACGAGCAATTGTCTTGTTCTGCGACGATTTGCTGAAAAAACAAGAAGTGGGAGCATTTTCCGCGAACCAAGGGGAGCGGCAAACGACTCAGCACCGCTTGTCGGCACACGGGGTCAGGCAGAATAAGTGGGGTGCTTGACGTTCCTGCCCACCGCCGAGACGGTGGCGGAACGGTCCGGACGGGATAGATTTCAAGGGACGGCGCAAACCATCATGCTCGGATACTTCCTTCTGGGGATCGCGGTTCTGGCCGGCGTGTACTGTCTTTTGCGCGCCTTTCTGACCACGGCGCCACGTGTTTTGGCGCGGGTGGTGCGGACCGCGGCCATCACGGTTGGCATAGGTCTCATCCTTTTTCTGGCGGTGACTGGGCGACTCGGTTTGGTGCTGGCGACCGTGTTGCCACTCGCAATGCTGATCTGGCGCTGGCGCAATGCGGGTGGTCCGGTGCCGTGGCGCACTCGACCCACACCGGGACAGACCTCCGAGGTGCGCACCCGCATCCTGCATATGCGCTTGGACCATGACAGCGGTGCCATGCAGGGGGAAATTCTAGCGGGGCCATACGCTGGTCGCTCTCTGGTCGATTTGAGTCTGGCCGAGCTGCTTGATCTCCTGCGCCTGGCTGAAACCGAAGACCCTCAGTCGGCCCGGCTTCTGGAGGGGTGGCTTGACCGTATGCAAGGTTCGTCGTGGCGTTCTGCGCGGGAGGAGCAGGAGTCGGGCACGGGCGCCGGGGCGCAGATGGGCGATGACGGACCGATGACCAGGGCCCAAGCCTATTCCATCCTCGGTCTTGAACCCGGGGCGTCGCCGGAGGCCGTTAAGGAGGCGCATCGGCGCCTGATGCAGGCCGTGCACCCCGATCACGGCGGGTCGGGTTTTTTGGCCGCCAAGATCAATGCCGCACGCGATTTGCTATTGACTCCATAGCTTTGGGCGGAAGGACCGCTGTCCGCGTGCCAGGTGTGGCGTCCGTTGTTGTGGTGATGGGTCGCAACCCATCGATCAGCGATGGTGTTCCGGCAAGAAAGCCCCAATTAAAGAAAGGACTTCCCATCGTGGGCCGCTGGTCGGCCGGATCATTAGATGAACAAGCAAAATACTTCGGTTTTTTTCTCTTGCAGACGGTCGGGGAATCGCGGCGAAATGCCACGCGGGCACTGTGGCCAAACCGGCTACTGTGCACGCTTCGCAGCAGCACTCTCGGTGTTGCACCAATCTGCGGCCTCCCACCCGTGGTGACCCCAACGACCGCAGGAAAAAAAACGCACAACAAGAATCCGAGGACTGGACCAATGCAGAAAAAGAGCTGGACCGTGAAGGAGACGGCCACCCCCATCAGTGCGTTGTGGCAGGATGTTGCCGAGGGCGTGCAATCCCTATTCGCAGGTGCGCAGTGGCGTGCGACGGATGTCGCTGGGCTGCCGGCCCGACTGGACGTGGCAGCCGAGCCGACCCGAACGGCGCTCAGCCGGTTCGGTTTCTTTGCTGCTGGTGAACGTGCCGTCGCCTCCCGGCCGTCGGTTGACACTTTTCTCAGCGCCATGCAAAGCCGCATGCCGTCCCTTGGTACCGGCCGACTGATTTTCGGCATGGATGCCACCGCCAGCCGCCAGGCAACATGGCGGCGGGCGATCGAAACCCAGGCGGAAATGTTCAACAGTGCGTCGAGTTTTGGCGGACTGGAGGTTCAGCTTGTGTATTTCCGAGGCTTGTGCGAGTTCACGCCGAGTGCCTGGGCCAACCATCCGGAGGAAATCGTCAAGTGGATGCGTGCGGTTGAGTGCCTGGCCGGTGAAACCCAGATTCGGCGGGTGTTGAAACACGCCTTGCGCGAACACCGGGAGGCGCGGATCAGCGCACTGGTTTACGTCGGCGACAGCGTCGAGGAGAACCGCGAACAGTTGTTCCGCTTGGCGGGTGAGGCCGGTCTGCTTGGGGTGCCGATCTTCATGTTCCAGGAAGGCACCGACGAGACGGTACGCGGCATCTATCAGGATATCGCGCGCCACAGCGGCGGTGCCTATGCGGCCTTTAACGCGGCCAGCCCGGACCAATTGCGTGAGTTGCTGAATGCGGTGGCGGTTTACGCATCCGGTGGCCGTCGCGCGTTACGCGACTTGAGCCGTACCCGTGGCGATGGCGTGCTGCGGCTGCTGACCCACCAGGTAGACCTCGCTCAGACGGCGTGTTGAGGCCGAAACGGTCGTGTCCGAATGCTGCCGGCCATCATTCTCGGTGTGGTCTTCGTCATAGCTGCGGCGGTGCTGGTTCGAGGTATCGTCCTCGCCAAACCAGCGGTCGTGACGGACGCCTTCGCCATTTTCCTGTTTGGGGTCGCCGTATTTTTCGGCGACTTCCTGTACGAGCTTGGCCATCTCTTTCTTTCGATCGTCGCCTTCGTCGGCATGTCGCTGGTGGCCGGAACGGTTGTGCTTGTGCGCATCGTGGTCGCGCAAGAAGACAAGGTACTGAAATCGCAACCATCGATTCCTTCCTATCTGGGCGGCAAGGCACCCAGCCTTCGTTTGCCCAGCTTTGAGTGGTTGATTCGATGGGTGACGCCGAAACCGCGCCGCAAGCAGATTTCGCGGGTCGAGACCCGCTACCTGACTATGAAGCTGGATATCAACTCGGGAAGTCTGAGCGGTCGCATCCTGCGAGGGCCGTTGCGCGGCAAGCCACTCAAGGCCTTGTCGTTTGATGAGGGGTTGAGTCTGCAACGCGAGTGCGAGCGGGCCGATCAACAATCGGCGCAGCTCTTGGAAACCTGGCTGCGCCGCACATTTCCCGATGCCTGGGAGAAGGAGCAGGCCGCAGCGGCACGGGCGTCGGCACGCTCCGGCAATGGGGCGCTGGCAGAGTCCATGTCCTTCGACGAAGCCTGTTTGATCTTGGACGTGACACCCGATGCGTCGACCCGGGCCGTGAAGGAAGCCCACCACCGCCTCATGCAGCGGGTTCATCCGGATCATGGCGGCTCAACCTATTTGGCGGCGAAAATCAACCAAGCGCGCGACCGGTTGTTGCAGTAAGATGGTGGATGCGCTGGCCTCGGACCGATGGGCAGCGCGGGTGTGTCGAGCGGTCCACGCCATGCCGTTGGATCGGTTATCCGATTTCAAGAGTTTCAAACCCGGAATGAACAAGCCGATTCGCAAAGCCATCTTTCCCGTCGCCGGGCTCGGCACGCGCTTCTTGCCCGCAACCAAGGCCATTCCGAAAGAAATGTTGCCGCTGGTTGATAAGCCATTGCTCCAGCATGCGGTGGAGGAAGCCCGGGCTGCCGGCATCGAGGACATGGTCTTCGTCACCGGTCGCGGCAAGCGCGCCATCGAGGATCACTTCGACACGGATATGGAGCTGAACAAGACCCTTGAGGTTCGGCACAATCTGGAAGCGTTGGATGCGGCGCGCAACACCGAGATTGAACCCGGACGGTTGTTCTACACGCGCCAAACCATGCCGTTGGGTCTTGGGCACGCGGTTTGGTGTGCCCGCGAGATGATCGGCGATGATCCTTTCGCCGTTATCCTCCCGGACGATTTTATCCTCTCCGACACACCCTGTCTGAAGCAGATGGTTGCCCACTACGCGCAGGTGGGTGGCAACATGGTCGCTGTGGTTGACGTGCCGCGGGATCAGGTGAAACGCTACGGCATCGTTGATGTTGCGCAGGATCAGGGCCGGAGCGTCGTCGTCGCCGGAGTGGTTGAAAAACCCAACCCGGACCAGGCTCCGTCGACTCTGGCCATCATCGGGCGCTACATTCTGCAACCGGATATCTTCAAACATCTTGAGCGGCACAGGCCGGGTGCCGGTGGCGAAATTCAGCTCACCGATGCCATGGCGCAGCTCATCGGCTTGCAGCCTTTCCACGGATTTCGATTTGACGGTCGACGGTTCGACTGCGGCAGTAAAATCGGATTCCTGGAGGCTTCGATCGCCCACGCCCTAACCCGCACCGACATGGCCGACAATATGCGCACGCTTTTGCGGCAATACGGGCGCGCGTGCGGGCAGTAATCCGCGGAAACGGCGGGCAGGGGGATGACAATGCGGATCTGCATGGTTGGAACGGGCTATGTCGGATTGGTATCCGGCGCCTGCTTTTCCGAGTTCGGGGTCACGACGGTCTGTGTCGATAAGGATGAGGCCAAGATTGCCCGCCTGCGGCGCGGCGAAATCCCGATCTACGAGCCCGGTCTGGAGGACCTGGTCTCAAAGAACGTCCGTGCGGAACGGTTGTCGTTCACCGGAGACCTGAATAGTGCGGTGCGCGATGCGGATGCGGTGTTCATTGCCGTCGGCACGCCCAGCCGCCGGGGCGACGGGCACGCCGATTTGAGCTACGTGTACCGCGCCGCCGAGGAAATCGCCCGCGGTTTTGATGGCTATACCGTGGTCGTGACCAAATCCACCGTGCCGGTCGGCACCGGTCGGGAAGTCGAACGCATCATCCGCGGCATTCGTCCGGATGCCGATTTCGACGTCTGTTCCAATCCCGAATTCCTGAGGGAAGGCTCGGCCATCAGCGACTTCATGCGTCCGGATCGGGTTGTCATCGGCACGGAGTCGGAGCGGGCCCGCGCGATGATGGGTCAGCTTTACCGCCCGTTGTACCTGATCGAAACGCCCGTGGTCGTGACCACCCTGGAAACCGCTGAACTGATCAAATACGCCGCCAATTCCTTTCTGGCCACGAAGATTACATTCATTAATGAGATCGCCGACCTATGTGAACAGGTCAACGCCAATGTGCACGACGTGGCCCGTGGTATCGGTCTGGATGGTCGCATCGGGCGCAAATTCCTGCACGCCGGGCCCGGCTATGGTGGGTCCTGTTTCCCGAAGGATACCTTGGCGTTGGTGCGGACGGCGCAGGACGCGGGAGCCCCCATGCGCATTGTCGAGACGGTGGTCGACGTCAACCGGCTGCGCAAGCAAAGCATGGCCGAGCGAATCGTCTCGGCCTGCGGCGGGTCGGTCGATGGCAAGACGATCGCGATCCTCGGGGTGACCTTCAAGCCGAACACCGACGACATGCGCGAAAGTCCGGCACTGGAGGTGATTCCCGCGCTACAGGCCGGAGGTGCCCAGGTACGAGCCTACGATCCGGCCGGCATGGCCGAAGCCGCTCGGTTGCTGCAAGGCGTAACCTGGTGCCAGAACGCCTATGAACCCCTGGATGGGGCCGATGCGGTGGCGATCATGACGGAATGGAACGAATTCCGGGCCCTCGACTTGAAGCGAGTGAAGTCGCTGCTGCGGGTTCCGGTGATGGTTGATTTGCGCAACATTTACAAACCGCCGGAGATGGCAACCGCCGGGTTCCGGTACACATCCATTGGCCGGCCGGCCGGCGTCGCCACGCCAGAACAAGACTAGGTGTGCCATGACGCGCCAGCACGTCTTCCATGCCTCGATTTTGCGGGAATACGACATCCGCGGCATTGTCGGGGAAACGTTGACCGAGGCAGATTATCGTGCCGTCGGTGCGGCCTTCGGCACCGTCGTGCGTCGGCGCAACGGCTATCGAGTCTGTGTCGGCTACGACGGTCGCCTGAGTTCGCCGGTTCTCGAGCAGGCTCTGGTGGACGGCTTGGTCTCGGCGGGCATCCATGTCGAACGGCATGGCCTAGGGCCGACGCCGATGGTGTATTTCGCCGTCAAGTATCGCCATGCCGACGCTGGCGTCATCGTCACCGGTTCGCACAACCCGCCCGACTACAATGGCGTGAAGATGGTGCTGAACAGCGGACCGTTCTACGGCCGCGATATTCAGACCCTCGGTCGCCTGGCGGCACAGGGCGACTGGGAGCACGGCACGGGGTCGGTGCGCCAGGTGGATGTGTCGTCGGCCTATATCGAGCGCTTGCAGCAGGATTACCTGGGGGGCATTGGCCTGACCGTTGCTTGGGATGCTGGAAATGGGGCCACCGCCGCCGTTCTCGGACGGTTGACCGCAGCCCTTCCGGGGCGGCATGTCCTGCTCTACGATGCGGTTGATGGTCGGTTCCCCCATCACCACCCTGATCCGACGGTACCCGAGAATCTTGTCGACTTGCAACGGGTGGTCCGCGAGAACGGATGCGACCTCGGTGTCGCATTCGATGGCGATGGTGACCGCATCGGTGCTGTGGACGGGACTGGCCGGATTGTTTGGGGTGACCAGTTGGTCGCCATCTTTGCCGGCGAGGTCTTGGCGGACCGGCCGGGGGCCACGGTGATCGCCGACGTCAAGGCGAGTCAGACTCTGTTCGACGAGGTTACGCGCCTGGGCGGTACACCACTGATGTGGAAGACGGGGCATTCGCTGCTGAAAGCCAAGATGGCCGAGACCGGGGCGCCCCTCGCCGGCGAGATGAGCGGCCACATCTTTTTCAATGACCGCTGGTATGGCTTCGACGACGCGTTGTATGGCGCTGTGCGGCTGATCGACCTGGTGGCTCGATCCGGCATTCCTCTGGCAGCGCTTCGGGAGCGTTTGCCAGTTGTGTTCAACACACCAGAGATTCGCCTCCAGACCGATGAGGCACGCAAATTCGCCGTGGTCGAGGAAGTGCGGGCCCGCGTGGCGGATGACCCGAAACTCCAGGTCGTTGATATCGATGGGGTTCGTGTCTTATCGCCGGACGGCTGGTGGTTGTTGCGTGCATCGAACACCCAGGATGTTCTGGTCGCCCGGGCGGAATCCAGCAGTGTCGAGGGGCTTGAGCGCCTCAAACACAGCCTTGCTGAGCAATTGGCTGCCAGCAGCGTCGCCGTGCCGTCAGATCTCTGATCCGGCACGCCAACTTGGTCGGTTCGGGGCGATTGCGCGGGGAGCGCGATCCTTCGGCGGCTGTGGTGTGCGGCCTCGTCGCCCCGACAAGCAACGGCGCAGCATGCGGACGCGCTGGTTGTCGGAGCCATGGGCCGGCCGATGGCTGGGGGCACCTTTGCTCGCAGCCCCTTGCTGCGACCGGCGGTCCTAACAATCCCCACACCAATGCCACCCCGCCTCCAGAAGAGCCGCCTCCAGAATAGTCAATCTCGGCGGACTCTCGGACACCGGATCAAACGAGCCGTTCGGGTCGGTTTGATCGATCTGCGCGACCGAGGTGGCGGTTCGTTGTGCTGCCGATCGGCTGGCAGCAGTGTGTGATGCGACCATTCGGCTTGGTTAAATCCTTGCTCGCAGAGGGCGTTTCGGCTACGCTCAATAAGCTAACTAAAGGAATCGTGTTTCCGAGCTAGCGTCCTGCCGCCACCCCGGAAGGGTGGTCCCGCCGCTTATCGCCCGAACGTCCTTTATCGGGCAACTGACGTGTTTGCGCTATCTCAGCGCATGGACGCCGGTGGTTTGTCCGACCTCCCGCGAACAGGCTTGGAATGGAATACTTCGTCGACCAGCTCATTAATGGTCTCACGCTCGGGGCAATCTATGGCCTTATAGCGATTGGTTACACCATGGTTTACGGAATCATCGGCATGATCAATTTCGCCCACGGCGAGATTTACATGATCGGTGCCTTCGTTGCTGTGATCAGCTTCACCATTCTGGGACTCCTGGGGATCACCTGGGTCCCGCTGGCAGTGTTGGTGGTGCTGGCCATGGCCATGATCTTCACCAGTGTCTACGGCTGGACCATTGAGCGCGTGGCCTACCGCCCGGTGCGCGCGTCCTTCCGCCTCGCTGCGCTGATCTCGGCGATCGGCATGTCGATTTTCCTGCAGAACTATGTGCAGCTCGTGCAAGGCGCCCGAGTCAAACCGATCCAGCCGGTGATCGAGGGCGGCTTCGTGATCATGGAACGTGCCGACGGTTTCGCCGTCAACGTGAGCTACCTGAAGATCATCATCATCTGCTTGACGTTGTTCCTGATGGTGGCGTTCTGGCGGTTGATCACCACGACGGAACTGGGGCGATGCCAGCGCGCCTGCGAGCAGGACAAGGTTATGGCTGGTTTGCTTGGGGTCGACGTCGACCGCACGATCTCCCTCACCTTCGTGATGGGGGCGGCCCTGGCAGGGGTGGCTGGCGTCATGACCACCATGTATTACGGGGTGGTCGATTTCTATATCGGCTTCCTGGCCGGCATCAAAGCCTTCACCGCCGCCGTGCTGGGAGGGATCGGCTCACTCCCCGGCGCCATGCTGGGCGGCCTTCTGATCGGATTGATCGAAGCGTTCTGGTCGGCTTATTTCACCATCGAATACAAGGACGTCGCGGCGTTCTCCATCCTCGTTCTGGTGCTGATCTTCCGGCCAAGTGGGTTGTTCGGTCGACCGGAAATCGAGAAGGTCTAAGCCGATGAGTGCGCAGGTGTCCGCATCCCGGGGGAGCGTCTCGGCCCCCCCCATTATGGCCATTGCGTTGCACGACGGTTTTCTTGGCGGGGCGGTGGCGCTGCTGTTCACGCTTCCGTTGGTCGGATTCCGCACGGTCGAAGCCCTGGGCGGCCTCTCCATCGAAACCCGCCTGATCGAAGTCGCGGTCTCCGTGGTTCTGGTGGCGCTCGGCCGGTTCGCCCTTTCGCTCAACCGGCAGGGTCTCTCGCTGCCGGTGTTGGCGGGGGCGCTGATTGGCTTGCCGGTCAGCGCTTTGTTGCCGTTTCCGACCATGGCGTTGCAACTGATCAGCGTCGTTGGCTGCGTCGTCATCGGCATCATGGCCGGCCTCAGACTGTATGCGCAACGCTCGCACTTGACGCAAACCGAACGCACACAGCGCTGGGACCGTTTCGCCGCCCATATCCAGGACGCCACCTTCTGGCTCGGACCTGTGGCCATCGGGTTCGCCATCCTGTTACCGCTGATGCCGTTCGCCGACCGTCGCCTGCTCGACATCGGCATCCTCATCCTCACCTACATCATGCTTGGGTGGGGGCTGAACATCATTGTCGGTCTGGCCGGCTTGCTCGATTTGGGTTACGTCGCGTTCTACGCCGTTGGTGCGTATTCCTATGCCTTGCTGGCGTTCTATTTCGACATGAGTTTTTGGCTCTGCCTGCCCCTGGCCGGCCTGCTGTCGGCAGTGGCCGGCTTGCTGCTCGGCTTTCCGGTGCTGCGGCTGCGCGGTGATTATTTCGCCATCGTGACACTGGGGTTCGGTGAGATCATTCGGGTCATCCTTTTGAACTGGTATCAATTTACCGGCGGGCCGGATGGTATTTCCGGTATCCCGCGCCCGAGTTTCTTTGGTCTGGCCGAATTCACGCGCCGGCCGCGTGGCGACGAGGTGGCATTCCACCACATGTTCGATCTGGATTTCAGCACGCTGCACCGCATGATCTTCTTGTACTACCTGATTTTGGTGCTGGCGCTGGTCGTCAACTTTTTCACCATTCGCATCCGCAGAATGCCCTTGGGTCGGGCTTGGGAAGCGTTGCGCGAAGATGATATCGCCTGTGCCTCGCTCGGCATCAATCGGGTCTCGATCAAACTCGCCGCGTTCTCCATCAGCGCCATGTGGGGCGGTTTTGCCGGCGCGTTTTTCGCCACCCGTCAGGGCTTTATCAGTCCGGAAAGCTTCACCTTCCTGGAGTCGGCGATCATTCTGTCGATCGTCGTGCTCGGCGGCATGGGCAGTCAGGTTGGTGTTGTCGTGGCCGCTCTGGTGCTGATCGGCCTGCCAGAATGGTTCCGTGAGTTGGAGCAATATCGCATGCTGGCATTCGGGGCCGGTATGGTGCTGATCATGTTGTGGCGGCCGCGTGGCCTCTTGGCCCATCGGGACCCGACCATTTTCCTGCATAAACGCAAGAGTGCGCATCAGCAGCTCGTGGAGGCGCAGGCGCGGCAATGAGTGCGCGAGATTCCCAAAGGCCTCTGTTGCAGGTCGATCATCTGACCATGCGCTTTGGCGGCCTCATTGCCGTCAGTGACGTTTCGTTCCGGGCCATGGACCGCCAGATCACCGCCATCATCGGCCCAAACGGGGCCGGCAAGACGACGGTGTTCAACTGCATGACCGGCTTCTATACGCCCACTGTCGGCCAGCTAGCCCTCAATCTGCCGCAGCGGACTTACTTTCTGGAACGCATGGAAGCCTATGAGATCGCGCAGAAGGCGCGGGTGGCGCGAACGTTTCAGAACATTCGGCTTTTTTCGGGTATGAGTGTGCTGGAGAACCTGATCGTCGCCCAGCACAACAAGCTGATGAAGGCGTCCGGGTTTACGATCTACGGGTTGCTCGGCCTCGCCAATTACCGCAAGGCTGAGCGGGCATCGGTTGATCTGGCACGGTATTGGCTCGACCGTATGGGCCTTGTGGATGTGGCCGACTGGCAGGCCGGCAATCTGCCCTATGGCGCCCAACGCAAGCTTGAGATCGCCCGGGCCATGTGCACCGAACCGGCCATGCTGTGTCTCGACGAACCAGCGGCCGGTCTCAACCCGCGCGAATCCAATGAATTGAGCCGGTTGCTGCAGTTCATCCGGGATGAGCACCGGATCGGCGTGTTGTTGATCGAGCACGACATGAGCGTGGTCATGGGGATTTCTGACCATGTCGTTGTGCTCGACTACGGGCGCAAGATCGCCGACGGTCCGCCCGATGACGTCCGCCGCGACCCGGCGGTGATCCGCGCCTATCTGGGCGAAGAAGAGGATGAGGCGGACCGCGGCGTCGCGGGGGCCGAAGCCGGGCGCCGGAGCGCGTGAGCCATGCTGAAGATCACGGATGTGCACACCTACTATGGCGCCATCGAGGCGCTGAAGGGCGTCGACATTGACGTGCATCAGGGTGAGATTGTGACTCTGATCGGTGCCAATGGTGCCGGCAAGACCACCTTGCTCATGACAGTATGTGGTCGCCCGCCGGCTCGGTTCGGACACATTTGGTTCGACGGCGTGGAGATCACGCGTCGCCCAACTTTCGAGATCATTCGTCTCGGTATTGCGCAGTCCCCGGAAGGCCGCCGCATTTTCCCTCGCATGACGGTGTTCGAGAACTTGCAACTGGGGGCCTTGACTGCGGACAAGAGCGGCTTTGCCGACTCCCTGGAGCGGGTCTATACCCTATTTCCGATTCTTAAACAGCGCGCCGACCAGCGTGGCGGCACGTTGTCCGGCGGTGAGCAACAAATGCTGTCGATCGGCCGCGCCTTGATGAGCCGTCCGCGGTTACTGTTGTTGGACGAGCCGTCGCTCGGCTTGGCACCCATGATCGTCAAGCAGATTTTCAGAGTCGTCGAAGAGATCAACCGGGACAGTGGCGTGACCATCTTCATGGTGGAGCAGAACGCACACCTGTCCCTGAAACTGGCGCACCGCGGCTATGTCATGGTCAATGGCCGGATCGAGTTGACCGGCACCGGGGCCGAACTTCTGGCCAATGAAGAGGTTCGCGCCGCGTATCTGGAGGGCGGCCGGCACTGAGTGCCGGTGCAAAAGGACGGGCCACAATGGAACTGATCCTGGGTACGACGCTGCCGGTGTTCATCGGTTTGACGATCATCCTCATGGGGGGCTGCGCTTTCCTGATGGGGCAGGCCATGGCCACCGGCTGGAAGCCGTTGGGATTCGTCGTGATCTACAGCGCCTTGCTCGGGCTGGCGGACCGGTTTTTGCTGTATGCCTTGTTCGAGGGTGAGCTGCTCACCTTGTCGGGGTATCTAATCCATGCCGTGATCTTGTTCGGTATTGCCTGGATCTCCTATGCGTTGACCCGGGCCCGACGCATGGTCACACAGTATCCGTGGCTCTACGAACGCACCGGGCCGTTCACCTGGCGGCCCCGCTCCGACACGGCGGATGTGTGAGCAAATTGGCGAAAAGCCTGCTCGACCCTTGGGGCAGGCGTTTCCGTCGTCGTCATTTTCGGGTATAGAGTGGCGGCCTTGCCGGGACGCTGCCCCGTGCCGGCGGAGGGAGGATCCCGGTTTCGGGGAAAACGGGAAATCAACGACGACAGAGACGGAGCAAGTCCAATGACTTTCAAGAGCGCTCTCGTTGCGACGGCTGCAACCGTTGCCTTGCTTGGTGCCACGGTTGCCCAGGCCGAGATCGTTATCGGCGTCGCCGGTCCGATCACGGGTCAGTACGCGACGTTCGGCGACCAGATGAAGCGCGGTGCTGAACTCGCGGTCGCCGACATCAATGCCGCCGGGGGTCTGAACGGTGAGCCGGTTCGTCTGGTGGTCGGCGACGATGCCTGCGACCCCAAGCAAGCCGTGGCCGTGGCAAACCAGATGGTCAATGAAGGCGCGGTGTTCGTCGCCGGCCACTTCTGCTCCGGCTCTTCGATCCCGGCTTCCGCGGTCTACTATGAAGAGGGCATTCTCCAGATCTCTCCGGCGTCAACCAACCCGACCCTGACCGAGCAGGGGTTCGACAACGTCTTCCGAACCTGCGGCCGTGACGACCAGCAGGGCATGGTCGCAGGTGCGTACATTGCCGAGAATTTCGCCGGTGCCAGTGTTGCTGTGGTGCACGATAAGACCGCCTATGGCAAGGGCCTGGCCGACGAGACCAAGGCGGCATTGAACGCGCTCGGCATCGAGGAAGTCCTGTACGAAGCGTACACCGCTGGTGAAAAGGACTATTCCGCCCTGGTCTCCAAGCTCAAGGAAGCCCGGGTCGACGTGCTGTATGTCGGCGGGTATCACACCGAGGCCGGCCTGATGGTGCGCCAGATGCGCGAACAGGGCATGGACACCCAGCTCATCTCCGGTGATGCCCTGGTCACCAATGAATACTGGGCGATCACCGGTGACGCTGGCGAAGGCACGCTGATGACGTTCGGCCCCGATCCGCGCAATTTCGAAACGGCGGCAGAGATCGTCGAGCGTTTCCGCGCCGGCGGCTATGAGCCGGAAGGCTACACGCTCTATACCTATGCCGCGGTGCAGGTGTTCGTTGATGCGGTTGGCCGCGCCGGCATGGACCTGGATGGGAAGATCGCTGACATCAAGGCCAACAGCTTTGACACGGTGATTGGCCCGCTGTCATTCGACGAAAAGGGTGATATCGAGCAGACCGCTTACGTCTTCTACGAGTGGAACGACGGCACCTACGCTGAAATGCAGTAAGGGTTTCGGCGACACTGGGCCCATTGGTCGGCTCCGGAGTGCAGCACCCCCGTGGGGCAGCGCTCCGGAGTGCTGATAAGCACACAACAGGTTGGTCGATCGACCACGGGCCCTTGCTAGACAAGCGAAGGTGGCAGCAACATCGGGGCAACAGACACCACCGGTTTTGTGGCAACCTCGCCACAGAAGTGGGGTAAAAGTGTCAAGTATAGGCGGCTCCATTCAACCGGGATGCCGGGTGCTGTACTGTCATTATTGAGTGAAACGGCGTCGCTATGGATCATTTGCCGGGTTGGCGGGTCGATGCAGACCGACGGCGGTTGAGCCGAGGGGGAGGAAGTGGGGGTGTTCCGGTGGTGTGTTCTGGAGCCAGCGCTCCAACCGGTGCCGGGTAGCCTCACTTTTCCTCCGCAGTCAGTGGAGGTGTCAAGGGCATCGATGGGCGGTAGGGCTGTCGGTCTCGGCACACAGCGTCCAAGGGGGCTGCCCCGCGCGGTGTGGGTGGTGTGATCCGGCATTGTTTCGCGTTGTCGGGTAGCTATTGGACATTCGGCAGCGGGGCGCCCGATCTGGTTCATCGCGGCGGATCGGACTTTGTGGATCACGTCGGTCGGCAACGGCGGCGGGCATGATGGGGCGATCGCCGTATCTCGTCGACCGGGGCGGCGCAGCCCGGTAGACCGGTCCTGGCACGTCCATCGGCACAGGCATCTTAACTTTGTGATTCTCGTAGACATTCGGAGACCCACGATGAAGGCTACCCTGTTCACCTCTACCATCCTCGGTGCGCTTGCCTTGGCGTTCGCGTTGCCGGTTGCGCCGGCCGCGGCCCAAGAGGGCGTGATCTGTAACCCGGTTTTCCACGGCGATGAAATTCCGGTCATCCATGGCGATGGCCTGTATGTCATCCACAGCGGCAGCTTCGATTGCCCGGTGGAAGCCCCACCGGCGCCGGCGCCGATTGTTCCGACCGAATACCTGGTGTTCTTCGATTTCGATAGCTCCGAAATCACGCCGGAGGCGGCGGGCATCGTCGCGCGGGCGGCCGATGGCGCCATGGAGTTGGGCAGCACCGGTGTGTCAGTGGTTGGCCACACCGACACCTCCGGATCGGCCGCTTACAATCTCGGCCTGTCCAACCGCCGCGCCAACGCGGTCAAGGGCGAGCTCGAGTTCAACGGTGTCGACGGCGATCTGGTCTTCACCGATGGTCTGGGTGAGACCGATCTGCTGGTGGAAACGCCGGACGGCGTGCGGGAACCGAGCAATCGCCGGGCTCAGATCCTGTTGCAATAGGCTCTGTGGTGCCAGCAACGGCGCCGAAATGTCTGTTCAAGGTGGAGGGCGTCCCGCATTGGGACGCCCTCTTCCGTTCTGCCGTCTTTAGTTTTGTCGGTGGCGACCTGCCGTGTCCGTTCTTGGTGCGGTCGGGATGCGTCCTGATCGATCGGTCGATCCTCGAACCGGTTGACCGTTCTATTCCTCATCACGGAAATCGGCGACTTTCTCATCCAACAACGCGATCAGGCCCTCCACCCCGTCGCGCCGCAGCACGCCGGCGAATTCCGAGCGCCGGTTGGCGAGTTCGCTGATTGTGCCGGACAACAACACGTCGAAGATGCGCCAGTCGCCGTCGAAGGTCTGGGTCAGATAGTTCAGATCGACCGGCTCGCTGTTGCTGGGTATCAACTGGGTCTTGACAATCCAGCGGCCGTCACGCCCGGCCACCACGTCCACGAGATCGAACCGTTCCCCCGCATAGGAGGCGAAGTTGTGGGCATAGCTGGCCACGGTGAAAGCGCTGAAACTATCCATCACCGCGTGTCGTTCTTCGGGCGTGAGTTGGCGCCATTGAAACCCAACCGCAATTCGGGTCATGAACGGCAAGTTGAAGGCCTCGGTAACGGCCGGGGCCAGTTGGTTGACCCGGCCGTCGAAGCCGAGCTGGTCTCCGTTCCGCATGGTTTCCAGCAGGTCAGCATGAAAGCGGTCCACCAGGGCGCGCGCCCGATCGGCATTCGTGAAGGTGTCAGCCGCATGCAATGATCCAGTCAGCATGACGATGGCGGCGGCCATGAGGGTGCCGAGGCGTGGGCCCCAAACCCTTTTGTGCATCACGGCATCTCCTTAACGCACCGGACTGTGGTCGACAGCCGGTGGTTGCAACCGATTGATTTGAGCAGCCATGCTATACCGGGGATGTCAGGGGCGGACAAGCCGGGTCATGGAGCCGTCCCGGTACCGTCAGCAATTGTGAAGGGGGAAAGGGTGACTGTCCGTCTCCGTCGCGCACCGACCCGTGTTTGGCTCACGTTGGCCATGCTGCCGGCCCTCAGCGTGTTGATCGGCCTGGGGATATGGCAATGGGAACGGCGTGACTGGAAGAATGCGCTCGTGGCGCATATGGAAGCACGCATGACCGCTCCTCCTTTGGTCCTGCCGGCGCAGATCGGGACGCCATCGTCCTTGGACTATCGGCGTGTCAGCGTGCGCGGCCGTTTCCTGCATGGACGGGAGCTGCACGTCACTGGCCGAACCCATCAGGGACGTGCCGGTATCCATGTGATCACCCCCTTGGTTCGCGCTGATGGTGCCGGCGTGGTCCTCGTAAACCGCGGCTGGGTGCCGCTCGATCGGCGCGCATCGGACCGACGGGCCGACGGCCAGCTCACAGGTGAGGTCACGGTGGAAGGGATCGCCCGTCTGCCTGGTGCCCAGCGTGCTTTTGTGCCGGACAATCAGCCGACCGACAATCTTTGGTTTTGGTTCGATCTGCCGGCAATGGCTCGGGCCGTTGGCGTCGAGTCAGATTCTCTTGCGCCGGTCGTGGTCGATGCCGTGCGCCCGGCACCGCCGAGCGGTTTGCCAGTGCCCGGGCAAACCCGAGTCGACTTGCCGCAGAACCACTTGGGGTATGCTTTGACCTGGTTCGGTCTGGCTTTGGCGCTCGTCGTCGTTTATTGGGTCTACCTCAAGCGGGATGGCCAACGCCAACCCGGCTTTGACTGACCATAACCGCTGGCACGCCCAGTGGTTTTCCGTTCCCCATCCGTGCTCCCGACGCATGCAGACACTTGCTCCAGTTTTAGCCGGCCTTTTGCTGGCCTGTTCGCTCTTGATCCCAACCTCCTCGGCACTGGGGGCGGACGATGGCCTTGGACCGTCGTTCGAGACCACCATCGAGATCGCCGGGAAGCCCGTGCCGCTACCCGCCGGGACATGGCAGGTGACCGGGCTCGGGCATACGGAACGGCACAGCGAGACCGGTGAGGCGTTCGGTACGGTGCAAACCGTGATTCTCGTGCAGCGGGTCGGTCATGGGATACCGGCCATGGTGGCGATCCGCACAAACACCATTGATGTGGATAGTGGCTGGGATGTCGCCGCCGCCTGTGCGCGACCGGGCTTGTCCCATGCCGTGCTGCACGGGGCAATGGGCACCGCACACTGCTCCTTTGTCAGCCATGTGCGCTCCGTGGTCGGCCTATCGTCGGCTCAGGCGTGGAGCGATACGGTGTTGCTGGCGCGTCGGCACGGTCTGGTGCTGCCGGCGACCTGGCTGGTTGCCGGGATCGTCGCAGCCGACAGTCGTGCCTTTCTCGATGTCCGCTATTATTTCAACCCCGCTGAGGCCGGGTTTACACCGGCACCTGCCGATACTTGGCAGGCCAGCGTGTGGCATCCCGACCGCGTCGGTACCGACACGCCGCGTGCGGCGTTCGTCGCGCAACTGGTGGCATGGGTCACCGGTGTGCGTTCCGCCGTCGTCGCTGGCCTGGGTGGCCGCTCCGTTCTCAGTCGTCCACCTGCGATGCCCTGGGATGCTTTGACCGGTGCCGTGCCCAGTCTGATTGACAACCGTCTGATGCGGCTTCGTGCATTACGCGACCAGGGTGTCCTGTCGGATGATGCGTTCCGCAGCCAGAGCGATTTGCTGGAGGCCCGAGCCCTGGCGGAAATCGATCCGGATGCGACCGATCCGTCCTGGCTGCGTGCGCTGCAGAAGACAATATCCTGGCGGGTCTTAGCCTCGGCGGACACCATGCTGTTGAGCTGGCTTCTCACGGGCGATTTGAGTACCGCCGGATCCATTGCGGTGTTGGAAGCGGTGACCAAGGTGGTGGCCTATTTCGGCCATGAGATGGTGTGGTCGGCGATTGGCGATGGCGGTCACGATCTGGTCAATGCGATTCCCCTGGAACCGATTGGCGATATGGGCGAGGGCGACGCTGAGACGGCACCGACCTGGAGTCGTTTTCTGGTCGGTTGGCTGCCAGAGGACTGGATACGCACGCCGGCCTCCGATCCGGCGCCGACTCTCCAGATTGTTTTGCCACACCCAGATTCCGGTTCGGCTGCACCACCATCGGTCATGCCGGTCAGCGCACCGAGTGACGCCGGCAATCCACCGGAGGAGGCGCCGACGGCGACCGGTTGGCCGTGGCGTTGGCTGTCCGGCGAGTAATGCCAGAGCAAAATCTCGAGCAGATTGAGTCACTCTGCGACGACGGTTTGTTCCAAAATCACATTAGTTCCACACCGTGCTACCGCCCGACCCGCCATGAATGAAACGGTGGCTTTATCCCGGAGCGCCGACGCCCCGTCGGCCCAGCCCGTCAACCCCGCACGGCGGGGGAACACCGGACACCGTCCGCCGTCCGCGGAGCTGTGGCCATCCGACGGCGGCCCCCGCACCGGCGTGCACACGAGGCCGACGAGGCGTCGGCGCTCC
>JANQJV010000171.1 GCA_028281465.1 Azospirillaceae bacterium | reverse complement strand
GACATTGGTCGATACGAACACAACGCCGCGATCCCAGAAGAATTTGGTGGAATCGTGCCTGCTGATATGTTCAGCGACGGTTTCGGATTGGCCGATGTAAACCCGTTCGAGCTCGGTCTCCTCATCATCGTCCGGCGGTCCGACCAGGATGTAAATGCCAAGACCTTGCAATTCCGGCCGCTGTCTGACCCGCTCCCAGTCCGACCGCGGAAATGCGATCCCCTTTCCGGTCCAGTTCATGCGATCGATGATGCGGATGCCGCCCGGATCACCATCGGGAACGAAGGCACGCAGCGTGAAAGGGACGCGCTGGTTCACGGGCATGGTTCGTCGTCGTCCGTTGCCTTGGCTGCGACGTCGGCTGGTGGCGGAAGTGGCATGCGTGGCGGGGCGGTGCGCCACATCAGGGCGCGGTCTTCATCCGTCAGGCCATAAGCCTCTTCGACCAGCCGCGCCAGAGTTCTTTCGTGGTTGGCAATTTCGGCCTTGACGGCCCGGAGTGGGGCGATGGTGTCTCGCCAGCCTTCAGCCAGGTTGCGCATCGCCGCCGGGCTCAGCCGGCGCTTGATGGCCTTCCGGGCTGCGGTCAGAAACTGCTCTTCGCTCAGGTCCGCGACGGATTGCAGAATGCGCGGAAGCGTGCTGATACCATGTTCAATTGCCAGCCATCGGTGCGTATCTTCCTCACCATACCTTAAACTCATCATCTTTGTCTCTATATCACATACAATATCACTCACGGTTGCTATTGTTTCATCATTCGCCGAAGCGATCGGAAGTGTCGACATGAATGAGAAAATCAATCGCAAGGCCTCATCTTAGCCATGCACGGCCCGTCTCCAGGCATACCACCAAATCGCTGGAGAATTCAGCACGGCTATCAGCCATGGGTTGGCACTTCCCAAAATATAGGCTGTGTTATTGGTGAGGAATTTTTCCTTGTCGCGATAAACACTCGGTGTCCAGGTAATCTCAGTATATATCAACTTGTCTTGTTCGAAGACATCATAATAACTGCAGGAGCGGAGCTCCCACCAATACCTCACCATCCATCAGTTTGACCAGGAAGGGTATTGACCCTGGGATTCGGCGTGTGATTCAAGGATTCCGCCCCTGGCGGAACCGGAACACACGATATGGATGGCGTTACGACAATTGCCGAGAGCATTGGCGCGGACCTCAAGATGAGGTTGCCTAAGCAGCGCAAGACGCAACGCGGCAAGTTGGCGCTTCTTGTGGCGACGATGTTGGACGTTCGTAGCGCGAACCTGGTTGAGCTTGCAGCGGGACTGCCGTTGGAGGCGGATCGAACAGACATGCGTTACCAATGGATTACGCGCTTCTTGGGCAATTCGCTGGTTGTCAGCGACGATGTGATGGAACCCTTTGTTCGCGAAGTTCTGGGTCGTGCCGCGATCAACGGAGAACCGGTTAACCTGATCCTGGATCAATCGAAAGTTTCCGATCGCCATCAAGTGCTGATGCTGGCTCTGCACTATGGAGAACGGGCGTTGCCGCTTGCTTGGCGGGTCGAAGAGACTGAAGGGGCCATCGGCTTCGACACACAGACGGCGCTCTTGGAGACGGTCGTTCCATGGCTTCCCGCCAACGCGAAGGCGCGTCTCCTGGGAGATCGGTTCTACGGCACCGCCGATCTGATCGGATGGTGCCAGAACCACGGCTGGGACTATCGGTTGCGCCTGAAGGGCAACCTCATTGTTGTTGACGAGACGGGGAAGACAACAACAGCTGCTTGTGCGAGGGATCGGATATTCGCTTTGGAGGGCGTTAAACTGACGGCCAAGAAGGCCTGCACCAACATCGGCATCATCCATGATCCCGGTCACTCCGAACCGTGGATCATCGCCATGTCCGAGCCGCCCGGATATCTGCGCACTCTCGAATACAGTAACCGGTGGGGCATCGAACCGATGTTCTCCGACTTCAAGTCGCGCGGCTTCGGCATTGAAAACACTCAAATTCGATACGCGGACCGGTTGGATCGACTGATCCTCGTGATGGCGCTTGCCCTCTACTGGGCGGTCTCCACCGGCCATTGGGATGCAGCCAATCATGCCATGCCGTGCAAAAAAAAGCATAGCATCTCAGCCGAAGAAAGTTGCCCGTGGACGAACATCCTGGTTCACCCGAGGTCTCCGACGGATCCTCAAGATACTCCGACGATGTCTACCACTGCCACCTCTCTGGATCACACTTCAAACTGATAGATGTTGAGCCCAACCCTCCCCTCCATTGTCTGAGCAGCAATAACATCCGTTCCTGTTCGCAGTTCAACGAGGACACTCCCGCGATTCGATCTTGCACTGAAGACCTTGGTCGCCATATACTGTAGCAAAGCCATTCATGGACGGAGGATGTCATGGGTTTTATGATTCGGACTTAAGCGGCAATCGATAGCCGCGCAACCCTATGTACGCAACAGCGAGTAGCCTGGCAAAAGACATTCGAAGTCAATGCCGTCTGA
>JANQJV010000150.1 GCA_028281465.1 Azospirillaceae bacterium | reverse complement strand
GCACCGGCGTGCACACGAGGCCGACGAGGCGTCGGCGCTCCCACAAAGGCCTCCTCGGATGGACCCGTTTGCCCAACGGCACCGTTCGTTTCTTGTTAGAGCAGATCCCAAGCAGATTAATCCGATCTGGGATGTGACGGTTTGCTCCAAAAAAAATGGCTGGAGCGCTTTCCGCGAGCCTGTGTGAGCGGATAACACTCCAGCAGCGAGCGAGATGGTAAAGGGGGGAGGAGTTTCCGGGCCAATCTCAGGGTGGAGCCGTCCAAGCCCGCGCTGGCATCAGGGGCTGGCTCTAGCGGCCGTTCTGGCCCGTTTGATCCGGCACACCAATCCCATCTTTCGGGAGGATGCCCATCCGGACGTGTGTATTCCTTAACGAGCCTCAGGCGGTCACGTCCAACAGGTGCAGGGTCAGATGGTGGTCCGCATCGATTAGTTTGGCGTTTGCAACGTACTGGGTTTCCGCGGCCTTGAGGGTGACGGCCGCTTCGGCCGAGATATCGCCGGTGGCGATGCGCTGAGCCGCCTCGGTCTGCCGTTCCGCGGCGCGTTTGAGGCCGGCCACGGTGCTATCCCGGAAACTGGGGGAGGGCGGTCCAATCTCCATGGCATATCCTTTCGAGTCGTGACGGCCCCACTTGATGCCGTGCTTTTCCCGAAACGTCCGCGTTCCGATTCAGAAACGTGAATCCCAGGGTTTCCGCAGTCGGAACACCTTAGACTCTGCCAAGCCGATGAGAGTCCAACAAATCTGGTGAATTGTACCAGAGAATCTTACAGAAAAGTGATAGCGGCTAACCAAGCCCGACCGAAGCCGAAAAACAACAACGACATTCCTCGAAACCTCGTAACATCATGCGGTTGCATGGCTGCCGTAACCAATCCGCAGTCAAAGACCTGGACTCCGCAGGAGACTGCGTTGCATTGAGAACCCATACCGCAAAAAGAAACCGCGGCTCAGTGATGCAGCCGCGGTTCGCTCTTGCAACGATGCCTGATCCGTGTGATTGTTGCGATGCAGCAAGCGATTGCTGCTCCGCCCTTCTTGGGCGTTTCCTCCCTAAACTCAGGCCGCTCTCGAAGCGGCCTTTTTTTTGCCAGATCGAAAGGGCGCTTTCAACGCCTTACACTGCTGCTACACCGTTTATCCCATGCCATGTACAGAATGACGCAGCCCTTTGTTGGGCTGACGGACTTGACAAAGTCAGTTGCTTGCAAAACCCCGGTGTATTGGTTCGAAGCCTTAGCTCTTAAGGATTAGCCCGCATGGAGTTTGGAGACAAGTCACAGCCAATTGTATGATGAAACCGCAACGACTCGGGCGTGGAGCTGGCATACCCCCTCTAAAAGACTTAGACGTTGAAGCGGAAATGGAAGATGTCGCCGTCCTGCACGACGTAGTCTTTGCCTTCCTGCCTTAGCTTTCCGGCTTCCCGGCAGGCCTGTTCGCCGCCCAGAGCCACGTAGCTGTCAAAGTCGATGGTTTCGGCGCGGATGAAGCCACGCTGGAAATCCGAGTGGATGACTCCGGCGGCCTCGGGGGCCGTTGCGTCGCGTCGCACCGTCCAGGCCTTGGCTTCCTTGGGACCAGCGGTGAAGAACGTGATCAGGTCCAATAATCCATAACCTGCGCGGATCACGCGATTGAGGCCGGCCTCTTTGAGGCCCAAGGCTCCCAGGAATTCCCGCTTCTCGTCGGCATCCGTCAGTTGCGCCACCTCAGACTCGATTGCGGCCGAGATCACCACAAAGCCTGCTTTATCGCTTTCCGCCTTGGTTGCGATCCGCTCCGAGAGAGTGTTGCCGCCGGCTGCGTTGCGCTCGTCCACATTCGCTACGTAGAGCACGGGCTTGGCGGTCAGTAGCTGCAGTTGGCGGAATGTGTCGCGTTGATCTTCGGGGACCAACATAAGTCGTGCCGGGTTGCCGTCCCGCAGTGCACTGAGGGCACGCTCCATGGCATCCACCGACATCTTCAGTTCGCGGTCACCACCCTTAAGTCGTTTTTGCGCAGCCACCAGGCGGCGCTCCAGGCTATCCAGGTCGGCCAGCATCAACTCGGTCTCAACCGTCTCCGCGTCGCGGATTGGATCGACCGCCCCATCGACATGGGTCACATCGCCGTTCTCGAAGCAGCGCAGCACATGGACGATGGCGTCCACCTCGCGGATGTTGCCGAGAAACTGGTTGCCCAAGCCTTCGCCCTTGGATGCGCCGCGGATCAGCCCGGCGATGTCGACGAATTCGAGCTGCGTTGGCACGATGCGGGCGGACTTGGCAATGGCCGCAATCCGATCCAGTCGCGCGTCGGGTACGCCGACACGGCCAATGTTCGGTTCCTTGGTGCAGAACGGAAAATTGGCTGCCTCGGCCGCCTGTGTTGCGGTTAGGGCATTGAAAAGCGTTGACTTCCCCACATTGGGCAAGCCGACGATGCCGCAGTTAAAGCCCATGATCCCTGCCGATCTCCGGTCTCGATGCGCCGCGTTTATCGTACGCAAGCCATCGGGAGCTCAAATCCTATTTTTTTGCAGGGCTGCAGTCGGTGATGGTGCGTCGTCACCACCGCAGCGCAGGGGCCGCACTGGGTACGGACGCAATCGGGACCGATGGCGGCGCTTGTCTCGTCTGCCGACCGTCTGCCTTGTGTGTGTCGAAATTCCTCGGTACAAAAGGGTACTAGCCCCGGATTGGCCTTGCATTGCATACAGGACCGATTTACGAGAGGTTTTTCAGCAACTCGGCAAACGTGCGCCGGTCGAACGGGCATACGCACGGGAGCCGTTCCCGAGGTTCGGTCCGTCTCTTCCGTCAGTGTCGGTCGGGGCGCCGTATTGGCCCGGCTCGCCGGTTGGGTCGCAGTCTTCGAGGCGTATTGGGGTCGTATGGTGCCCAGGCAAGCTGCAACGTGGCGCGTCAGCGACTGGCCGAACCACGCAGCCGCATCATCCCCGTCAGCGGGTCTGTGGCCGCACCGGCCACTCCGGCGGCGGAGGGCCGGCCGATGACGTCACCAACCGGTCGCCTCTTGGTTGGGCCACCCGATTTGCCGCTGCTGCGCTTGCATCTGGGTCAGCACAGTGCGCCGATCAAGCGGATTGATTGCGACGCGGCCCAGCGCATCGCCGTGACTGGCTCGGACGATCGCACGGTCCACCTATGGAGCCTGCCGGACGCCAGCCTCGTACGTATTCTGCGCCCACCGATCGGTGACGGCGACGAAGGGAGAATCTTTGCCGTCGCGTTGCACCCGGCGGCTCGGGTCGTGGCCGCCGGCGGTTGGACCGGTGCGGCCTGGGACGGCACCTATTGCGTGTATCTGTTCGATCCCATCACGGGCCAAATGTCCGGGCGTCTATGCGGTCTGGAGAACGTGGTTCTGCATCTGCGCTTCTCGCCCGACGGCACCCGATTGGTCGGCACCCTCGGTGGTGGTGCCGGGGTGCGGGTGTGGCGGACCGCCGACTGGTATCAGATTCTGGCCGACCATGATTATGGTGGCGACAGCTACGGCGCCGCGTTCGACCGGTCCGGAACGCTGGCGACGACGAGTTACGATGGCTACGTACGTATCTACGATCCGGCCGGCCGTCGTTTTGCCCGGGCTTTTGCTCCGCTGGGCAACCGCCCCTTCGGCATTGCCTTCGCAGCCGATGGCGACCGGCTCGCGGTCGGCTACGCCGATGGTCCGGTGGTCAGCATTCTCGGCGCCGCCCGGCTCGGTGAGCTGTACGCACCGGATACAACGGGCTTGGCCTCCGGGGATTTGGCCAGCGTGGCCTGGTCGCGCGACGGGCGTTACCTCTATGCGGGCGGGCGCAGCGATTTGGGGGACGGCACCTATCCGGTGCGGCGGTGGGGCGACGGTGGTCGCGGCACTGTGGTTGACCTGCCTGCGGCGACCAACACCATCATGGACTTGTGCACCTTTGGGGGCAGCGGCGTGATGTATGGGGCGGCCGGCCCCGGCTTCGGCGCATTCGACGACAAGGGTGAAAAGGTTGTGCAAGGACCGAGCCCGGCGCCGGATTTTCGAGCGGCTCTGGGCACGACCTTTGCCGTCGGTGCCAGGACCGACAGGCTGCGCGTGGCGCTGGACGAGACGGCGACACGGCTCGCCGATTTCGACCTGACCCGACGCTTGCTGCGCGTGGTGTCGGCTGACGATGCGGCGTTTGAGGACGACGTCGGGCTAGCCCCGCCGCGCACCGAGGCACCCGGTTTGCGGATCGAGGACTGGCAAGATGCCACCCACCCCCGTCTCAACGGCACTCCCCTCCAGGTGCACGACCAGGAAATCTGCCGTAGTCTCGCCATCACGCCGGATGGGGAGCGATTCCTGATCGGCTCCGACTGGACGTTGCAGCTATTCTCCGCCCAGGGGCGGGTGCTCTGGAGTTGTCCGGCGCCGGGGATCGTCTGGGGTGTGAATATTGGTACCGACGGCCGCTTCGCCGTCGCGGCGTGTGACGACGGCACGGTGCGCTGGTATCGTTTGGGTGATGGCCAGGAAGTGCTGGCCTTGGTGCTGGATCGGGTCGGTGGCCGCTGGCTTCTGTTCACTCCCGATGGCTATTACGACGCCATACCTGGCAGCGAGGATTTGGCCGGCTGGCACGTCAATGGCCGGGCCGACGAGGCCAGCGATTTCTTTCCCTTGTCGCACTTCCGCGACCGCTTCTACCGCCCGATGGAGATCGACCGCAGCCTTGGGGTTGCGGCCCCGGCGCTGCTGCTGCGCAGTCAGTTGCCGCCGGTGGTATCGATCGTCACGCCGCGTGACAGTGCGGTGCAGTCCGGTGGTCCGGTCACCGTTGGTTTTCGGCTGCGCTCCCCGTCCGGCACCCCGGTGCTGCGGCTGCGCGCGTTCATCGATGGCAATCCCATTGCCGGCGCGCCGCTCGATGTCCCGGCGGCCGGCGAGGGTGGCGTGCACGAAATCACGCTGGACACGCCGCGCGGCGCCACGGAATTGGGACTAGTGGCGGAAACACCGATGGCGACCAGTCCGGTCGCCCGGCTGGCGTTCCAGGGCAATCCGCCATTCACCGCCATGCCTGTGATTAGCGGTGTGCCCAAGCCGATGCTGTATGTCTTGGCGGTCGGCGCCAACGGGTATGTCGGCGGGGAGAATACGCTGCAATTCGCCCGCAAGGATGCCGACGATTTTTCCGATCTGATGGCGCGGCAGGTCGGCGGCCTGTACCGAGATGTGCAGATTCAAAGGGTCAACCAAGGTGCCATCACGCGGGCCGACGTGCTGGCTGGCCTGGAATGGCTGCGCCGGTCGCCAACGGCGGAGGACGTGGCAATCCTGTTCATGGCCGGCCATGGCATCAACGACTTCGACGGCCGCTACTACTTCCTGCCGGAGACCGGTGACCTTCGGGCGTTGCGCGCGACCGCAGTGGGCGGCACCGACCTCGTGCAAATCCTTGGCACCACGCCGGGCCGGCGGATTGCTTTTCTGGATACGTGCCATGCCGGCAATATGCTGGTCGGGTCCACCATGATCCCGCGGGCCGTCGTCAACTTGGATCGCTTGGTCATGGAGTTGGCCAGCGCCGAGACCGGGGTCGTTGTCTTCGCTTCCTCCACCGGCATTCAGGAATCGTTCGAAAGTCCGCAGTGGCAGAACGGCGCCTTTACCAAGGCAGTGTTGGAAGGGTTGAACGGCAGTGCCGATCTCACCGGTGACCGGGCGATCACCATTAATGAGCTCGGCTTTTACGTGTCCGAGCGCGTGAAGAAATTGACCGGCGGTATCCAATCGCCGAACGTGCTGCGTCCGCATTCCGTGCGCGATTTCGCCGTGGCCATGGTGGTTCCCGTCCTGGCTTGACCTGGAGCATTGGAACCGTCGGCGTGCGGCCCATTCCGCCCGATGCTGCCGATGCGATCGTGGCCATGCCGCAGGCGCAGGAGGTCAACCGGCACGAAGGTCAGCCACCGGCACAGGGAATCCGAGCCTGCCATCGGCCGTTTCTGATTTGGTGTCAACCGGCTCGTCGATGGCTCCATCGCCGAGGTCGCGGTTGGCGAGCCGCTCGGTCGCGTCCGGTCGCAACCCGGGTTCGGCCCGGAGAACAACCGGTGCATACGTCGCATCGTCGACCTCTGGGCGTGCCGCCGGTGCGCCGGTGCGGTGCGTCGACTGTTCCCCACCGTGGCGTCGCGGGCGCAGGCGGAAGAGTGCTGCGATGTGTCCTGATTTATGGTGTTCGGCAATGGGGAAGCGGTCGGAGTCTATCTGGGCGACAAGGGGATAGCACGGCTGGCCGATGGCGCCGACTCCGGATCGGCCGCAAGGGGGGAGCGATGGCCGCTGGTCAAGAGCGGAACTCCAGTCCCATCTCTCGGTAGCGGTCCGGGTCTTCGGTCCAATCCTCGCGGACCTTAACGAAGAGGGTCAGGTGCACGCGGGTTTCCAGGAAGGCCTCCAGGTCTTTCCGGGCGGCTTCGCCAATTGCCTTGATGCGTGTGCCGCCGGTTCCGAGCACGATCGCCTTCTGACCGCCACGCTGCAGAAAGATCACCTGTGCTATGCATAGGCTGCCGTCCGTTTGGGTCTTCCAGCTCTCGGTCTCTACGGTGGCCGCGTAGGGTAGCTCCTGACGGAGCTGCAAAAACAGTTTCTCGCGTGTGATGTCTGCGGCGAGCACGCGCATGGGGACATCGGTCAGCTCGTCATTCGGGTAGAGCCAGGGGCCCTCCGGCATGCGGGTGGCCAAGGCGTCACGCAGGTCCGCGACGCCGTCACCGGTCGCCGCGGAGATCATGAAGGTGTCCTTGAAGGGACCGTCGCGGTTCAGCCGGTCAGCCAATGGGAGCAAACGGTCGCGTTGGATGCGGTCGATTTTGTTAAGCACCAGAATGCATGGCCGCCGCTGGAGCGACAGGCGTTCCATGATCATGCGGGTCTCTGCATCCGGTTGGCCGCGGCGGGTGACATCCACCACCAGGACCACCAGATCGGCATCGCCCGCGCCCTGCCAAGCACTGGTCACCATGGCCCGTTCGAGACGCTGCTTGGCGTGGAAAATGCCTGGTGTGTCGATGAACAGCAATTGGGTGTCGCCCTGGATGGTAATGCCGAGGATGCGGCGCCGAGTCGTCTGGACCTTCGGGGTGACGATCGACAGCTTGGTGCCGATCAGCGCATTTAGAAGTGTCGACTTGCCCGCATTGGGTGCACCAACCAGCGCGACGAAGCCACACCGGCCGAGCCGGTCGGCCCGGCGCAGGGTGGCCTGGTCGGATGGCTCCGGTGCGACAGCATCGGCACCAGTCCCGGGCAGGGGCCCCGGTTCAGTCATCGCAGACGACTCCGATGGTGCGCAACATGGCCTGGGCTGCCGCTTTTTCGGCGCCGCGTCGGCTGCTGCCGCGGCCGGTGACCGGCGCATGCTCGGAGACCTCCACGCTCACCTCGAATTGCGGGTCGTGCGGTGGCCCGCTCTGGCGGATGACGCGGTAGGCCGGCAAGGGCGCCCCGCGGCCTTGGGCCCATTCCTGCAGCATTGTTTTGGCATCGCGTGGCGGTGCCGTCGTGCCTTCGATCAGACCGACCCAGTACCGGCGGATGAATCGGCGCGCCACATCCAGCCCGCCGTCCAGATAGAGCGCTCCGATCAGGGCCTCGCAGGCATCGGACAAGATCGTGCGATTACGCCGGCCACCGCTGGACGCCTCGCCACGCGACAAGGTCAGGTAGCGTCCGAGCGAAAGCGTCGCCGCCACCTGTTCCAGGGCTTCGCGGCGCACCAGACCGGCGTGTCGTTTCGCCAAGTCGCCCTCCCGCTCTTTGGGAAAACGCTCGAGCAACCACTCGGCCACCACCAAGCCCAGGACCCGGTCACCTAGGAACTCCAGACGTTCGTATTCCAGGGCATTCTGCAGGGTATCGCCACGCCGGTCGCTGCCGGCACTGCTCGGATGGGTGAGGGCAGCCTGCAGACGCCACGGCGCCGCAAAGCGGTAGCCTATGGTATTGGTCAGGTCCACCAGATCGGCCAGGACCGGGTTTCCGTCCGCGGTTAGGTGCCGGTCGGGACCGGGGGCGGCATCGGCATCGCTGGCCATGACCTCGTCCCTGTGGTGCTGTCGCGCCCGGCCTACTCAACGCCGGAAAAAAGGCGCGAGAACCGGATGTCCCAAGGCCAGCGCCAAACCTCCCAGAAATGAGTCCCGTCAGCGAGCGAGAAGAACAGGATTTCGGCACGGCCGACCAGATTCTCCTTCGGTACGAAACCAACTTCGGATGGCACGCGACTGTCCAGGGAGTTGTCGCGGTTGTCACCCATGGCGAAGTAATGACCATCGGGCACCCGGTATACATCCGTGTTGTTGAATGGGCCGCGGCTGGTCTCTTTGAGAATAAGATGACTGCGCCCATCTGGCAGGGTCTCCCGGTATTGCGGGATCAGCCGTTCCCGGCCGAAGCGATCCTGCACCACGTAGTCTTCGACCCGTTCCAGACCTACTGGCTTGCCATTGATGTGGAGGATGCCGTTGATCACCTGGATGCGATCGCCGGGCAGTCCGATGATGCGCTTGATGTAGTCGGTTCGATCGTCGCGCGGCAGCTTGAAGACAACCACGTCGCCGCGTTCCGGCTCCGCATCGAGGACACGGCCATCGAACAGCGGGTAGCCGAAGGCGACGGTGTGGCGGCTGTAGCCGTACGAGTATTTCGAAACGAACAGGTAATCGCCGACCAGCAGGGTGGGGATCATGGAGCCAGATGGGATATTGAACGGCTCAAAGGCGAAGGTGCGCACCAGAAAAGCAATGACCACGGCATAGGCGACCGTACGGATGGTCTCTGCGATGCTGCCGGAATCCTGTTTGCGGGCGGTCGGCGATGGCGTGGTCATGGCGGTCTTTTGCGGTCCGGGCTGGGAAGAGGGCGGTCGATGTGGCGTCATCATGGCGGAGCGAGGGTGGGATCGGGCTGGCCGGTTTCGGCGGTCGGGACGATGGGGTGTACGCTGATGACAACGAAAGCTTCAGCCGTTGGAGGTTCGTCGGTCAGCGTCAGGTGAATTTGGGCGGCCATGCCAGTCGGCGTCAGTTCGCACAACCGTGCCAGGGCGCCGCCGGTGAGCCGCAGAGTGGGTTGGCCGCTGGGTAGGTTGATCACGCCCATGTCGCGCCAGAACACGCCGTGCCGGAAGCCGGTGCCGAGCGCCTTGGAACAGGCTTCCTTCGCCGCGAACCGTTTGGCATAGCTGGCACTGCGGCCGGCCGGGTTACGCTGTCCACGCCGTTCGGACCTCGCGATTTCCGCGGGCGTGAACAGGCGGGTGGTGAACCGGTCGCCGAACCGGTCGAGCAAACGCTCGATCCGGCGGATGTCGATCAGGTCGTTGCCGATGCCCAAGATCATTGCGCTGCGGTCCCGTGTCCGGCTGGATCGGCCGACGGATTGGATCGGGCGGCGGTCATCAACGCACGCATACGTCCGATCGCGTTGCCGAGGCCAACGAAGATAGCCTCACCGATGAGGAAATGCCCGATGTTGAGCTCGCGCATGGTGGGAATGGCCGCGACGGCCGCCACGGTATCGTAGGCCAGGCCGTGGCCGGCATGGCATTCCAGACCAAGCCGGTCGGCGTCGGCGGCCGCGGTGCGCAGCCGTGCCAGTTCGGCTTCCCGTTCCGGACCGGGCACCGTATCGCAGTAGCGGCCGGTGTGCAGTTCCACCACCGGTGCGCCAAGTGTCCGAGCTGCCGCGAGCTGCCGTGGTTCGGCATCGATGAACAACGAAACACGAACACCAGCGTCGCCGAGCCGGGCCACGGCATCGCGCAATGCCAGACCGGCGCCGGCCGCATCCAGGCCGCCTTCCGTCGTCACCTCATCGCGCCGCTCCGGAACCAGGCAGGCAGCATGAGGGCGCAGTCGACAGGCGATCGCCACCATCTCGGGCGTTGCCGCCAATTCTAGATTGAGCGGTAATGCAACCGCCGCCATCAGCCGTGGCAGATCGGCATCGACGATGTGGCGGCGGTCTTCGCGCAAATGTGCCGTGATGCCATCGGCCCCGGCTTCGGCGGCAATACGCGCTGCCCGAATCGGGTCGGGACGGTGACCGCCGCGGGCGTTGCGCACCGTTGCCACGTGGTCGATATTGACGCCCAGGCGCAAAGCGGGGGGCATGCTCGTCAGTGGTCGCTCCTAGATGTCCGTGCTCTTCGGGAGGCTGCGCCTTCGGAGGACTGAGGACGCGCAAGCCAATTGGGGTACCTTCACCCTTCGCACGAACCTTAGACATCGGCGAGAAACCTCGCAAGCCATGTCCCGGATTCCGTTGGCTTCCATGACACCGGATGGTCCCTGCCGCGGCAGGGACACGGCGCACGGAAGAGGCCTGCAACCTCCTGATTTGATGTCCCATCCGAAGCCTGCCATTGATGCGTGACGTCCAACCCGTTCAATTTGTCGACCGGTGTTCATCGGCGTAAAGACAGCAGACCATCGCCCCTTCAAGGCTGGTAAGATCATAGATCTTGATAATCCCGCGATCGGGGAGCGGCTACGCGATAGCACGGCCTGCATGCCAGGGCCTGCGCCGCCGCGCTGATCCCCCAACCCTAGGCCGCCCCCTGAGCAGGATGGATGGATCCACGCCCGTCAACCCCGCACGGCGGCGGGAACACCGGACACCGTCCGCCGTCCGCGGCGCTGTGGCCATCCGACGGCGGCCCCCGCACCGGCGTGCACACGAGGCCGACGAGGCATCGGCGCTCCCACAAAGGCCTCCCCGGATGGACCCGTTTGTGCCCAACGGCACCGTTCGTTTCTTGTCAGGATAGGCGTCGTATGACCCCAAGACCCACATCAATGAAGTCTCATGGGATGGTGTTGGCGGCTGCGAGACTCCGCGCATAGATGGCGGCATTTTCGGGCTGCCCTCCCTCTCGGCGGGAACCAGCCCAATCGCGTAAAGGCTAGCCTTCGAGCACCGCCTGCGGTGGCAAGACCTTGACGCGATTGGATTGGCTTGCCTCGTTTACCACCATGAGGTCGAAGGCGAGGTGCGGCAGCGCGATACAAAGCAAATATTGTGCAAGACTCATCGCGCCGCCCCAACAGAGCGGATTTCGACAGCCGTGGACAATCACCCTCGTGCACAATCCGGGTGAGCCGAGCAACGAGGATCAATGGCCAATATCGAGTGGTTTCATATTCAGTGGGTTCAGAACAGCCACAACGGGAGCAAAGCCCGTGGTTGATCCTCCGGGCGCCTCATGCATCGCCTGTGGATATCATTGACATTACTGGGAAATTAGTCACGCAACGCCTCGATCCGTGTGGCTTGCGACGCCTTTGACTCCGCTTCGGAGAAATCGCACTAATTCTCTGTTTTATCGTTTGAAATTACTTTAGGAGCTGTGAGGAAGCACCCGCCTGAACCCAAGTCATCAGAGGGATCGGCGCTTGCGACGGTCAAGCGTCGCTGTCTAGGCTGGAGCGTTTTCCGCTCACACTGGTTCGCGGAATGGCTCTAGCTCTTTGTTTTTTTCAGCAGAGCGACGCCGCAGGTTGACTCACTCTGCTCGGGATTCGCTCTCACCAATGAGGCTTAGTGCCAAGGTGCCGGCGCATATTGAAGATCAGGGTTGTGTCGAAACCCTTTGACACACCAAAAAACGCCTGTTATTATTCAAGAATTTTAAAATGTACGATCCTAAGAATAACTAATGATCAGATGAGTGATTTATCCGATATTGCCTAAGGCAGGTGTGTGGGCTATGGTTGTTGCAATCATCCATTGAGCATTTGTGCGAACTCCGGCTTTTCGATAGGGCTCAGGGTGCTTAATGCTTCGTCGGTTATCGCGCCAACCGGAGTGGGAAATGTTCAGAACACTAAAGACGTGTGTCGTCTTGAGTCTTCTCGTCACCGTCACCTGTTTCTTACCTGTCCGGGCCGCGGCGAAGGCGTTCACGGTTGGCGGGACTGGTTGGTCGATTGGCATCACGCGGATTATGGCACAGGAATACAGGGTGCTGAATCCGGGCATTAGAATCACTGTCCCGGATAGTGTCGGGTCCAGCGGTGGAATTCGCGCCCTGCTTGCGGGCAGCTTCGAGGCCAGTTTTGCCACCCGACCCTTGCGCGCACAGGAGCAGGGCAAGGGGTTGGAAACCATCGCCCTGGTACGCACACCATTCGTGCTTGCCGTCTCCGACCTCGTCGCCGGTCCTCTCTCGCTCAGCGATGACGACGTTCGTGCCGCCTACGACCGACGGATTCGGACCTGGCCCGACGGTACCCGCATGCGCTTAGTCCTGAGGCCTGAACGCGAAACCAACAATCGCATGTTGCGCCGGCATTTTCCCGGCATCGAAGATGGGCTTGCCCGCTCGCTTGCGGCCCAGGGAGCGGTGATCACCCACACCGATCAGGAAGCGATGGATTATGCCGAGCGCGTGTCTGGTGCTTTGGTGACGACCACCCTCGCGGCCATTCATTCCGAGGACCGTGCCTTGCAACCGATTGCGCTCAACGGTGTCGCGCCGACAATCGAAGCGTTGGATCGCGGAGACTATCCGCTGAGTATCACGCTGTACGCCGTCCTCCGATCGGATTCCGATCCGGCGGCCCGTGCCTTCATCACCTTCCTCGCTTCCAGAAAGGCTTTGGAGATTCTTCGTGGCTTTGGTTGCAGTCCAGCAACGCCTTAAGTCCGGCCGAGCGGATAGATCGGAACCGCGCGGTGTCGTCGACCAGAAATCGGAGACCGGTGGGGCCTATGTCTATCGTCTCCACCGGATACTGCGCACGACACTCTTGACCGTTGCTGCCTTCGGTGGGCTGATCGTGCCGCTTCTTGTGGGCATGATCGGCTATCATTTTCGGACGACTGAGGCCTCCGTGCTCCTGGATGTGAAGGCCGATGATGTCTCTCGACTAATTGGTCTTTACCCTAATACATGGCATCTGTTGCATGAGCGTCTCATTGACCGACTGCAGTCACACACTTATGCGGACGTGTTTCATTCCCAGATATTCGACACTGCGGACACTCTGTTGGCACAAACGAACCATGTTCAACGATGGCCGACGATTGTCTATACCACCCCATTGTCCGACGGTTGGGACCGAGTCGGAACACTCAGACTTGTTGCCGATCTGAGCGATGTTGTCTTTGCGACAGGGTGTTCTTTCCTCGGTGGTCTGGTTCTGACCGCGGGACTGTTTTTCATTTTCCAATTCTCAGTTTCAAGATTAATGGACCAACTCGTGGCAGCCCAAACGGCAGCGATCTCGCATTATAGTCTTTCCCTTGAGAATGCGATTCGCGAGAGAGAAAGAGTTACCATTACCCGCGATGATCTGCAGTTAATTTTATCAAGTATGCAGGATCCTGTTGTTGTAATGACGGATCGTGGCGACGTAGTTAGCGCCAATCGTGCTGCTGTCGTTTTTTTTAAGGGTGACCTTGGCTTTGCACATATGGATGACGCCATCTCATGCATCCTAGACGGTCTTCCTGATCAGATAGTCGAGAAAGTAGGGGTGCATGGAAGAGTCACGATGCTGCAATCTGATCATTTTACAACTGGAATTGCGATAAAAGGTGTCAACGCAGAATGCCGCAATCTCCTGCTTTCCGGCGGCCGTATAATCTCACCATCGATTGATGAATCAACCGATCAGGTCAACCGCTTCGTCATTTGCGTACGGGATGTGACACCACTGGAACATGCACGTCAATCGCTCGAGCAGTCGCTTCGCGAAAAAGAGACGCTTATTAAGGAAATTCACCATCGGGTCAAGAACAACCTTCAAGTCGTGGTGGGTCTTCTCCAGATGCAGGCACGCAGGGCTGCCGACGGCACGGTGAAAGAGCAGCTCTTATCCGCTGATCAGAGGGTGATGTGTATTGCGATGGTGCACGAGCTTCTATGCGAGGGGCCAAGTTTGGATAGAATTCCTATGCACCCATTCGTTGAACGGCTGACCAAACAGATTCGGTTCATGCACTCTTCAGTTCAGGACATTGACGTTGTGATGGACGTGGATAACCTCGAGTTTTCACCGGATCTGGCAATTCCTATCGGTCAGATTATTACGGAAACTGTATCGAATGCTTTTAAGCATGCTTTCAGCATTGGTCATCATGGGCGTGTGAATATCCTACTGAGGTGCGACCCGGAAGACCCGGAGTCTGTTGTTCTTTCGGTCATAGATGATGGTGTGGGGCTATGTGGGGCGGCGGATTTACCCCATGGGGGAAACCTTGGCATGCGTGTGGTGCGATTGCTGGCCCAGAACATGGATGCGGTCATCGACTACGCGTCCGATGGCCCCGGGCTTGGCACCCGTTTTACCATGCGTTTCTCCGGAGCATCCCATGCCTAGCATCAAGGTGCTGATCGCTGAAGACGAGCCGATCACACGTGGCTATCTTGAGGATATCGTTGCAGGTGCTGGTCATGAAGTCGTGGGGACAACTCCGACCGCTGAAGATGTGCTGCCGCTAGTTACGAAATTCCACCCTGATGTCATCATCATGGATATTCACTTGAAAGGAAAGATTGATGGAATTGATGCAGCAGCAAGGGTGAGGCTTGCGCATGACTCCGCTGTTGTATTCCTCACAGCATATGCTGATGCTGAGACCGTCTCTCGCGCCAGGCATGTAGCCTCTTTTGGCTATGTCAAGAAGCCGGTGACAGAGCAAGAGGTTTTGGCAAGCATCGAGATTGCATACCATAAGCTTCGAGATGAGCGAGCGCACCGAGCTTTCCGTAAGCTCCAGGAGGAACTGCGCGAGTTCGAATTTGATGACGTCAAGCGACGAATTGACCAGCAAAAAATGAAGGTGTCGGAGCGCATCAAGACGGAATTTATTCAGATAATGAGCCATGACTTTAGGACACCGTTGATGCAGATCAGTTCGTCCTTGGCGCTCATAGACGATTTTGCAAAAACCGGATCACCCGAACTCATTCCGCAATTTGTTGACATTGCCAAGCAGGCGACCGCTCGGCTCACCCGATATGTTGATGATATGCTTGATCTTGCAGCAGCCCGGACCGATCGGTTGCAGGTAGAGGAAAACATCATCCGGCCGGGTGAAGTCGTTCGACTTGTCCTCGATGATCTGCGCCGGCTGGCCGAACTCAAGGACTGCCGTTTGGTCGATCACATCAGCATCGGCGCAGAACTGCCAGCGGTATGGGCCGATGCGGGTCGGCTGCGGCAGGTGCTGGTGAGTGTGATTTCCAATGCCATCCTGTATGGGGCAAGTGGTGGTTTAGTAACTGTGTCCGGGTTGGAATCGGAGGACGATAACCGCATCCGAATTATCGTTTCTGATCGTGGCAAAGGGATCGCTGTCGAAGCGGTGGATCGACTTTTTCAACCGTTCGAGCGGCTTGACCAACAGATCGGTCCAATCGAAGGGCTTGGCCTGGGGTTGGCGCTGTCGAAGGAAATCATGGCCCGCATGGGGGGCGCGATCGGCTACAAACCGAATGAAGACGGTGGGGCGACGTTTTGGATCGACCTGCCGGTTTGGCGTGACAACGACTCCGATGGACCTTGCCGTGGTTGTGCCGGGTGATCTTGGCCCGCCGGTTCGAAGCCGGTGTTGTTCGACAGGCGGTCAACCCAGGCCGCAGGGATGGGCGCCAATCGCCGACCAGGAGCAGGCCCATGGCGGCAGTTCGGCCGGGTCGCAAAGCCCATGGACAAGGGTGTCGACGCGGGGTTTGTCGGGCATCGGATGGCCGAGCGGAGCACGGCAAATTGGTCGGATGCCCAGTTTGGTGATCAGGTTCATGCTCGCATGGGTCGAGGCGGCACAGGTGGCGGTGACGCGTGTTGTATGCAAGGCGCCGACGGCATAACGCGTCAACGCCGTCGCCACTTCCAATCCAGAAACCTCCCTGTGCCGTGAGTGGCGGACCCGGTAGCTGAATACGAAGTCGGCAGGATAGCGGCGGGCGACGCGCTCCTGCCAGGTGGTATCGGTTTCCATCGCCCGTGGTCCCCTATGTTCGTGGAACCACGGGTGTAGGGCTGCCCTACTCTCAGCCACCGCATCCGCGAGTGCGTGTCCGTCGCCGTTCTGGCACGGACGCAGCGTGAGTCGTGACGTGCGGATCTGGACCGGGATGTCACGCTGGCGAGGATCGGGATCGGAGATACCAACGGGGGTCATCACACGTTTGATCCGTCATCCCATTTGCCCTTGGCGGTCGCGGCACCATGGCGATCGACCCGGTTGAAGCACCGACGTGCCGATAGTGTGTCGACCCGAACAGCCCATGTTGTCCACGTTGCCATACCCTGCGTCGTCGAGCAGCTAGCCGTGTCTTGTCACTTTACGGAATTTCGTCCACCTTGCACCCCTGAACAACAGCCTGCAGATTGTTTGTGGAGCGCGACCGGTGATGCGCTCGCAAAGCGCCGCAGAGACCTTTGTGAAAGGCCAGACATCATTCCGTCCCCTACCCCAGTTCCTTAGTGACCAGTGGCACTCTAACAAGAAACGAACGGTGCCGTTGGGCAAACGGGTCCATCCGGGGAGGCCTTTGTGGGAGCGCCGACGCCTCGTCGGCCTCGTGTGCACGCCGGTG
>JANQJV010000123.1 GCA_028281465.1 Azospirillaceae bacterium | reverse complement strand
GGAGGAAACCTCCGCGCGGGTGACGACGGCCTGGCACGAGCAGCGAGAGGCGGTCCATGGGTTGTGGGATGCGCTGGGGCCGGCGCGCGAAGAACTGGCGAGCTTTCGGGATGTGCCTGAGGACCTCAGGCCGACCCTGGAAGCCCTTGCCACGATGGCGGATGAAACCGAGAAAATAGCGCGCCAGTTGGAGATCAACCCGACGGGGATCATGGGCTCCCACTCCCTTGGTATCCCCGGCCAGGGCATCTCCCGAGAGATCGCCAACCTGATCAGCCTGGATGACCAGGGACACGCCCAGAGCGCGGCCCGGGACGCCTATGAAGAAGCAGCGCGGTTGCGCGAAGAGCTGCGCACGATGGCTGCGGAGGCCGGCGCGGTGCTGGCGCCGGTGGCCGGTGGCTTCGGTGATGTCACCGTCGCCGCCGAAACCGCCACGGACGCCATCGGGGCCGGCTCCATCGGGATCGCCGACTATTTCAGCAAGACGCCGGACGAACGGCTTGCCGAGGCCCTGGCGTCGTTGGGCGATCTCGCTGGCGACATGGGCCAGGCGATTGTATCCGCGGGGGCCGAGGCGTTCGACAGCCTGGCGCGTCTGGTCACCCCAGCCGATCAGGCGACGGAGGCGATCGACGATCTTGGCAAGACGGCGTCCAAGGTGGCGGCGGTCGGCGATGCGGCGACCGAGGCGGCCGACCGGATCGAGCGGATGCGCACGACCAGCCGCGAGACGGCAGGCGCCCTGGCTGAGTTCGCCGATGTCGGCGCGATTGCCGAAGCCGAATTAACCTCCGCGGCCGGCGGGGCCGATGCCGTGGCGGCCGCCTTGGGGGCTGCCGGCGGGGCAGCGGCCGTCGGTGGCCGCGCGCTCGGGGGCATCGTCGGCGTCCTGCGCGGCATGGGGCCCCTTGGACTGGCGGCGGCCGCGGCGATCGGGCTCGTTGGGACTGCCTTGTTCAGCACGGCCTCCGAGGCGAAGGACGCCGAGACCGCGTTGGCGCAGGCGGGTGGCCGGGTGGATCTGACCGCCCAGGATCTGGTCCGTTACACCGACCAGATGGAGGCGGCAGGGGCCGTCACCCGCGACGAAGCGCAGGCGGCGGTGGTCGCACTCACCCGGTTCGGCACCGTGGCGGGGCGCGATCTCGGCCGGGCTGAGGGAGCAAGCCGAGGCGAACGATGAGCTGGCCCGCCAATCTCTGCTGGCGCGAAGGCAAGCGCTCGAGGCACCAGAGGCCGCTGACCCGGGATTCTGGGATCGTCTTTCTTCTTTTGAACTGGGTGGTTTCTTCGACCCACTGTTTGACGAAGGCAGAGCGATCGAAAATCGCCGGCAGAGCATCATCGCCGAGCGGGAGCGGATCGACGCTGACCTTGCAGACCTCGACCGACGGGCCGTCGAGCGGGCGGAAGCGGCGCGCCGGGAGGCGGAAGCCGAAGACCAGCGTCATCGGGCGCGCCTGGAGCAGCTGAAGCAGGCCCTGAGCGCGGAGCTGACCTATCGCGACGCGTATGCTCGCCAACGGGAGGCGCTGACCACCCGGCTCAGCGAGATGGAATATCTGCGCGACAGCGGCGCTGTCTCGGGTGAGCAGCTGGACAATCTCAATGCCGCATCGAGCGGCAGAAGACGGCGATTGCAGAGCTTGGCCAGGCCCAGACAGCCGCAACCGCGCCGGCACGGGCGATGGCCGGCGCCACCCACGATGCCGTCGATGCCAATCAGCGGCTGATCGAGGGGCTGGAGGACGAGCGCCGGCTGTTGCAGCTCACCGAACGCGACCGCGCCGTCGACCAGGCGGTGCGCCGGCTGTCGGCCGATGCCACCGCCGATCAGGTGGCCCAGGTGCGGGAGCTGGCGGGGGCGCTCTACGACGAACGCGCCGCCCTCCAGCAGAGCCGCCGCGAGGCGGAGGTCCTCAAACGTCTGCGCGAACAGTTGGCGGACGTCACCTCGACCATGAGCGAGGCCGCCTGGGCGGCCGCCCAGGCGGTGGCTGAGCTGGGGGAAGCCGCGTCTACGGCAGCCCAGGCAGAAGCCGAGGAACTTGCCCGGCGCATTTATTACCAGCGCGAGGGTCTCCAGCTGACCGAGCAGATGCTCACGAGCCAGGCGCGCTATGCGCGGGAATTGGCGCACCTCGACGAGTTGCTGGCGGCGGGCGCGGTCAGCGCCGACACCTATGCCCGCGCCCATGAGGATGCCTACCGGCGGATGCTCGAGGCGAGTACGGAGTGGGAACACGGGGTCGAACGCGCTTGGCTGCGCTATCGCGACGCTGCGTATGACAGCGCCGCGCAAGCCGAGCAGCTGTTCACCACCGCCATGCGCGGCATGGAGGATGCGCTGGTCCAGATGACCCTGACGGGGGAGTTCAGCTTCGAGCGGATGACCAACGCCATCATCGAGGACATGGTGCGCATGTTCTACCAGCAGCAGGTGCTGGCCCCGCTGGGAAACTGGCTGTTCGGTACCGGCTCGGGCGGCAGTGGCGGGTTCTTCTCAGGGATCGGCGACTGGTTCGCGGGCCAGTTCGGCAAGGGGGCAGCGTTCGACCGTGGCGATCTGATAGCGTTCGCCGGTGGCGGTATCATTGACGAGCCGACCCTGTTCCCGCTCGCTGGCGGCCGGGTTGGACTGATGGGCGAGACGGGCCCGAGGCCATTGTGCCGCTGCGCCGGCTCGACGACGGCCGGCTTGGCATCGCCAGCGATGGGGTCCAGAATGCCGCCGTCACCCGTTACTCGGCGACAGACGCACGGGCTTCCTATGTGGTCAATGTCGATGCCAGGGGCGCCACGGATCCGGAGGCGACAGCGGCTCTGGTCCACCGGGTGGTGGCCGACGCGCTGACCCAGGTCGTGCCAGGCATTGTCGAGCATGCCGCCGGTTCCGCCTACGGCGCCGTCGTCGACCAGTTCCATCGCCGCGGCGGGAAGTTCACCTGATGCCCGAGGCCCCGCGCGACTAGCCGCTCCTATTCAAACCGGCGGAGCAGTCCTTCTACGTCCAGGCGCTGACCACCCGCTTCACCAATCCGTTCACCGGCCACGTCCAGGTGCTGGAGCGGGACGGTGCCCGATGGGTGTCACGACTGCGGTTGCGCCTGGCAGCCGGGCAGGCACGAGCGTTTGACGCCTTCCTTGCCGGTCTGCGGGGCGCTGCGGTGGAGGTTCTGGTGCCGGACTTCCGTCGGCTGGTGGCACTGGGCAGCTTGGCGGGATTGCCGTGCTGGCGGACGGCAGCGGGCGGACGCTCACGCTCACAGGTTTCGCGGCCGATGCTGCGACTGTGCTCAAGGCCGGCGATCTGATCCAGACCAGCCCCGGACGGGCCCACATGGTGATCGACGACATCACCGCCGGTTCCGACGGCATGGCCCCGGTCCGGGTTGAACCGCGCCTGTGGGAACCGGTGGTGGCCGGCCCTCTGGTCACAGCCAACGTGCGAGTAAGGATGCGGCTCTCACCGACGACGCCGGTCGCAACCCGACCACGGCGCCGGTCAAGTCCACCTACACGGTCGACGTGTTCGAAGCCCTGCCGTCATGAGCGTCTGGGACTGGCCGCTGTCGCTGAAGCCGGTCGAACAGACCTTCTTCGTCGAGACGGTCTCGGCGCGGTTCGCCGCGGCGTTGACCGGCCAGGTGCAGGTCTCGGCGCGGCCGGCCGACGCCTGGCGGGCGGACCTCACCGTCTGCGCTACGCCGGAGGCGGCGCGGGCCTTGGCAGCGGCGTTCGCCGGCCGGCACGGCAGTGCCCGGCTGGTGCTGGTGCCGGCGTTCGGCCGGCTGACCGGCACCGGGACGCTCGCCTCCTTCGACACCTATACCGCCGAGATCGGGGAGACCTGGTTCGACGATGGCCACGGGTTCGCCGACGACGGTGGGACGCTGCCGCTGACTGAGGATGGCGCGGCGGTCGTCGGCGGCGATGGCGACGGCGTCATCGTATTCGCGCCCGGCTTGGCGCTGGCGAGCGAAGACGGTGCCGAGTTGCGGCTGGGCGGGGAGACGGCGCTGTCGGTGGAACCGCCCGAGCTGCGGGCGTTCCACGAAGGCACCGGGAGGCCGGTGGTCATCGGCGGCTGCCTGCATCGGCTGGTGCTGGGCGGCTGCCGGCCGTTTGCCATGGGCGTGCTCGGGGTCGGCGATCTGGTGCAGACCAGCCCCGGCCGTGGGCATCTGGTCGTGGCGGCCGCGACAGCGGATGCCGACGGGCTCGTGGTGATCCCGATCGCCCCGCGGCTGCGGGAGCCGCCCGAGGCGGGACCGCCCTGCACCGACGGCGTGCGTATCCTGATGCGGCTGGTGGATGGCGACGTCGGTGCCGAACCGGTGGAGCCGCCGGGCCGCGCCACCTTCACCGTGTCCCTGATCGAGGCGGTGTGATGATGCGGCTCAATCGCCTGTGAATTCCTCGATCAGGGTTCGAGGTACTGGGGAAGCTCCTTGAGCCAGATGATGTTGACCGCCCGGCCTGTGCGCCGAACTGCCTCGAGAAAACGGCGGTCGGCTGTCACCACCGGCACACCCCGTTCTTCGGCTAGCAGCCTGTCGGACTTAACCCGGTATTGTGTGTGGCGAACACGGCATCGGGCAGTTAGACTCGAGATATGGTGGTTGGTTAGAACGGGGTGCGATTGTTGTGAGCAACTTCCGGGCCATTGATCGTGACAC
>JANQJV010000406.1 GCA_028281465.1 Azospirillaceae bacterium | reverse complement strand
AGCCGGCGGTCCAGCCGGCAAGGATGCCGGCGCTCCGAAACAGGGTGGCCGGTGGAACCGGCTTCCGCCGTTGTCGCGCATGATCCAACGCCGGCATTTGTCCATAACTCTCGATTATAGGTGACGCCATGGTTGGCATTGGACAAAGGGTTTGCCAAAGCGGAAGCTTGTCGATGCCCAGGGATCGCTCCCGGGTCGATCAGGAGATAGCCGGCTCCAGGACGCTTGGTTTTGCTCTACTGGCTTCGACACGCGAGGAACAAGGCGATGAAACGGTTTGGACGGATAGCGACGGCGCTGCTGATCGTCATTGGCGGCTGGCTGGCAATAGACCAGGGTTATGCTTATGCCCAGACGCCGAAAGACGGCGGTACAGTGCGGGCGGCAATCGCGCGCGATGTCGTCAACATGGAGCCCTGGGTCGCCCATGGGGCCAGCATCTACATGGTCCAGATGAATGTTTACGACAATCTGATCGCCTACAAGCCGCCAAATGCCGAGTTCGAACCGCAACTTGCGGTGTCCTGGGAACTTCCCGATATGACGACTTATGTCTTCAAGCTCCGTGAGGGGGTGAAATTTCACAACGGCGCAGATTTTGACGCTGAGGACGTGAAATTCTCGCTGGAGCGCATGATGGATCCTGAAGGTGGGGCATCCTTGGCGCCGCAATTGCAGGATATCGAGTCAATCAACGTGCTGGATAGCCATACGGTCGAGATCAAGCTGTCGCAGCCCAACGCCGTTCTTCTTGCGCTGATCGCATCATCAACGGCCCATATTCTCGACAAGGACTGGGTGGAATCCGGTGTCGACCTGACGCAGGAGATGAACGGAACCGGCCCGTTCAAATTCATGGCGTTCGAACCAGGGCTGCATACGATCCTCGAGAAGAACCCGAACTACTGGAAACCCGGCTTGCCCCATCTCGACCGGGTTGTTGCGGTTCCCTTCCGCGACGACAGCGCCCGCATCAATGCGCTGCTCTCCAACGAAGTTCAGTTCATCGAATATGTGCCTTGGATCGACTTCGATTCCGTCGAAGCCAATTCGGATTTCCAGATGTTCAAGGGTTTCACGCCCTTCAATCTGCTCCGGTTCAACGTCAACGAACCACCGTTCGACGACGTTCGGGTTCGCCAGGCGTTGAACTACCTGATCGATCGCGACCAGTTGATCAAGCTGGCGTTCGGTGGGCAGGGCATCCCAATCGAGGCCGGGCTGATCTACCCGGGTACACCCTATTTCAACGAGGATCTGAAGCGCTGGACATACGACCCCGACAAGGCCCTGGCCCTGCTTAGGGAAGCCGGATATGACAGCTTTGCGGATCTGTCCTTCGTTCTCAAATGCGCCAGCGTGACCGTGCATACCGACAGCGCCGAAGCGATCCAGGGCTTGCTCCAAGGCCTCGGCGTGAATGTCGAATTGGAATACATCGACATTCCGACCCTGCTCGATCATCGCAAGAATGGCGGCTATGTCGCCATGATGGACGGTCTGTCCCTGTCCTATTTCGATCCGGACGCCTATTCGTATTACTTCGAAACCGGTGCGACGGGCCATGCGGCCGGAGCCGGCTTCAGCGATGCCAAGCTCGACGAATTGCTGGCCAGAGGCCGGGTCGAAGTCGATTTCGAGACCCGCAAGACCATCTATCGCGCGTTCGAAGAACGGCTGCTTGATCTGGCGCCGTGGTATTTCGGCTTCTTCCGACCGCAGGGCGAGGCGATGGCGTCCTTCGTGAAGGGCTATGAGCGACTGCCGGGCGATTTGGGAACCACCTCGACCAGCCGGTTCGAATATCTTTGGATCGACAAGTAGTCGGGCGAGCCATGGCCGGGGGCGGTGTCGGGTTTTGGCGGTCTGACAGACGGCGCAATGTCCGATGCGCGATCCGTATCGGTGGCGGCCGACGATCCCGAACCGGTCGTCGGCCGGCTTGCGCGGGGTGATGGGTCCGTCATTCGACCCGTCACCGCGCCCCGTCCGGCAAGCCGATTTCCTTTACCGAAACTGAGCAACACGGGTCCGCAATGAGTGCCCATATCACCCGCCGCCTCATCCAGGCGGTCTTGACGACCTGGGTTGTGCTCAGCCTCATCTTCTTCCTGGTGCACCTTCTGCCCGGCGACCCGGCGTTGACGATCTTGGGCGGATTGGCGGGGCAGCCCACCGAGGAACAGATCCGGCTGGTCAGGCAGGAGCTTGGCCTCGATCTGCCCATCCTCACGCAATACGTCCGCTACATGCTCAATCTGCTGCAGGGAGATCTCGGCACGTCCTTCGTTTCGGGTCGACCGGTCGCCACGGACATCGCCCTCCGGGTTCCCAGAACCCTGCAGATCGCAGTACCTGCCCTGGTCCTGGCGACGGCGATCGGCATCCCACTCGGGGTATTCGCCGCGACACATCGGGGCGGCTTGGCGGATCTCGCCATATCGACGACGTCGGTAACGGCGTTTTCGCTGCCTGCCTTCGTCAGCGGTTTGCTCCTGGTGGCACTCTTCTCGATCCACCTGAAGTGGTTTCCCTCTGGCGGCTATGTGGCACCATCGGACGACTTTATGGGGTTTCTTTCCAGGATCGTGCTTCCGACGATCACACTAGCCGTCGCGCCAGCCGGTCTGGTCATGCGCATGATGCGCTCCAGCATGCTGGAGCAGTTGGAACTGGACTATGTGACGACGGCCAGATCGAAAGGTCTCGCCGAGCGGGCCGTGATCTATGGCCATGTGCTGCGCAATTCGCTGATTCCAGTCGTCACGTCCCTCGGTTTGCAGGCCGGTTTCGTCTTCGCCGGAAGCGTCATTGTGGAAAACATCTTCAACTGGCCGGGTGTCAGCAGCCTGCTCCTGGACTCGGTTCTCGACCGCGACTATCCGGTCATTCAAGGAACGGTTCTGGTCGTTGCCGTCACCTTCATCCTCATCAACCTCGTGACCGACCTGACCTACGGACTGATCGACCGGAGGATCAGTTATGATTGAACGATTCTTCGCGACATGGCGGTCTCTCACGAAATCGCCCCAGTTCATCGTCAGCATGATCATCATCTCACTGATCGCGGCACTGACGATCTTCGGCCCCCTCGTCACGCGGTGGGACCCGTGGATGATCAATGTCGACATGCGCTTCGCCGGCCCGTCCGCGAACCATTGGCTCGGAAACGACGAGTTCGGGCGCGATATCTTTAGCAATATCGTGCACGGTGCCCGAATCAGCCTGTTCGTCAGCATGGCAAGCATGGTCTTTGCCAGCATCCTGGGAACGGCGATGGGCATGGTCGCCGGTTACTTCCGTGGTGCGCTGGAAGTGTTGGCGATGCGCGGCACCGATGTTTTGCTCAGTTTTCCGCCCATGCTGATGGCAATCTTTCTGGTCGCGTTGACGGGGCCCAGCGTCTTCAACCTCGTTATCGTGATCGGTATCCTCTACACACCGCGGTTCGCCCGGATCGCCCACGCCAGCACGCTAGCGGTCAGCGAAGTTCAGTTCATCGAAAGCGCGCGCGCCATCGGCGCACCCACCTGGTTCATCCTGCTCAGGCACGTATTGCCCAACATCCTGGCACCGCTGTTCGTGCAGTTCTCGCTTGGCCTCGGTTCGGCAATCCTGATCGAGTCCGGCCTCAGTTTCCTGGGGCTGGGGCCGCCGCCGCCGGCGGCGTCGTGGGGGCGGATGATCTCCAAGGCCCGCCGATTTTTGGCGATCAGCCCCTATGGCGTTCTCTGGCCATCGATCGTCATTTCACTGACCGTCATTGCCTTCAATCTGCTGGGCGACGCGTTGCGGGACACCTTGGATCCACGCCTGCGCGGCCGGCTGGCGCGCCAGGAGAAATGAAACTCCAATGCAAATGAAAGAGAGACGCTTGCGATGACACAGACCTGGAACGATCCCAGACTTGGCTACAAGGTCAAGGCGCGGCCGGCCACGCCCGAAATGGACCTGACGCGGTTCAAGGCATTCAGTTCGGCGAACATTTCCGACGTTCTCGGAAAACTCCTGACATTCGACCGCCGCATTCAGTCGGTCTATCCCCTGAAGGAGCCCGTCGCCGGCTTTGCGATAACGGTACAGGTCCAGCCGGGTGTCAACGTGCTGATCATTAAGGCCATGGAGATCGCCAGACCGGGTGACGTGATCGTTATCAGTGACCAGTTCGATTCCAACAATTCGCTGCTGGGTGGCGTGATGGCCGAAATGGCCGCCGCCAAGGGCATTGCGGCCTTCGTCACCGATGGCCTGGTTCGGGATGTGGAGGAACTGCGGGATGCGGGCGTTCCGGTTTTCGCCCAGGGTGTCACGCCGCTCGCGCCGGTCCGCGGCGGGCCGATCGGGCAGGTCAACACGACGATTTGCTGCGGCGGCGTGATCGTGCAGCCGGGTGACATCGTCATGGGCGACGGGAGTGGGATCGTGGTCGTGCCGTCGAGCGATGCGGAAACGGTGCTGCGCCTGGGCGACGAACTGAAAGTGAAAGAGGAAAACTGGCTGCAGCCGGACGAACCAGGCAAATACACTCTTTACGACAGCGCCAATGCGGAACTCGTTCGCCTCGGCTGCCAGTTCGATCCGGACGTCAGGCCGTCCGATGGTCGATGACACCAATCGAGAGCAAATCCCGAGCAGATTGAGTCGATCTGCGACGACGATTTGCTGAAAAATCAAGTGGCTAGAGCGTTTTCCGCGAACCAACGTGAGCGAAAAAACGCTCTAGGAACTGACCACGACATCGGTGCCGATGGTTTGGGCTGGAGATCGGAAAAGTGACCGGAAACACGAAACACGAACTCGCTCGGATGACCTTCCGCGAAGCTGAAGAGGCGTTCGCGGACAACCCGGTCGTCCTCGTGCCGCTGGGATCGACCGAGCAGCATGGGCCCCAATGTCCGACCGGCGACTTTCGACTGTCCAACGCACTCTCGTTGGAGATCGCGAAACGCACCGGTTCAATCAGCGCTCCGGTCATCCCCTACTCGGAAGGCGCCGCGGCCAGGGACTTTGCGGGCGCCATCCCCTTGCGGCCCGGCACGCTCTACGATCTGGTCTGGGATGTGTGTGAGGGAATCACGCGCTTTGGCGTGGATCACGTCATGCTTGTGTGTGGCGACCATGGCAATGTCCCGATCCTCGAGGGGTTGATCCGCGACTATAAGGATCAAAGGGGTATCCGCATCGCGATGGTGGAACAGTACCGGTGGTTCACACCAGATTTTCTCGCTGAGGTTTATGGTCGTGAAAAACCGCCGATCGGTCATGGTGGCGATCCGATCACATCGCTGAATCTCCACAAGTTCGCAGACGACGTGCGCATGGACCTGATCGAGCCGCCACAGCAGAACGATTTTCAGGGATTGCGGGCGAGCAGCTACACGCAGGTTCACTTCGACGACCACATGTTCTACCTGCCGGTCGACTATCGCGAACTGTCACCGAACGGCGTGCGCGGTGACGGCACGATCGCAAGCGGCGAGATCGGCGCCAGGATCTGGTCGTTCATGGTGGAAAAAGGTGTGCAGATCGTCGAGCGGTTCAAGGCCGTGGAAACGAAGCTGCCGACGTGAGCGGCGCATGGCGGCATCAGCAATTTCACCGCGACCTCGCGCCGGTTCCTTGGAGCGTGGCCATGGCGAGATGGAGATGATCTGCGGCATGAATTTTCGAAAGAAGCCCACAAACCGTTCACCGATATGGGTCAAGGAAAACTCGAACAAGGTTGCGAAAGCAAATCTGTGCGGCAAGCCGTGCGCCAGTGGGCGTGCGATCAACGCACGGGGCAATCAGATCATCTTTTGCCATCAATGCGATCACCAGCGTCAAACCGAGACCTTGCGTGACCAGCCCGCGGGTCGAGGCCGCCACCGAATGCGCCTCGCCCTGCACCCTTGGCTTCAGACCGGCGTCCAGGACCGCCTGGGCCATTGCCCGGGGCCGTGCCCGGTGACGGCCCAGCAGACCAGTGGTTCGCCATGCAGATCGGTCAGCGGAATAGGTTCGATGGCGTCATAGGGGCTGACCGCCGATTGGGACAAACCGAGCCCGGTCGCGGCGGCGCGTGCGGTGCCACTGTCAAGCAGTGCCAGAAATGGGTTGCATAGTTGGCGACCTTTTCAATAATAATGAATGCCGGGGCTTTTTTGGACGCAGATGACCGCCTTTATCATCCGACGCGCATTGCAAGCCGTGGTGGTGTTGTTCCTAACGGCCCTGATCGTCTTCTTGGGCGTCTATGCCATTGGCGATCCACTGGAGATTCTTCTGCCGGGCGATGCGACAGAGGCGGAGCGGGCGCAGGTCGCGGCATCGCTTGGGCTCGATCAGCCTTTGCCCGTTCAGTTCATTGGGTTTCTCACCGACATCCTGTCTGGCGATTTCGGCCGGTCCTTTGTCTACAACCGGCCAACGATCGATGTGATCTTCGAGCGGTTCCCGGCCACGCTCGAACTTGTCGTGACGGCGCTCGTCCTGTCGCTTCTCATTGGAATCCCACTTGGTCTTTGGGCCGGGATGAAGCCGCGCAGCGCGGTCGACGAGACCATCATGACCGGGTCTATCCTGGGCTTTTCGCTGCCGAATTTCTGGCAGGGCATGATGCTCATCATGATTTTCTCGGTTTGGCTCGGCTGGCTGCCTTCGACCGGCCGGGGTGACACCGCGACGGTGTTGTCCATCCGAACCAGCTTCGCCACATGGGATGGCTTCACCCATCTCATCCTGCCTGCGATCAACTTGGCGCTCGCGCAGATCGCGCTGGTGATCCGACTGACCCGCACGGGTGTGCAGGAAACCACCCCGCTGGATTTCGTGCGCTTCGCCCGCGCCCGAGGACTGACCGAGCGTCGCATTCTCCTCGTCCACGTGATGAAGAACATCCTGATCCCGATCGTCACCGTTCTGGGGATCGAGTTCGGCTCGCTCATCGCCTTCGCGGTGGTCACCGAGACGATCTTCGCCTGGCCTGGCATCGGCAAGCTGATCATCGATTCGATCAACGCGCTCGATCGACCCGTCATCGTCACCTACATTCTGTTCATCGTGACGATGTTCATCGTCATCAATCTGTTGGTCGACATCCTCTATTCGCTGATCGATCCGCGCATCCGGGTTCGCCAGCCATGAGCGCGAAGAGGGTCATCGGAGGCGAAAGCACGGTCGGCCGCGCGCTTCGGGGCATCGCGGCCAGTCGCAAGGCAAGTTTCGCCGGCGCGATCTGCCTGATCCTGATCCTTGCAGCCATCTCCGCGCCGGTGATTGCGCCACAAGACCCCTATGATCTGACCGAAATCGACTTCTTCGATTCCCGCCTGCCGCCGTGGAGTGAAAGCCGCGATGGGCTGATTTACGTGTTGGGCACCGACACCCAGGGTCGCGACATGTTTTCGGCCATGCTCTATGGGCTGCGCACGAGCCTTGCGGTCGGCGTGACAGCGGGTGTGCTCGCCTTGCTCATCGGCACGGCGCTCGGTCTCGTCGCCGCCTATCTCGGTGGACGCTGGGATAATTTCATCATGCGCTTCGTCGACCTGATGCTGGGCTTTCCCACGATACTGGTCGCGCTCATGATTCTGGTGATCTTCGGGCAGGGGACCTGGAAGGTCATCCTCGCGCTGGTCTTCGTGCAATGGGCCTACTTCGCGCGGGCGGTTCGTGGCACGGCCCTGGTCGAGGCCGCGAAGGACTACGTCGAGGCGGCGCGATGTCTCGGTCTTTCCACCTCGCGCATCCTGTTTGGTCACCTTCTGCCCAACTGCCTGCCGCCCCTGATCGTCATCGGCACCATCCAGGTGGCATCCGCCATTGCCGCCGAGGCGACGTTGTCGTTTCTCGGCATCGGGCTGCCGATTACCGAACCCTCCCTGGGTCTGTTGATCGCCAATGGATACCAAGTGTTGCTGGCCGGCCTTTACTGGATGAGCATTTATCCCGGGCTGTTGCTGCTTGTCCTTGTGTTTTCGATCAACATTGTCGGCGACCGCCTGCGCGAGGTTCTGAACCCGAGGCTCGCCACATGACGCCCCTGTTGGAGATCGAAGGTCTGAAAACCCACTTCCCGACCGCAAACGGCGTCGTCAAGGCGGTCGATGGCGTCGATGTCACCCTGAGTAAGGGCGAAATTCTGGGCCTGGTGGGCGAAAGCGGGTCGGGCAAGTCGATCACCGGTTTCTCCATCATGGGACTGGTCGAGCCGCCGGGAGAGATCGTCGAGGGTTCCGTTCGCTTCAAGGGAGAAGAGTTGGTCGGCGCGCCGCGCGAACGGCTGCGCATGCTCAGAGGCGATCGCATCGCGATGATCTTCCAGGACCCCATGATGACGTTGAACCCGGTCCTGTCGATCGCAACCCAGATGATCGAAACGGTGCAGGCGCATCGCAACACACCGCGCCGACAGGCGCGCAAACAAGCGCGCGAGGCGTTGGCGCGGGTCGGAATACCGTCCCCCGACGAACGGCTCGACGGCTATCCGCATGAGTTCTCGGGAGGGATGCGTCAGCGGGTCGCCATCGCCATCGCACTTCTGCACGAGCCCGATCTCATCATCGCGGACGAGCCGACCACCGCGCTGGACGTCACCATACAGTCGCAGATCTTGGCGCAGGTTCAAAAGCTCTGTGCCGACACCGAGACGGGGTTGATCTGGATCACCCACGACCTAGGCGTGGTCGCGGGTCTCGCACATCGAATCGCAGTCATGTATGCGGGCCGCATCGTCGAGCACGGACCGGCCGATGCGCTGCTCGATGATCCGCGCCACCCCTACACGCAAGGCCTGATCGGATGCGTTCCCGCCGCCAATCGCCGGGGCGAGCCGTTGGATCGGATACCCGGCACAGCGCCTGCGCCATTGAACCGGCCCGAGGGCTGTGCGTTCCGTCCTCGCTGCACCAGGGCGAGCCGCACCTGCGAGACCGAACCGCACCAGACCCGTGACGGGCTCCGGGGCTGGCACTGCTTTCACCCGGTTGCCGGTGAGGTCCCGGCATGACGGTTTCGCTCATCCACGCCAAGGATGTATCGAAACGCTTCACGCGGACGTCGGATCTGGCCGAGCGCGCCGCGATCTGGCTGGGCGCGATGAAGCCTCCCGGCACGGTCCATGCGCTCGACCGCGTGACCCTGACCATCGAAAAGGGCGAGGTCGTCGGACTGGCCGGGGAATCGGGGTGTGGCAAATCCACGCTTGGCCGGGTCATCGCGGGGCTCTTGCCGCCGTCCGATGGCACGGTCGAATGGCAGGGCGAGGATGTCGCCAAGCTGAGCCGCGCGGAAGCGCGCAGGATGCGGCTGGCAACACAGATCATCTTTCAAGACCCGATGTCGTCCCTGAATCCCCGGCTGCGCGTTCAGAACATCATCGGCGAGGCACCGCTCTTTCATGGACTCATCAAGCGCGCTCAGGCACGCCGGTACGTCGCCGAGTTGCTTGAGCGCGTCGGCCTCGATCCGGATCACGCCACACGCTATCCCCATCAGTTTTCGGGCGGCCAGCGCCAGCGGATCGGCATCGCCCGGGCGCTTGCGGTGAACCCCGAACTGCTGATTTGCGACGAAAGCATCGCCGCGCTCGACGTGTCGATCCAGGCGCAGATCCTGAATCTCTTCATGGGGCTCAGGCGCGAGCTGGATCTCACGCTTTTGTTCATCAGTCATGATCTGTCGGTGATCCGTCATATATCGGACCGCGTTGTCGTCATGTATCTGGGGCGCGTCGTTGAAACGGCTGCGACAGACCTGCTTTTTGACGCGCCCGCGCATCCCTATACACGCGCGCTTCTGGACGAGGTTCCGACAATCGACCGTCGCGCCCGCCGTTTTGCGCCCATCGAGGGCGAGATACCCTCGCCGATCGCGCCGCCGACGGGCTGCCATTTCCATCCTCGCTGCCGCTACGCCGAGCCCCTGTGCGCCAAGGCGGTTCCCGACCTTCGCCCAGTTGCCGCGGGCCGCCTTTCCGCCTGCCACCTGGCTGAAGACATCCTGTCCGCATCCGCGACCAAACATGGAGAACGATCATGCGCATCCGCAAGATAGTCACCGTCGGCGCGATTTTGGCCTCGACGGCGATGCCGGCCTTCGCCGCCGATCTGACCATCGGCCGGGCAACGGAACCGTCATCCATCGACCCGCAATTCTCGCGCACGGGCAACAATCAGATGACCGCCGAGCTGATTTTTGGCCGGTTGGTCGAGTTCGGGCCCAACCTCGAGCTCAGCCCCGGCCTCGCGACAAGCTGGGAGGCACTCGACGACACGACGTGGCAGATCAATCTGCGCGAAGGCGTGACTTTCCACGACGGCTCGCCACTGACCGCCGACGATGTCATGTTCTCGCTTGAAAGAACGGACGAGGTGCCCAATAGCCCGGCACCGTTCTCCGACATGGTTTCGAACATCGCGGCGATGGACAAGGTCGATGATTTGACCTTTAAGATCACCACGCGAACACCCGCGCCACGGCTGATAGAAGACATCGGCCGCGTCTTCATCGTGTCGAAGACGGCGGCCGAGGGGGCGACCAGCGAAGACTTCAATTCGGGCCAGGTGACGATCGGAACCGGACCTTATGTCTTTGAAAGTTGGACTCCCGGTGAGACGCTGCAAATCCAGGCCTATGATGGCTATTGGGGTGAGAAGCCCGATTTCGCGGATGTGGATGTCAGGTTCATTTCGAACGACGCCGCCCGTGTCGCCGCACTTCTTTCGGGCGAAGTCGATCTGATCGACGCCGTGCCCCCGACCGACGTGCCGCGATTGTCGGAAACCGAGGGCATCAGGGTGATCTCCGCCGCGTCAGGCCGCGTGGTGTATCTGGGCCTCTCCATGCGCTTCGACGAAGCACCGGAAGTCACGGACCTGGACGGCAATCCGCTCGGTGACAACCCGTTCAGGGATGCCCGCGTTCGCAAAGCGGTCTCGCACATGATCGATCGCGCGCTTCTGGTTGACCGCATCCTGGGTGGCTCCGGCGTGCCGGCCGGCCAGCTCGTGCCCAACGTGCTCGGCGGCCATGCGCAAGGGCTTGAGCCCGACCCGTACGACCCCGAAAAGGCCAAGCAATTGCTCGCCGAAGCCGGCTACCCGGATGGCTTCGGGATCACCGTCTACTCCTCGAACAACCGGTTGCCGGGCGATGCCGACGTCGGACAGGCGCTTGGCCAGATGCTCGCACGCGGTGGACTTCAGGTGAACGGCATCCGGACGCTGCCCTACAACATCTATGCAAAAGCGGCGTCGGCTGGCGATTACTCGGTCTTCGTGTTCTCACTGGGCTCTTCCACGCCGAGTTCGGCGCCCAACCTGATGGGGCTGATCCACAGCCATGACAAGGCGACCGGCAAGGGTCCGTTCAACCGCGTCCGCTACGCGAACGCACATTTCGATGCCGCTCTCGAAGCAGCGATGCAGGAATTCGACACCGAAAAGCGCAACGAATTGCTTGCCGATGCCACAAGGCTGGCGTTCGCCGAAACGCCCATCGTGCCGCTCTATTGGCAGAAAGTGCATTGGGCGATGAAGGACGAGATCGCTTATGACGGCGGTTTGTCGGAGGCGACGGTCGCTCAGAATGTGACGAAGGTCGAATGATACCGACACACGAAACCCAGCCCCCCGGTGGACCCCAGTCCTCCGGGGGACCGGAGAACGGCATCATCCTCGCGCGCGATGTGATGGTGACGATGCGAGATGGCGTGCGACTTGCCACCGACGTCTATCGCCCGGCCGGCAGCGACGCGCCGCTGCCGGTGATCCTGGAACGCACGCCCTATGACAAGGCCGGAACCTCGCGTTCGGAAAAATCCCTGGCCTGCCCAGAGCCAATGGATCGCGCCACCCTTGCGGCGCATTTCGTGCGCGAGGGGTTTGTCGTCGTCTGGCAGGACTGTCGCGGCCGCTATGGTTCGCAAGGGACGTTCACCAAATACATCAACGAAGGCCACGATGGCGCCGACACCATCGCCTGGCTGCGTGCGCAACCTTGGTGTGACGGGCGCATCGCGACGATGGGCCTGTCCTACGCCGCACACACACAGATGGCGCTGGCCAGTCACGGTCCGAAGGGACTGGCCACAATGATTCTGGATTCAGGCGGCTTCTCGAACGCTTTCACCTGCGGCATCCGCCAGGGCGGCGCATTCGAGTTGAAGCAGGCCGTCTGGGCCTACAACCGCGCGATGGAGGGATCACGGGCGTCGGAAGACCCTCATATCCGCACGGCCATCGAGGCCGAGCCGCTGGCGTCCTGGTTCACCGAAATGCCCTGGTCGGAAGGGCGCTCTCCCGTCCGCTGGGACCCGGACTACGAGCGCTATCTGCTCGATCAGTGGCGGGCGGGCACCTTTGACGAAAACTGGAAGAAAATCGGTCTTTGGGCTGCCGGACACTACCACCGGATTCCCGATATGCCGGTGCTGCTGATGTCGAGCTGGTACGACGCCTATGTCCAAACCACGCTCGAAAACTATGCGGGCCTGAAGGCGTCGATGAGCACCCCCCCGCGTTTGATCATGGGCCCCTGGACGCATGGAAATCGCACGTCTCGCGTTTTCGGTGACGTGGATTTCGGCGCTTGCGCGCCCTTCGACGGCCAGGTGGGACCGGACTGGTTGACTGTCCGCAAGACCTGGATGCGCGATATCTTGAAAGGTGACGGCGCCGCGCACGCACCGCCGGTGCGTCTGTTCGTCATGGGGGGTGGATCGGGGCGCAAGACCGAAGCCGGCCACCTCGATCACGGGGGGCGCTGGATGACGGCGACGGATTGGCCCCCGCCCGAGGCCGAACCGCTCGACTTCTATCTCGGTGATGACATGTCCCTTGCGCCGGCGCCTCCATCCCGGCTCCGCTCCATCGCCTATCGCTTCGATCCCGACCGCCCGGTCCCCACCATCGGGGGAGCCCTGACGTCCGGCGAGCCGATCTTCACCGGGGGCGCTTTCGATCAGGTGGAAAGTGATGATTTCTTTGGCTGTACGCGCCCGGGCCTTCCGCTTTCGGCGCGTCGCGACGTTCTGTCGTTCGAAACGCCACCGTTGGGACAGGATTTGACCATTGTGGGTCCGGTTGTCGTCACGCTTTGGGTGAGCACCGACGCGCCCGACACCGACTACACCGCCAAGCTGATTGATGTCTATCCCCCTTCGCAGGACTACCCGAGGGGATATGCCATGAACCTCACGGACGGCATCTTCCGTCTTCGCTACCGCACGGGATTTGACGCGCCGTGCCTGGTGGAGGATGACGCGGGACCGTTCAAAATCGAAATCGTGCCCTTCGCGACGGCCAATCTGTTCCGGCGTGGCCACAAACTGCGGCTGGACATATCGTCCTCGAATTTCCCCAAATATGACGTGAATCCCAATACCGGAGCCCCTGAGGGCACGTCCCGCGTCGCGCGAGCCTGCATCAATACGATCTTTTTCGGCGAAGGCTACGCCTCAAAACTCAGCCTGCTGCGTCTTTCCTGATCCGTTCCTGACGGGATCCCTTTTGGCGGAACGTCACCCCCAAAAACATGGCCCAAGCCTCTGAACCGCGGCCGTTCCGTCTCGAAACTGTAGTCATGCACTGGCCGGTGGAGGGCGCCTGCGAAGCGCGTCCTCTGCCGGCAGTTGCCGGGCGCATCGTCGCGCAGCGGACATACGACCGTTCGGCAGAGTGTGGTTCAGGCCGTGCGCGCGGGTCTCAGATCAAGCGTTTCGGCCAAGTGGCAGGACACGAAATGCTGACCGCCGAGATCGCGATAGGTCGGTCGCTCGTTGCGGCACACACCGGTCGCGTATCGGCATCTTGGGTGAAAATGGCAGCCGGTTGGCTGGTTCAGCGGACTGGGCACATCGCCCTCAAGAATGATCTGCTCCATGCGGAGATGCGGATCGGGGACCGGAACGGCAGAAATCAGGGCTTCCGTGTAAGGATGCTTGGGCGCGGAAAACAGCTCCTCCGATGTCGCCAACTCCACGATCCTGCCGAGATACATCACTGCGACGCGGTCGCACAGATAGCGGACCACCGACAGATCATGGGCGATGACCAGATAGGTCAGGTCGAACTCTTCCTGAAGATCCTTCAGCAGGTTGATGACCTGGGCCTGAATGGACACATCCAAAGCCGAGATCGGCTCGTCGGCCGTCACGAATTGCGGTCGTAGCGCAAGCGCCCTGGCAATGCCGATGCGTTGTCGCTGCCCGCCGGAAAACTCGTGTGCGTATCTGTCCATATGCTCCGGCGCGAGACCGACTGCGACCAGGAGGTCGCGCACGCGATCACGCAGTTCGCTTCCTTTGGCGATGCCATGCACGTAGAGAGGTTCGCCCACGATGCCGGCCACGCTGATGCGTGGATCGAGTGAGGAATAGGGGTCCTGAAAGATGATCTGCATGTCGCGTCTGAGTTTACGAAGCTCAGCGCCAGTCGCCGTCGCGACATCGACGGTCCGGTGACGCTCGTTCGGTCCCGCCAGGGTTTTGCTGCGAAACCGAACCGCGCCGGCCGTCGGCGGCGTCAGCCGCAAGATCGAACGGCCTGCGGTCGTCTTGCCGCATCCGCTTTCTCCAACCAAACCGACGATCTCCCCCTCGTTGACGAACAGGTCGATACCGTCGACGGCCTTGACGTATCCTCGTGTACGTCTAAACACGCCCTTTCGAACGGGGAAGTGTTTCTTGAGATTTTCGACTTCCACCAGCGGCCGTTCGTCGGTCATGACATGTCGCCTTTCGCGCTTTCGGTCGGCAACGCGGCGTCAGCGTCGTCCGACAACAGCCAACAGGACGCATGGTGACCATCGGCAACCGGCTGCAAGGGCGGCTCGTGCGTTCTGCATTTGGGCATGGCATGCGGGCACCGGGGCTCGAAGCTGCAGCCGGGCAACACTGTCATCGGGCTCGGCACGGCGCCCACGATCGGCACCAGCCGTTGGCCCTTCTTGACGGCCAAGGACGGGATCGAGCCCATCAACCCCTGGGTATAGGGGTGTTTTGGATGATCGAACAGCGATGTGACCGGCGCGCTCTCGACAACCTTTCCGAGATACATGACCACCACGTCGTCTGCCATCTGCGCAACGACGCCGAGGTCATGGGTGATGAAGAGAATTGCCGAGTTGTAGTGCGACCGAAGACCATTCATCAGGCTCAGCACCTGGGCCTGGATGGTCACATCGAGCGCGGTCGTCGGCTCGTCGGCAATCAAGAGCTCCGGATTGCACGACAGCGCCATGGCGATCATCACGCGTTGCCGCATGCCCCCCGAAAGTTGATGCGGATAGTCGCCAAGGCGTTGCTTGGGCGATGGGATTCCGACGGCCTCGAGCATGGCCACGGCCTTGGCCGCCGCGGCCGCGCGGTCCATCTTCTGATGGAGCATGATCGGTTCCATGATCTGTTTCCCGATCGTGTGAACCGGATTGAGCGACGTCATCGGCTCCTGGAAAATCATGGCGATTTCATTGCCGCGGATGCGCCGGATTTCCGGGCTCATCGGCTCCAGTCGCACCAGGTCCACGTCCGTGTCGCCGCGCTTGAATAGGATGGAGCCACCGACGATCCGGCCAGGCGGCCGCACCAGCCGCATGAGCGTCTTGGCGCTTACCGATTTGCCGCAGCCACTTTCACCGACAACGCCAAGGGTCTTGCCCTTTTCGATTTTGAACGAAACACCGCGCACGGCCCGGATGACGCCGCCGTCGGTCCGGAAGTCCACCTGCAGATCCTTGACCTCCACCAGCGCCATCAGCACACCTTCCCTGTCCGGGCGGACGCCGAACGGCGGCGCCATGACGGTCGGCCGCCGGTCGTTCCCCCCAGCTCAGCCCTGATGAACCGGTCGCCCATCGTCCATTCGACCGAAACGCTGTTTGCCGGCATCGCATCAGTCCGGCAGGGCGGTACAATCCTGGGGCGAAGCCAGAAACGCGACCCGCTGACCGGCCTCGAAATCATCGACGGTGCCGCCGACGCTTTCGACAACCGCAACGCCACCGGCCGCCAGCTCAAGGTGTATTTCGACTTTCGAACCCAGGTAGACGAGATGGGTGACGGTGGCCGCAAGGGCGGCGGTGCCATCCGATTTCGGAGTTTGCCGCACGACCGCGCATCGTTCCGGACGCACGGCGACGCTGACCTGCCGTCCCGCCTGGCTGCCGGTCCGAAACGGGATGCTGACGCGGCTGCCGTCGGCGAATTGGACGAGACCGGTGGCGCCAGCCGCGACCGCTTCGACCACCGTTGCCGATATCAGGTTCATCGAGCCGATGAATTGCGCGACAAATCGATTGGCCGGCGTTTCGTAGATGTCTTTCGGCGATCCGATCTGTTCGACACGCCCGTCGTTCATCACCACGATCCGGTTGGACATGGCCAGCGCTTCGGACTGGTCATGCGTGACGAATATCGTCGGCACCGAGAGCTGTCGCTGAAGGCGGACCACTTCGAGCCGCATTTCCTCCCGAAGCTTCAGGTCGAGATTGGACAAGGGTTCGTCCAGCAGCAGGAATTCGGGATTGATGACCAAGGCTCGCGCCAGCGCGACCCGTTGGCGCTGACCACCGCTGAGGGCTTGCGGCGAACGGCTTCCCAACCCCCCAAGTCGAACCAGCTCAAGCATTTGCTCGACCCGCGCGTCGATTTCCGGTCTGGGAATCCTGCGGGCGCGCAACCCGTAGCCGACGTTCTGGGCGACAGACATGTGGGGGAACAGCGCGTAGTCCTGAAACACCACGCCGATGCCGCGCTTGAACGGCGGCAGCCCCACCAGCGGCTTGCCACGAAGCAGAATCGTGCCCGCATCGGGTTCGACAAACCCGGCGATGATGCTCAGCGTCGTCGTCTTGCCACAGCCGGACGGCCCAAGAAGTGTGACGAATTCACCTTGTTCGACCGCGATGTCGAGATCGCGAACCGCCCAATGCGGTCCGTAGGATTTGCCGACACCCTTCAGCACCAGCGCCGGTGCATCGGCGCCCGTTCCTGTGGCTCCAGTCACGCTAAGGCTGCTTTGGAGCATAGACGAAATCCCCAAGTCGTGTCGTGCGTTGCACCGCCAGAACGACGAGCAACGGAATGATCAGCGAGATCGCCGACAGGGCGGCGAGTGTCGGTGCGAACCCAAACTCCAGAAATCCCAGGATCTTGACGGTGATCGGGGCGGCCGCCGGTCCAGAAAGGAAGAGCGAAAGATTGACGTCCGTGAACGAGTGGATGAAAGCAAACAGCGCGCCGGCAACCAGCCCGTTTCGGATCAGAGGCAAGATGATCTGCCAGAATATCTGGATACGATTGGCGCCCAGGCTTGCTGCGGCTGCCTCGACATTCGCCGGCAGGCCCAACAAACTGACCGATATGGTTCGAACGGCAAACGGCAGGCTGATGACCACATGTCCCACCAGGAGAGAACCGAAGCCGACGGTTTCGAAGATCCCGGTCCAGTGAAAGACCTGGAGAAGGCCGATCCCCGTGGCCAAGGTCGGCAGCAGCAAAGGACCTAAAACAAGCAAAATCAACAGCTTGCGGCCAGGGAACCGATGTCGTACCAGGCCAAAGGCCAAAGGCAGCCCGACAACGGTGCACAACACCGCCGTGGTGGACGACAGGCCCAGGGTGAGATAGATGGCGCTTTGCCATTCGGGGGAAAAGGCCTCATACCACCATCTCAGCGACCAGCCTTCGGGTGGGAAGACCGAGCGCGTTCCAGCGTTGAACGACACAACGATCGTCACCAAGATCGGAGCCAGCATGAAGACATAGGTGAGGCCAACCGTGATCTTGAGCCAAGTCCACGGTCGAATCGACGGCAGGCTCATAACTCAAGCCTCCGACCGCCGAAACGGAACATCAAAACAAGAATGAAGACCGTGAACCCGATCAGAATGGCGCCAAAGGTGGCACCCAGTGACCAGTCGAGAACCTGCATGATGAAGGTATAGATGTGGGTCGCAATCGTCCGCGACGCATAACCGCCCAGAATGGCCGGCGTCGCATAGGCGCTGATCGATATGGAAAACGCGAGCAGGAACGATGCGACCAGTCCCGGCATACTCAATGGTAGAACGACCCGGAAAAACGTTCGGCATCGATTTTCCCCCAGGCTCATCGACGCGGTCTCCAGGTTCGGATTGATCGAACTCAAAGCCGCGAGATTGGTGAGAATGCCGTAAGGAAGCAGCGCGTGCGTCAGTCCAAGGATGATCCCGCCGGTACTGGGAATGAAGGCGATCCGCTCCTCGATAAGCGAGAAATTCAACAAGACGTCGTTCACGAAACCGAACCGGTCGAGGATCACATACCACCCATAGGTCCGCACCACGACGCTGGCGAGCAGCGGCGCCAGCGAAAGCGTGATGAGCACCCCCTTGAAGCGGCTCGTGGTGCGAATGAGGAAATAGGAAATCGGCAGGCTGATGATGGCGACGAGCAGGCCGACGGACGCACCGACAACAAAAGTGCGCAGGATCGCCCTTTGATAGTGGGCCTTGCTGAGCACGAAGCCGAAATTGTCAAGCGTGAGCTTGGACGTGAGGACCTGGTTTTCGGATTTCAGAAGGCTCGCCGACAGCAGGAGCGCGTTCGGAAAGACGAAAAACAACAGCAGAAATAGCGCAGGCCCGGCGATCAATATCCAGTGGACACCAAACACCGAACCTGCTTTTTGCGAATCAATCTTCCACATCGGCGAATCAGGACATGACTTCCTGCCAACGCAAGGTCCAATCCCTCCGCCTCTCGCCGATCGTGGCCAGATCCGGCCAGACCGTGTTGGCGATCTTGTCCTGGGTCGCGATCTGGCGGCTGAGGAACTCTTCGGGGAAGTCGGTTATGTCGTTGCGGCCCGGTCCGGCGTGATAGGCCAGCGAGAACGCGCGCTGTACCTCCTTCGAAAGACGGAAATTCACGAATTCGAAGGCCAGATCCTTGTTGGCAGCGCCCGATGGGACGGCCGCGACATCCGGCAGACCGAACACACCCTCCTTGGGAACCACCATTTCAAATGGGAGACCGCGGCTGATGTAAAGCGCCGCGCGGCCGCTCCAATAGGGTGAGATCCAGACCTGCCCGTTTTCGAAATGGGGGATCGCCTCAGATGATCCGGTGACCACGACCCCAAGATACGGTTTCTGCTGTTCCAGAATGTCCCAGGCTGGTTCGATATTGTCGGTCCCGCCGCCCTCAAGGCGCGCCGCATAGAGCAACGCGAAGATCGAAAGAAGGTTGGCCGGGTTGTAACCGATAACGTGGTTGCGGATATCCTCGCCGTATCGCTCCCAAGGGCGCCAGTAGTCGGCCCAGGACTCCGGACGCTCGATCTTGTCCTTGTTGTAGATCAGCGAGGCGTACTGAATCGTATGGACGGCTCCAAATCCCGAACCTAGCCCCTTCGCTTCCGCCCAGACATGGGCCAGGTTAGGAACTTCCCGCTCCGTCATCGGTTCCAGAAGACCTTCGCGCCCGCCGAGGATGACCTCCGGCGGGGTAAGCACTGCGGCGACATCGAAACCCGGCTTTCCTCCGGCAGCCCGGAGCTTGGCCATGTCCTGCGATGCGGTTCCTGTGGCGTCGTGAATGACAGTCACACCGAACTTTTCTTCAAACGGCTTGATGACAGTGCGTTCGAATATTCTCTGGTATTCCCCACCCTGTGAGTTCACCACAAGCCGGTTGTCCGACGCACGCGTGATGATCGCTGGCGCGGTGCCGGCCGCCGCCATTGCGGCAATCCCTCCCGAATACTTGAGAATTTCGCGCCTTGACGTCTTGTACGATGACTTTTTCCTGGCCACCCCGAACCTCCCGCTGCATATCCTTGAGATTGAGCCCGATCGCTGCAATCCGTGCCGCGTCCGTTGTGCCGGAAGTGTAGAAGGCACAGCAAGAACACGTCCAATAGCTACTTGAACCAAGACAATAACGTGAGGTTATGGTTTTCACGACCGATGCGCCGATGAGCGAAAGCGGGTTCCAGCAGCGAGCAATGGCGCCGTGTTGTGTATCGTCACCAATGTTTGATAGGGCGCTTCCCAAAAAGGCGGCTTTTCCGGTCCCGCCGAAAATCAATTCCTCTGCGAAATGGCACACCGCCTGTTGCGATCCGGCGTGTTCTCCGTCATGTCACAAGAGTGCGGCGTTCAACGCCCCCGTGCGCCTGTCACGCCCTCCACTGTCCGATGCGCTCGGTCGGATTGACGGCATCCGTGACGGGCTGATCACTCTCGACCACTGCCAAGCGCTACAACGCACCCGCCAGGTGGTCGTGGACAAGGTCGGCGATGCGCACAGAGGCTGTGAGTTTTTCCAGGTTGCGGCCGAATGTCAGATTTGATTCGCTAACAAGAAACTAAGCTTGGCGTGTCCAAATATAGTAGCAAAAGCAAACTTCGCTGCTATATATGCGCTCGGAAAACTGGACTGTTTCATCCCC
>JANQJV010000041.1 GCA_028281465.1 Azospirillaceae bacterium | reverse complement strand
GCGATCCTGACGAGCCCCACTCTGAGAGCCGCGATCGAAACCGCCATCAACTATGCAAAGCTCTCGTTTCTGATCGCCGAGATGTCGCTGGTGGTGGAGGACGGCGAAGCGCGACTGGAGTTCGACACATCTGGCATCCCGGCGTCCACGCATCGTTACATCCTCGAACGCCACACCGTCATCTCCGTGAAGTTCATCCGCGACTTGCTGCAACAGCCCGATTTCGATGACTTTGAAGCGCGGCTTGTGGATGACGACACCGAGTATCCCGCGAAGATGGCCAAAGTCACACCACTGACGATCAAGATGGGCCGGTCTGTCAATGCTCTGGCCTTTCCGGCAGAGATCCTAGACACGCCTCTTCCGAAGTCAGATCCCGTTTCTCTACAGTTCTGCCTCGATCAGTGTAAGGCGCTTCTCGAAGTGCAGGCCGGGGCTTTGCCGCATTGGTCGCAGAAAGTACGCGACGCCATCGTCGACAATATCGGCTCGGACCAACAGATCGAGGACATCGCCGCCAAACTGGCCGTGACCGAACGTACCCTGCGGCGGCGGCTGACCGACGAAGGCGCCAGTTTTCGGCAGCTCTACATCGATGCGCGCATGGCGATTGCCTATGAACTTCTGGCTTCTGCTCGTCTGAATGTCGAAACGGTTTCGTGGCGGGTTGGCTACGCGGAGCCTGCCAGTTTTGCGCGGGCCTTCGCAAAGAAGTACGGCAAGACGCCCGGTGAAGTTCGCAAAGGAAAGGCGGTTCGTGCCGCTTAGGCTGGTCCAAGATGGGGAGTGTCAGAAAGCTGACATTCGGCTTATTTGCAGCGTCCATAAGTTTGGGCTCTTTATTTGGTCATTGCGGAAGCCGTTATGAATGGCCGTCGGCGACCGAACCTCAACACTCAGCCGCCCTATTAGATTGGATCGGCGCTTTATGCAGCTGTTTGGAAAAGGCTGTGCTGCTGACGACGGTTGCGTGCCCCCCGCACCCCGAAACGCAAAACAGGCCGCCCGGAGGCGGCCTGTTTTGCGGTTGGTTGCGGGGGTAGGATTTGAACCTACGACCTTCAGGTTATGAGCCTGACGAGCTACCGGACTGCTCCACCCCGCGCCAGGGTCGTCTTCTTAAACTCCCGGCCCTCGACCTGCAAGACGGACCGGCCCGATACGGGCGGCCGAGCGGGTCGGCTGGGTTGATCAATGGACATCGTGAAGAAAGTAGCGTCGAAGTCGTTTTGAGAAGGCGTTTTGACCGGATCCCGGCGTTCCCTGTTTTGCTTGGCGTGACAGCCCTGTCCTTGCAAGACCTGGCGACGACCTACTCTCCCACGCCTTAAGACGCAGTACCATCGGCGCTGAGGGTCTTCACGGCCGAGTTCGGAATGGGATCGGGTGTTTCCCCCTCGCAATGGCCACCAGGTCGTGAAAGGACACGGCTGACACTTTCGACAGCCGACGCTGTCGGGTTACGGGACCGAGATTTAGTTTTCGTGCGTTTTCTGGCTTAGAGGCCGCATACGCTTGGGCACACCCATTGTCCATTTCGGGACGAAGGGGCTTACCGCTGCGTGTGACGGGCGAGCAAGCCGATCGAGCGATTAGGACCGGTTAGCTTCACACATTGCTGTGCTTCCACACCCGGCCTATCAACGTGGTGGTCTTCCACGGCTCTCAGGGAGATCTCGTTTCGAGGGGGGCTTCCCGCTTAGATGCTTTCAGCGGTTATCCTGTCCACACATAGCTACCCAGCGGTGCGGCTGGCGCCACAACTGGTACACCAGAGGTGTGTCCACCCCGGTCCTCTCGTACTAGGGGCAGCTCCTCTCAAATCTCCTACACCCACGGCAGATAGGGACCGAACTGTCTCACGACGTTCTAAACCCAGCTCACGTACCACTTTAATCGGCGAACAGCCGAA
>JANQJV010000034.1 GCA_028281465.1 Azospirillaceae bacterium | reverse complement strand
GCGCCGACGCCCCGTCGGCCCAGCCCGTCAACCCCGCACCGCGGCGGGAACACCGGACACCGTCCGCCGTCCGCGGAGCTGTGGCCATCCGACGGCGGCACCCGCACCGGCGTGCACACGAGGCCGACGAGGCGTCGGCGCTCCCACAAAGGCCTCCCCGGATGGACCCGTTTGCCCACCGGCACCGTCAGTTTCTTGTTAGTGGCGGCTGGCGGGTTCGAACACGTCCTCAAGTGTGTCGGCCTCCAGCAACCGTTTGGCCCAGACATCCAGATCGTCGGACCCGCCGGCCTGCAGGCGCGCCACCACGGCACCCGGCGGCTCACCGAACTTGTACCGCATCATCCGCAACAGCATGTCGACCCGCCCCTCGGCCAAGCCTTCGAGCCGACCTTCGGCCAAGCCTTCGACCCGCCCTTCGGCGCGCAATCGGTCACCGACTGTTTGCATGATCCCCTCCGAGCGTTCGGCCGCGATGTCCGCGAGAACCCGGCGCATCAGGTCGTTGCCGTCCTCACCGAGCTCGCCAACAAGATAGTAGACCACGGCGGTCAGATCGTCGAGGCCGAAGCCCAGAGCGGTGCGGACCAGGTCGGACAGGATTTGTCTTCGGTCCAGGCTGCGTGCCGCTTCGGCCTGCCAGATCAGGAATGCGGCGCGCAGATGCGGTTGGTCCGTCATTGCTCCGGCCGGTGTGCGCACCACATCGACAAGGTGATATCGCGCATCCGGCAGCATGGACCAAAGCCGCTGGTCGTCCGTCGCCATGGCCGCCAGTGACAGGGGGATGCGCCAGGCAAGCCGCCCGTGATAGACCACGATTGCCACGGCAAGCGGCTGGCGATGGCGCTCGCGTGCCGACAGCACCTTGCGGCGGTTGCACCAGTCGCGCACCAGTTCGTGCAAGTAATCGGCGATCTGCCAAGGAACCGCCCGGCTTGGCCGCGCTTTGTGCTCGATGAGGACGAGCAGCCCGGCCGGCCCGCCCTGGATCGGCGGACAGACATAGCTGCGGTCGGTCCGCAGTTCCCGCAGCCTGGCCGTGACCGGCGCCATGACCGTCGGTTCCGGCCGCCCGCCGGACCACAGTCGCAGCCAGTCCGACGGCAGCCCGTGGCGCAGCAAAGCGTCCGGCACGCCCGGCTGATCGAGCACCCGTTTGAAGAACTGGTCGTGACGACGGATCAGGCGGATCGGCGACGGCATGGCTGGCTCTCGACCATAACATCCTGCCATCATACCATGGTACTGCCCCGATTCTGCCATCTCGATTGGCAACAATCCCGTCACCTGCCGGCGGCAGGCGCGTTCGGCACGCCCGCCGCCCCAGGTCGCGCCCTCGATCAGTGGTGGCTGTGACCGTTGCCGTGGCCGCGGAAACCGATGTGCTGCACCGTCACGTCTACTGTGATCTCGCCGGCGGATTCGAAGGTGAGGGTGAGTGGGAACACGTCGCCCTCGCGCAGTTGTTGCGTCAGGCCGATCATCATCACGTGCAGGCCACCGGGCTGCAGGCTGGCGCTGCCGCCGGCCGGCACCTCGATCGCCTCGACCGGCCGCATGCGGGCGATGCCGCCGTCCATGATGTGGGTGTGCAGTTCGGTGATCTCGGCCACCGGGGCGTCGGCCGCGACCAGACGGTCGGCTTCGGGGCCGGCGTTGGTCAGGGTCATGAAGGCCGCACCGGCGTGAGCGCGTGGCGCGGTGGCGCGGGCCCACGGCTTTTCGACCGTGATGGGACCCGCGCGGGTGTGGTCGGTTGCGTGGTGCATGGCCGGAACGGCGGCGGTCATCAGCGCCCAGGCGAGCGGCGCCAACAGCAGAACACGCCTCATGGTGAACGAGCCTCCAGATAGGGAAGTGGATCCGTGGTCCGGGCTGGGACGCCCGGCCGGCTCCGTAATAGCCCAGGCGGGGTGGGTGGCACTCCGCATAAGATCGCATGGATGCGCGGCGATGCGGCCGGTGGTTCTTGATGGTGGTTGGCTATACCGTGCGCCGATAAAACCAATCCGAACGGAAGGACTTCCAGACCATGACGACCACGCACAGGGTCGAAGGCGGCGGCGGGCTGGCCTTGCACGTCGAGGAAACCGGCAACCCACAGGGCCCACCGATCCTGTTCATCCATGGCTTCAGCCAATGCGGCTTATGTTGGCGCAAGCAGACCACGTCGTGGCTGCGTGACGGCCACCGACTGGTGGTGATGGACATCCGTGGCCACGGCCGTTCGGAGGCACCGTCCGAGGTGTACGGCGACAGTGCGCTGTGGGCCGACGACATCAAGGCGGTCATCGAGACTTTGGGGCTGGATCGGCCGGTGTTGTCAGGCTGGTCGTATGGGGGCGTGATCCTCTGCGACTACATCCGTCACCACGGCACCGAAGCCGTGCGCGGCGTCCATTTGGTCAGTGCCGTCACCAAGCTGGGCAAGACGGCGGTGCCGTTTCTGGGGCAAGATTTCGTCAATCTGTTTCCGGGTTTCTTTTCCGATAGCGTGGGCAAGATGGCACCCGCGCTGCTGCGATTTTTGAACCTGTGTGTCGCAGCCGAGCCGAGCCCGGAAGACCTCTACCTTGCCTTGGGCTACAACACCATGGTGCCTCCGACCGTGCGCAAGGCGCTGTTCTCGCGCACCCTCGACAACGACGACCTGCTACCGCAGATCAATGTGCCGGCGTTGGTCACGCACGGTGGCGCCGATGCCGTGGTGCTGGCACCTATGGCCGAGCACAACGCCCGGCTGCTGCCCCGCGCCACCGTCGCCATCCATGCCGGCATCGGTCACTGCCCGTTCTGGGAGGACTCCGAGCGCTTCAACCGCGATCTCGCCTATTTTGTCGCCGGCATCACGTAACACCTGTGCTCAAGCAGCGAAGCGATAGCACAGATAGACAACTCCCTGTGCTCAAGCAGCGAAGCGATAGCACAGGCAGCGAAGCGATAGCACAGATAGACAACCCCTTGTGCTCAAGCAGGGAAGCCACCGACGATCCTCACCGGGCCATGCCCAAGGCGCAATTCGCCCTTTCGTCGAACGCTTGACAGGCGATGCCGATGGTTTATCGTGACTAAACCAACGCGGGCCAAAAGTTTAGTCGGTCCGTTGTCGGCCACGGCCTCGGCGGACCGACCAAAACAATGCTCGCCAAGTGATGCCCACGCAACGGCGGTGCAACAAGGGAGAGGAACCATGCGCTCAGGAAGGTTTTTATTGGCGGCGGCTGGCTTGATCTTGGCGGTTGCTGCACCTGCGAAAGCGGAAGAGGAATTGACGCTGTGCTGGGCGGCTTGGGACCCGGCCAACGCCCTGGTCGAACTCTCGCGCGACTTCACCGCCGAGACCGGAATCGGGATGAATTTCGAATTCGTTCCCTGGACCAACTTCGCCGACCGCTTCCTCAACGAACTAAACTCGGGCGGCCAGTTGTGCGATCTCATGATCGGCGACAGCCAGTGGATCGGCGGCTCGGCCACCTACGGCCATTATGTGCGCCTGAATGACTTCTTCACGGCCGAAGGCATCTCCATGGATGACTTCCTGCCGGCCACTGTCTACGCCTATTCGACCTGGCCCAAAGGGTCGCCCAATTATTATGCGTTGCCGGCCATGGGCGATGCGCTTGGCTGGGTGTACCGCCGCGACTGGTTTGACCGGCCCGAGCTGCGCGCGGAGTTCAGCGCGACCTACGGCCGAGACCTGGAGCCGCCCGAGACCTGGACGCAGTTGCGCGAGATCGCCACGTTCTTCCAGGGCCGTGAGATCGACGGCAAGACGGTCTATGGGGCTGCCATCTACACAGAGCGCGGTTCGGAAGGCATCACCATGGGCGTCACCTCGGTGCTCTATCCGTGGGGCTTCCAATACGAGAACCCCGATCAACCGTACGACATGGACGGCTATGTAAACAGCCCGGCCGCGGTCGAGGCCTTGGAATTCTATCGTGCGCTGTACGAATGCTGCACGCCGCCGGGCCATTCGGACGCTTACATGGTGGCCAATCTGGATGCCTATCGCTCCGGCCAGGTCGCCATGCAGATGAACTGGTTCGCCTTCTTCCCCGGCATTGTCAAGGACGAGACCGTGGGCGGCGACGTCTCCGGCTTCTTCGTCAACCCGCGCCACACCATCGAAGCCTCGGTGCTCGGCGGCCAGGGCATCTCGGTGGTTAGCTATTCCGACAAGCAGGACCTGGCGCTGCAGTACATCCAGTGGTTCGCCCAGCCGGAGGTGCAGGCCAAGTGGTGGGCGCTCGGCGGCTATTCCTGCCATCGGTCCGTGCTGGAAGACCCCGGCTTCGTCGACACCGCCCCCTTCGCCGCCGACTTCCTGCGCGCCATGTCCGGCGTCAAGGATTTCTGGCAGGAACCGACCTATGCCGAGCTGCTGCAGTCCATGCAGGCGCATGTGCATGCTTACGTGGTGGCGGGCGAGGGCACGGCCCAGGAAGCGCTCGACAGCCTGGTCGAAGACTGGACCTTCACCTTCGAGGACGACGGCAAGCTGTAAGGCGGACTCAGCCCCTCTCCCCTTGGGAGAGGGGGTGGGGTGAGGGTGTCTCGGCCTGGGCGATGGTCACCCATCTGGCCACCGGCGCCACCCTCACCCGGCCGCCACGCGGTCCCTCCCTCCCCGAGGATTGGCGGGCCGTGCCGAACGATCAAACCGGTTTCCATTGGCAAGATCGACACCAATGCCTTCCGACACCGTCACAACGCTCGCGGACAAGACGGCGCGGGCCACGCCCCTGGCGCTGGCACGGCGGGTGCGCGCCTTGTCGGACCAGGCAATCGCCTGGCTGTTCATCACGCCCACCATCGTCTTGTTGTTGGCGATCAACATCTTCCCGCTGTTGTGGACCATTTACCTGTCCTTCACCAGCTACCGTGCCAACCAGCCGGGCCGGCCGATCCGCTGGATCGGCACGCGCAACTACGAGCGCCTGCTCGGCAGCGAGGATATCTGGGGCTACATGCAGGTGACCGCCAGCTTCGTGGTCTGGACCATGGTGATCCAAGTGTTGATCGGTCTCGGACTGGCCTTGTTGATCAACCGCAACTTCAAGGGGGCCGGGTTCTGGACCACGGTGATCCTGATCCCGATGATGTTGTCGCCGGCGGTGGTCGGCACGTTCTGGACCTATCTGTACCATCCGCAGATCGGCATTTTCTCCTACATTGTCAATGTGTTCGCCGCCGTCGGTCCTTTGGACATGATCGGTTCGGTGGATTTGGCCATGTGGTCGATCATCATCGTCGACACGTGGATGTGGACGCCATACATCATGCTCCTGTGCCTGGCCGGGCTGCGCTCGATCCCGCCCTATCTCTATGAGGCGGCCGAGATCGACCGGGCCGGACCGCTGCAGCAGTTCTGGCACATCACCCTGCCGCGGGTGATGCCGTTCCTCATGCTGGCGGTGTTGTTCCGCGGCATCGAGAACTTCAAGATGTTCGACATGGTGGTGGAGTTGACGTCGGGCGGGCCCGGCTCAACCACCGAACTCGCCTCGATCAACCTGAAACGCGAAGCCTTCGAGAAATGGCGGACCGGGTACTCCTCGGCCTTCGCCGTCATCCTGTTCGTCACCGTGTTCGGCTTGGCAAACATCTACGTGAAGGCGCTCAACCGGGTGAAACAGACATGAGCCGCGCCAGCACCGCCGCCCATTCGGTGGGCGAGGCGACCCCGGCGGGCAAAGCCTTGGCCGCTGCCCTGGTGATCGGCTATGCGCTGATCACCATGGTGCCGTTGGTCTGGATCGTCCTGACCGGTTTCAAGTCGCCGCCGGATTCCATCGCCTACCCGCCCAAGGTGGTGTTCGAGCCGACCTTGGAGGGGTATGTCAACCTGTTCACCACGCGTTCGCGCCAGACCGAGGCCTATATCGAGAGCCTGGGGCCGCCGCAAACCTGGTATGAAGAGCTGGTGCGCAAGCGCAACATGGTGATCACCGGGCCATCGCGCTTCGCCGGCCGGTACATGAACTCGATCATCATCGGCTTCGGGTCGACCTTCCTGGCGGTGTTCCTCGGCACACTGGCGGCCTATGCGTTCTCGCGCTTCAAGGTGCCGCTCAAGGACGATCTGTTGTTCTTCATTCTGTCCACGCGCATGATGCCACCGATCGCCGTGGCCATCCCGATTTATCTCATGTATCGCACGCTTGGCCTGTCCGACACGGCACTCGGCATGATTCTGCTCTACACCGCGGTCAACGTGTCGCTGGCGGTGTGGCTGCTGAAAGGCTTCGTCGACGAGATCCCGCGCGAGTACGAGGAGGCCGCGGTGATCGACGGCTACACGCGCCTGCAGGCGTTCTGGAAGGTGGTGCTGCCGCAAATGCGCGCCGGCATTGCCGCCACCGCCATCTTCTGCCTGATCTTCGCTTGGAACGAATATGCCTTCGCTCTGTTGCTGACCAGCGGCACGGCGCAAACGGCACCGCCCTTCATTCCGATCATCATCGGCGAAGGCGGGCTGGACTGGCCGGCGGTGGCGGCTGGCACCACGCTGTTCCTGCTGCCCATTGTGGTATTCACCGTGGTGCTGCGCAACCAGTTGCTGCGCGGCATCACCTTCGGTGCGGTGCGCAAATGACCCCGGACACGAACCCGCAACCGGTGCCCTCGCGGGCCTCCTGCCTGCGCCGTTTCTTCCGGCGCGGGCCGTGGGAGAACGCAGCCACGGCGCTGATCGCCATCGGTGTGGTCATGCTGATGCAGCCGGTGTCCATGACCCTGTTCAGCCATGCCTTCGGCGTCATCCTGGTCGGCACCGTCGGCTTCGTCATCGTCAGCCATTTCCCGGAGTGAGCGGCCGATGGCGGAAATCCGTGTCCGGAACCTGCACAAAGCATTCGGTCCGTTCACGGCCGTGGGCGACGTCAGCTTCACCATCGCCGACGGCGAGTTCTTCGTCATGCTCGGGCCATCCGGCTGCGGCAAGACCACGACCTTGCGCATGATCGCCGGGCTGGAGATGCCGAGCGCCGGGTCGATCCACATCGGCGGCGAGGACGTTACCATGCTGCGCGGTGCCAAGCGTGACATCGCCTTCGTCTTCCAATTGTTCGCGCTCTACCCGCACATGAACGTGCGCCAGAACATCTCGTTCCCGTTGCGCGTGCAGGGGTTCCCGCGCCGGGAAATCCGCGCGCGCACCGACGAGGTGGCCCGCATCCTGCGCATCGATCACCTGCTCGACCGTCCGCTCGGCGGACTGTCCAGCGGTGACCGGCAGCGCGTGGCGTTGGGTCGGGCCCTGGTGCGCCGTGCCAAGGCATTTCTGCTCGACGAACCGTTGGGTGCGCTCGATGCCGAATTCCGGGAACTCATGTGTGAGGAGCTTCGGCTCCTGCACAAGCGGGTGGGGGCGACGTCGGTCTACGTCACCCATGACCAGATCGAGGCCATGGCCATGGCGGATCGGGTGTGTGTCATGGACAAAGGGGCGGTGCTGCAGATCGGCCGGCCGATCGAGGTCTACGACCGACCGGCCACGCGCTTCGTCGCCGGCTTTATCGGTAGTCCTTCCATGAATTTCCTGCCCGCCGACGGTGGTCTGCCGGCGGGGAGCGAGGTGATCCGCGTGCCGGGCGGCACCGTCGCGATCCCACGCCTGCACGAGGCCTTGACCAGTCCGGACGCCGTGCTCGGCGCGCGCCCGGAACACACCCGCCTGTGTGCCGACGGCCCCCTGCGCGGACGAGTGATTAACGTTGACTACTTGGGGGCTCGCCAGTTGATCACCGTTGATACGGGGGCGGGCCGGCTGCGCGTGCGGGCCGACAACACGGTGCGCGTGGGCACCGGCGAAACCGTCGGCATCGGCTTCCGCACCGAGAGTCTGGTCGTGTTCGATACCGTCACGGATCGCGCCGTGCGCTCCACCCTGTTCGACGGAGCCGTCCATGGCTGAGGTGGATTTGGCCGGTGTCTCTAAGCGCTTCGGCGACATCACGGCCGTTGCCGATGTGAGCGTGCGCATTGGTGATGCCGAATTCGTCGTTCTGCTCGGGCCGACCGGGGCAGGCAAAACTACCACGCTGCGCCTCGTCGCCGGGCTGGAGCAGCCCGATGCCGGCAGCATTACCATCGCTGGTACCGATGTCACCCGCCTGCCGCCGGCGGCGCGCGATGTGGCGCTGGTGTTCCAGCAGTATTCGCTCTATCCGCATTACACGGTCTATGAGAACCTGGCGTTCCCGCTCAAAGCACCCGGCCGTCGCCTGTCCAAGCCGGAGATCGATCGGCGGGTGCGCCATATCGCTGAGATGCTGCGCATCGAGGCCAAGCTCGGCAACCGCGCCACCCAGTTGTCCGGCGGCGAGATGCAGCGTGTCTCGATTGGCCGGGCGTTGGTGCGCGAACCGACGATCTACCTGATGGACGAACCGTTGTCATCGTTGGATGCCAAGCTGCGCGAGGATCTGCGCACGGAGCTGAAACGCATCCAACGCGATCTGGGAGCCACCATTCTCTACGTCACCCACGACCAGTTGGAAGCCATGACCATGGCCGACCGCATCGGGGTGCTCGCCGCGGGACGGTTGGTGCAAACCGGACCGCCACGCACGGTGTACGAGGCTCCGGCCAGCATCTACGCTGCCCAGCGGCTCGGCAGCCCGCAGATCAACCTGCTGCCGGCCGGCAGCCTGGCAACCGACCGGCCGGAGCCGCCCGGCACCGCCACCCTTGGTATTCGCCCGGAGGATGTGCGCTTGACTGGCCCCATGGGCGGGGCGGGACAAGAGCGGCCGGATCTGCCCGGCCGTGTGCTCACGGTCGAACATCTGGGTGTTGAGACCGTGGTGCTGGTGGAGACGGCGGCCGGCCCGGTGCGCGCGCTGGCCGATGCCCATGGGCCGGTGGCTGAAGACCAGCCGGTGCGTGTGGCGGCGCGCCCTGGCTCGGTGCTGTTCTTCGCTGCCGATGGCCGCCGGCTCGCGGCCACCCCGGCTTCGGCGCCGGCGGCGCTGGAGGAGATGAGTGATGTCGCCTGAGACCTTGAAATCCCATATCCTGGCATTGGTGCAGGTGATCGAAGGCCACGCCGACGAACTGACCGCGCTCGACCAGGCGGTCGGCGACGGCGACCATGGCATCAACATGCGTCGCGGCTTTGCCGCCGTCGGCGACAAGGTCGATGAGATCGCCGCCAAACCCTTTGGCGCCGCGTTGCAGGCGCTTGGCCTGACCTTGGTGTCCAAAATCGGCGGCGCTTCCGGTCCGCTTTACGGCACCCTGTTCATGGCCACCGGCAAGGCGTCGCCGGCGGTGCCGACGAGCGTGGCCGACGTCGCCGCGGTGCTCGCCGCCGGGGTCGAGGCGGTCAAACAGCGCGGCAAGTCCGATGTTGGCGCCAAGACCATGCTCGACGTGTTGGTGCCGGTGGTCCAGGCCCTGCAGGCCGCCCCGGCGGACCCGCTGCTGGCGGTGCGGCAGGCTGCCGATGATGGGCTGGCGGCAACCAAACCGATGCGCGCGACCAAGGGCCGGGCTGCCTTCCTGGGCGAGCGCTCGGTTGGCCACCTCGACCCTGGAGCGCGCTCGGCCCAGCTTTTGCTCCGGACTCTCTGTGATCGGATCGAAACAACGCCATGACCGAAACCGTCGCGATTGTGATCGTCTCCCATTCCGCCGACGTCGCCCGCGGCACCGCCGACATGGTGCACCAGATGGTTGGTGACGAGGTCCGCGTGGCCGCCTGCGGCGGCAATGCCGACGGTGGTCTGGGGACAGACCTGGGCCGCATCGATGCCGCCATCCGATCGGTCTACACGCCCAAAGGGGTCGCGGTGTTGGTCGATTTGGGCGGGGCCGAAACCAACAGCGAGATGGCAATCGAGATGTTACCCGACGACATGCGGCCGCATGTGGTGGTCTGCACGGCCCCCATCGTCGAAGGGGCTGTCATGGCGGCCACCGAGGCGGCGGGCGGGGCGTCGCTGGCCGAGGTGCGCCGCACCGCCGAGGAATTCCAGGCATGAGCGGGATCATGCCACCGGGCGCCTGGGCCGCCACCGGGGCCGCCGCCATCCCCGACCCCACGGGGCTGCATGCGCGCCCGGCCGTGCGCGTCACCAAGCTTGCCAAGCGCTTCGACGCGGCGGTGGAGATCGCGGCGGAGCGTGCCGGCAAATGGGTCAACGCCAAATCACCCAACGCCGTCATGAAACTCAAGGCGGCGTGCGGCGAACGCTTGCTGGTGCGTGCCGCCGGGCCAGATGCGGAGGCGGCGGTCGCCGCCGTGGTCGCGCTGGTGGCCCGCAACTTCGAGGCGGGTGGTGATGGTTGAGACCGAGACGGTGTTCGCCGGCTTGCCCGCCGCCGACGGTCTGGTGCTGGGTGTGCTGCATGTGCGTCGCGAGACCGGCATCGGTCGACACGACGTGGGTGATCCGGCCGCCGAAACGGCGGCCTTGAAACGGGCCCTCAGCCAAGCACAAGCAGAACTGGCCGCACTGATGGCGGCGCACGGTGGCCTGGCGCAGGATATCCTGGAATTCCAATACGAACTCCTGGAGGACGACGCGTTGCTGCGGCCAGCCTTCGCCACCGTGGCGGCCGGAGAGGCGGCGGATGCCGCCTGGGCCGGCCTCATGGACCGCGAGATTGCCGAGTATCGCGACGGCGGCGACGAAACCATGGCGGCCCGCGCCGACGACCTGTTGGACCTGAAGCGCCGCGTGTTGGCCGTGTTGGCCGATCCCGATCCGGGCCCAGGTGAAGGGCCGGACACGGGCGCGAGCCCGGTACCGGACGGTGCCGTGCTGGTCGCCGATGACCTGACACCGAGCGCCTTCCTCGGGCTGGACTGGGCACGCATGCGCGGTGCTGCCATCCGCGGCGGCAGCCCCACGAGTCACGTCGCCATCCTGGCCCGGGCCCACAACGTGCCCCTGGTGGTCGGACTGCAGGCCGACCCGGCCACCTTGGTCCCGGGCACCCGAGCCTTGCTCGATGCTGAATTCGGGCGTCTGGTGCTCGCGCCGACGCCGGAGACGCTGGACGCGGTCGCGCATCGCCTGAGCGCCCGCGGCCGCACCGCCCGTGCGGCCGCCGCCGTCGCCGATGAGCCGGCCGTGACCGCCGATGGCGACGTCGTCACGGTGCTGATCAATGTGGACGACCCGGCCGGGTTGGCCGACGTGGCTGCCACGTCGTGCGACGGCATCGGCCTCACCCGCACCGAGTTCCTGTTCGACGCTGGCCCATTGCCGGACGAAGCGGCGCAGTATGCGGTCTATGCCCGGTTGGTTGCCTGGGCCGAGGGCCGACCCGTCACCATCCGCACGCTTGACGCCGGCGGTGACAAGCCGATCCCGGGGGTCACGCCGACCGACGAGAGCAACCCGTTCCTGGGTCTGCGCGGCCTGCGCCTGTCCTTCGCCCGGCCGGCGCTGTTTACCGTTCAGTTGCGCGCCCTGCTGCGGGCCGCGGCTCTCGGTCCGGTCAAGATCATGGCGCCCATGGTCACGGTGCCGGCGGAGATGGTGCGCCTGCGCAGCTTGGTTGTGCAGGTGGGTGCCGACCTGGCCGCCGCCGGCATCGCCCATGGCCGGCCGGCCCTGGGCATGATGGTGGAGGTGCCGGCCGCGGCCCTCATGGCCGAGGCATTCGACGCCGATTTCTACTCGATCGGCTCCAACGACCTGATCCAATACACCACGGCGGTGGCGCGCGACACGCCGAGCGTGGCCGCGCTGGCCGATCCGCACTCGCCGGCGGTGCGCGAGCTGATCGCGCGCACGGTGACGGCCGGCGCGCGGCGCGGTGTCGAGGTCAGCCTGTGCGGCGACATGGCGGCCGACCCGGCGCTCACCGGCGCGCTCTTGTCCACCGGACTGCGCACATTTTCGGTCGCCCCGTCGCGGCTTGGCCCGGTCAAGCTGGCGATCCGCCACTGGTCGAAGCACCATGGCGCCGTCGGCCGGTGATTCGCCACCGCCCGCGGGCGAGATCGATCCGGCAGTGGCCACCTATAAGGCGCTGCTGCGCGATTTCCTCAACCGGCGCCCGTCCGGTACCCGGCAGAAGCTGGCCGGTGCCATCGGCACGCACAAGAGCTTCGTGTCGCAGATCTCCAATCCGGCCTACCGGGTGCCGCTGCCGGCGCAGTATATTCCCACGATCATGGCCGTGTGCCATTTCTCCGCCGAAGAACGGGCGGCGTTCCTGCACGCCTATGCCGCGGCCCACCCGGACCAGGCGGTGGCTGCTGCCGGCGCAGCCGAACCGGCGGGAAGCGCCGTGCACATCCCACTGCCTGCGTTCCGGCACCCGGCGTTGCGCCGGCAGGTGGAGGAGACGATCCGGGAGCTGTCGGCCCGCGTCATCGCCTTGGCACAGGCTGCTGATGCCAAGGACTGAGCCCCTAACCGGGATCTGACACGAACAAGGAGGATAACGCCGTGAAGAAGATCATCAATGCCGTCGACGACATCCTGGCGCAAAGCCTGGCCGGCTTCGGCGCCGCCCATGCCGATCTGGTCAAGGTCAGCCTGGACCCGAAGATGGTGCTGCGCGCGGATGCCCCGGTGGCGGGGAAGGTGGCACTCATCTCGGGTGGTGGCTCGGGACACGAGCCGCTGCATGCTGGCTTCGTCGGCAAGGGTATGCTCGATGCCGCCTGCCCGGGAGAGGTGTTCACCTCGCCGACCCCCGACCAGATGGCCGCGGCCGCCAACGCGACCCATGGCGGAGCGGGCGTGCTGTTCATCGTCAAGAACTATTCCGGCGATGTGATGAACTTCGAGATGGCGGCCGAGATCATCGACATGGAGACGGCCAGCGTTTTGACCAACGACGACGTGGCCGTGGAATCCTCACTCCATTCACAGGGTCGCCGCGGCGTGGCCGGCACCGTGCTGGTGGAGAAGATCGTCGGGGCGGCGGCCGACCGCGGTGCCGATCTGGCGGCCTGCAAACAGCTCGGCGACGAGGTCAACGCGACCTGCGGCTCCATGGCGGTGGCACTGACCAGTTGCACGGTGCCGGCGGCCGGCAGCCCGACCTTCCAGATCGGCGACGGCGAGATGGAGCTGGGCGTGGGCATCCACGGCGAGCCGGGCCGCGAACGGGTCGCCCTTATGCAGGCCGATGCCATTGCCGAAAACCTGGTGGCGGCGATCTGCCAATCCATCGAACCGCACCGCGGCGAACCGGTGCTGGTCTTGGTGAACGGCATGGGTGGTACGCCGCTCATGGAACTGTATCTGCTTTACAACGCAGCGGCGGCGCAAGTGCGCGACCGTGGCCTGGTGATTGCTCGTTCTCTGGTCGGCAACTATTGCACGTCGTTGGAGATGGCCGGCGCCTCCATCACCCTCTGCCGTATGGACGACGAACGTCTGGCCCTCTGGGACGCCCCGGTGCACACCGCGGGGCTGCGCTGGGGGGTGTAATGCGGAACAGGTCCTCTCTGCCAGGTCGGGTGAGGGCGTCTCGGTTCGAGCGTTGATCACTCATCGGGCCGGCGGCACCACGGTCACCCCATCCTCTCACCCCGCGGGAGGGGGCCTTGACGCGTTGTCCACAGCAGGAACAAGCTTTTGATATATCGAATGTATTCCCCTCCAGTTGTCATGGCAGGTGCTTGGCCATGCACCCCTTGGTCGGCCCGTGTCGGGCGTAATCCCGGACCTTTCCAATACACTGGCCCGGCGGGTGTTTCTCCACCGGCATGGGCTGCTCGACCGGCCGCCGCGCACGCAGAGCAAGGCCGGCTTGCTGGGTCTGGTGGAGCGTCTTGGCTTCATCCAGGTTGACAGCATCAACACGGTGGAGCGGGCCCACCATATGATTGTGCTGGCGCGCCAGCCGGCGCATCGATCCGAGACCCTGGCCACACTTCTGGAACAGGACCGCAGCCTGTTTGAGAACTGGACGCACGATGCCGCGGTGATTCCGACCGCGCTGTTCCCGATATGGCGTCGGCACTTCGTGCGTGTGGCTGATCGGCTACGCGAGCGCTGGCGGTCGTGGCGGCGGGAAGGGTTCGAGGCTGAATTCGACGCGGTGCTGGCGCGCATCGCACGCGACGGCCCGGTGCTGGCGCGCGAGTTGAGCGACGGCACACGCAAGGGCGGCGGTGGGTGGTGGGACTGGCACCCGTCCAAGACCGCGCTGGAATACCTGTGGCGCACCGGGGCGCTGGCGGTGACCCGGCGCGACGGCTTCCAGAAGGTGTATGACCTGACTGAGCGGGTGATCCCGGCCGTGCACAGGGAGTCGGAGATCGACGACCCGACCTTGGTCGATTGGGCGTGTCGCAGCGCACTCGCCCGCCTTGGTTTTGCCACACCGGGTGAGCTTGCCGGGTTCTGGGGGCTGATCGGGGTCGAGGAAGCCAAGGCTTGGTGCGAAGCCGTGGGGCGTATCGACTATGCCACGGTCACGGTCGGCACCGCGGACGGCTCGAAACCGCGGCTGGCGCTGGCCGATCCGACGCTCCTGGCGCTGGACGCCGAAAACTTGACGCCGCCCGCCCGGCTGCGTGTGCTCAGCCCGTTCGACCCGGTCATCCGCGACCGCAAGCGCACCCAACGCCTGTTTGGCTTCGACTACCGCATCGAAGTGTTCGTGCCGGCGGTCAAGCGCCGGTACGGTTATTATGTGTTTCCACTCCTGGACGGCGACCGCTTGGTCGGTCGTATCGACATGCGCTGCCGGCGCGACGATGGTGTCTTGGTGGTGACCGGGCTGTGGTGGGAACTGGGCCTGCGCCCTACCAAGGCTCGCCAAGGGCGCCTCGAGGCCGAGCTCGATCGGATCGCCCGGTTCACTGACTGCACGCAAGTCCAATTCGAATGCGACCGATAGGATGAAACCACTCACTCGTCACAACCGATTAGTCCGTTGGTGCGCCCGATTGGGCGTTGAAATCGTACCAAGGCAGCCAGTCAAACCGTTGATGAAAATGGTGGATAACCCTGAGCACGGTGATTGGAAAGAGCACTCTTTTCCATCGGAGGTTGCAGTTTTCCCTTTGTGTTAGTCGACACCATGACGCAGCCCGAATGGCAAAGTACGGAAACTCCCTTGACCGTTCTTGGCTCAAGATCAAGCCCGTCGTCACTGGACGCGATGCTGGATCACCTTGCCCATCTGGCCGTTTCATTGTAGTCTAATGGATTAGGAATTCGGTAAGCGTTGTCTAGTGTCCATGCGGTGAAGTCGCTGACCGAGGCGCGCTCGGCATATCCACTTGTGTCGGAATGGCGGACCGAAAGAGGAGCAAGCACGATCCATGCGGTTCTTTGACAACGCTTCGATCCTGATCAAGAGTCTTGCGGCACCGATGCTGTCATGTGTGCTGCTCGTCTTGATCGCAGCGGCTTTGGTGTGGGCATCTCTCCAAGTTGACGTCAAACTCGATGCCAGCCGCCGCGCGACAGCCCTTGCGGAAGAGGTGGACAGGTTGGGGCGCGAAGTTGGCGAGTCGCACATGGCTTTGCTTCGTGCCCTCAATCTTTTCCAGACCGGTATCGCCATGGCGGCCGGCGAAGACGCTGTCGAAGAGGCCCGCACCCATCTCGGCCAAGGGATGGCGATCGCTGATGAGATCGAAACGCGGATCGACTCCATGATCGGTGAAGACGAGCAATCGGTCTTTGGAGCCCTGCGCGCAGCGTTGGAGAGTTACAACACCTCGGCCGACCAGATCCTGAAAACACTGTTGATCGATTCCTTCAGCGCGGCCATGCTGTTGGACGGCACCGAGAGGCGATTCGCCGGGTTCGAACAGGCTGAAGCCGCCGCACGCGACATTGCTACGGCCCTGGACAGCACTAGCAAGCAAGCGGTGGCGGAAACGCTCCATACCAACATCACCCTGGTGATCCTGACCATGGCTGCTGCGGTGGTATTGTCGATCGTCGCGGCAATCATTCTGGCACGAGCGATTTCGAAGCCGACCAAGGCGCTGACATCGTCCATGCAGGCCCTTGCCGACGGCGACCGGTCGGTGGATGTGCCGGCGATCACCCGACGGGATGAAATCGGCGCCATGGCCCGGACGGTGATGGTGTTCAAAGACAATCTCATGGCCTCGGATCGCCTCACCTCTGAGCGGCAAGTAATCGAGCAACAACAACGGGCACGGAGCGAACATATCGAAAATTCCACACGACTGTTTGACGGTAGCGTCGCGGATGTACTCGGTGGCGTGACCGACTCCGTGGGTAAGCTGAAGGCCACGGCGGACACCATGCTGTCTGTTGCGACGCAAACTGCGGAACAGGCCCGATCGGTTGCCGGTGCGTCCCAACTGGCTTCAACGAACGTGGAAGCCGTGGCAGCGGCGACCGAGGAAATGGCCGGCTCAATCGGCGAAATCAGCCGACAGGTTGCGCAATCGACCCGAATGATCGACGGGGCGGTGGCGGAAGCGGGTCAGGCCAACACACAGATGCGAAACCTCGCCAGCGCAGCCGAGAGCATCGGCACGGTGGTCGAATTGATTAACCAGATCGCGTCGCAGACCAATCTCTTGGCCTTGAACGCCACCATTGAGGCGGCGCGCGCCGGCAATGCGGGCAAGGGCTTTGCTGTCGTGGCGAGCGAAGTCAAGAACCTGGCCGGCCAGACCGCCAAGGCCACCGAAGAGATCACCGGACGGGTTCAACAGATTCAAAGTGTGACAAACGATACGGCGTCGGCGATTCAGAATATCGGCGATGTCATTCGCCAAATTCATGAAATCGGCACATCGATCGCTGCGGCGATTGAACAGCAAGGGGCGGCAACCGGTGAGATCGCCCGTAACGTGCAGTCGGCTGCCAACGGCACGCAGACGGTCTCGGCCAGTATCCAGCATGTCAATGAGGCTGCGGAAAGTGCCGGGACGGCGGCGGCCGAGTTGCGCGAGGCCACGGAAAGGCTGTCGTCTCAAACCGAATCGCTGCGCGGAACCGTCGACGAATTCCTGTCCGACGTCAGAGCAGCCTGACACTGGTCAGGATGGCGCGGCGCCGCCCACAAGAGCGGTTGGTGTGCGTCGGCTGTCTTTGGCGCGCCGGCTTCACGCCAGCGCTCCTGGGTTGGCGTCGAAACGAAACAAGCGGCAATATGGGCCGTGGGGATGAATGATACCCATGGCCCGCATTGACGACAGGTCCGGTTTCGGCGCTGAACGAGGAGCGCCGGCATCCCTGCCGGCTGGACCGCCGCCATCTTGGCGGCCTGCTGCTGGGCGGGGTCCGGGCCGGCTGGAAGCCGGCGGTCCAGCCGGCAAGGATGCCGGCGCTCCGAAACAGGGCGGCCCGAGGACCGGTC
>JANQJV010000032.1 GCA_028281465.1 Azospirillaceae bacterium | reverse complement strand
GACCGGTCCTCGGGCCGCCCTGTTTCGGCGCGCCGGCCTCCTTGCCGGCTGGACCGCCGGCGTCCAGCCGGCCCGGACCACGCCCAGCAGCCGGCCGCCAAGATGGCGGCGGTCCAGCCGGCACGGATGCCGGCGCTCCTCGTTCAGCGCCGAAACCAAACGTGTCATCAATGCGGGCCATGGGTATCAGGCAGGAAATGCCGGAATTTGGCGCATCGAAGGCAGCACCGCAGACCTGTGGTTGGAGCGCTGCCGTGCCCCAACCGCCGAGATATTGGTGTCAGACCTCAACGCTGTCGTCGGCCTGCGGCGGCGCGGGCGGTGGTGTGGTGGCCGGCGGATCAGCCGGGAAGTACCCCGGCGGTTTGGCGGTGACGATGGCGCCGCCGGTGAGGCCGGCCTGCATTTCCGGACCAAAGAAGACGTAGGGATAGCGTCGGTCGGGGCGGCTCACCTCCTCCAGGCGTTGCGCCAGCTCCGACGGAATGGCGAAGTCGAGCGCCTTCAGGTTATCTGCGAGCTGATGCGGCTTGGTGGCACCGACCAAAACCGTGGCCACGCCGGGGCGGTTGGCGACCCAATTGACCGCGACCTGGCTCATTGGCCGGCCCAACTCGATAGCGACCCTCTCCAGTTCGGCGACGATGGCCCAGTTGCGCGGCGTGAACTTCTCGAACACCGGGTTGCCGGAGCCAGCCGTGGTTTGCAGCCGGCCCACGCCGCTGCCGCCGCTCTCGCTCGGCTTGTATTTGCCGGATAACAATCCACCGGCCAGGGGCGACCAGGCCATGATGCCCATGCCGTATTGCGTGCCGAAAGGCACGAACTCGTCTTCGATGCCACGCTCGGCGAGCGAATACTCCATCTGCAGCGCCGATACCGGCTCGGTGCCGCGCCACTCGGCCAAGGCTTGGGCCCGCGACGCGTACCATGCCGGCACGTTGGACAGGCCAATGTGGCCCACCTTACCGGCGCACACCAGGTCGTCCAGCGTGCGCATCACCTCGTCCACTGGCGTCATCCGATCCCAGGCATGCAGGATATACAGGTCGATATGCTCGGTGCCGAGGCGCCGGAGCGAACCTTCCACGGCGCGCAGGATGTTCTTGCGGCCGTTACCGCCAGCGTTCGGGTTACCGGCGTCGCCGTTGAAGCTGAATTTGGTGGCGATGACGGCCCGGTCGCGATGGCCGCGTTCCTTGATGAAGGCACCCAGAAATTCCTCGCTGGCGCCGTTGGTGTAAAGATCCGCGGTGTCGAACAGATTGCCGCCGGCCTCCACATAAGCGTCGTAGAGCTGGGCAGCAGTCTCCCGGGTGGCGCCCCAACCCCATTGGTCGCCGAAGGTCATGGTGCCGAGCCCCAGGCGGCTGATCTTCAAGCCGGTGCGGCCAAGTGTATGGTACTGCATCGAAGCTCTCCCTATCGAAACGAGCGGTGACGACCCGTCATGTAAGGCCGGCCCGGTGGCCGCGCTTGGACCGGATTGCGCCGGAATTGTATGATCTTGCGGGATCGTGTGCCGTCAGACCGCCGACCCGCGGACGTCCAGCCGCCTGCGGTAGCGGCCCGGCGTTTCGCCCGTGAGTTGCTTGAACTGGCGCGAGAAATGCGCCTGGTCGGCAAAACCGCAGCGCACGGCGATCGTGGTCAGGGGCAAGCTCGGATCAGCCAACATCTCTCGGGCGCGCTCGACCCGAAAGCCGGTGACGAACTGCATGGGACTGCGTCCCATGGTGCGCTTGAACAGGCGGGAGAAGTGATACGGACTGATGCCGGCCTGCCCGGCCAGTTCGTCGAGCGCGATCGAGCGGTCGAAATAGGTGCGCACATGGTCCAGCACGCGCCGGTATTGCGCCGCGGTCAAACGAGGACCCCGCCCTGCTGCCGCCTCCGGCCGTTCGCCGTAGCGGCCGATCAGCTTGACCAGGAACACCCGGGCCAGGGAGTCGAACAGCACGGCGGAACCGAACTCGCTCTGCAACGCCTCCAGCAGATGCACGCCAGCCTGGCATATGTCGGCGTCCTGAAATTGCGGCAAACTCTTGAGCTGGGCGCCGGTGAGCGCCACGCCCAATTCGGTGCTGGCAAACCGATCCAACTTGGTCGGGTCGAGCGTGATGACGATCACCTTTGATCGGTCGTGCCATCGCCAGCCGCTACGCACGCCAGCCGGCGTGACCACGATGTCGTTGCAGTGAAACTCAAAATCTCGATGCACATGATCGCGGATGTTTTCCACCCGCATGGGCTGCCGTTTCAGGTTCAGCAACACATGGTGCTGGACGTAGACCGCCGCCGGCATGGCCGCCGGATCGGCCTCGAAATACTCCACAGTCAGCAGCTCGGCCGCCGACGGCCGCGCCGGCGATCCGCTGGCCAGCAAGGCCGGGCTTGGATAAACGTCCTGATACCGCAGCGCCACCCGTCGTTAATCCGTCGCTGCTCGTTGGGTCCGCAACACCATGCTACGCCAAGCCTTCGTCCGGAGGAACCAGATCGACTGCCCACCCATCCGTGATGCGTTCGTGCCACAAATTGGCCAATCGACTCCAAGCTACAGACATGATTTGGGAACATTGCGAAATTTGGGCATAACCCCTCTAGCATTCGCAAAATCTGGCATGATATCATCCGTTGGTAACGGAAGGGGGAGATCATGCAAATCGTCAGCCTGGTAAGCAAGAAGGGCGGCGCCGGAAAGACCACACTAGCGGTCAATCTCGCGGTCGCGGCGACCAAGGCCGGCGCGTTCACGATCGTCGTCGACCTGGACCCACAGGCCTGTGCCATGGCCTGGCACGAACAGCGAGATTTGGAACACCCCCTGGTGGTGCCGGGCAAACCGTCGGAGCTGATGGGACTGATCGCACTCGCCGACATGGTGGATGCCGACATGGTGTTCATCGACTGCCCGCCCGGCGACGACACGGCCGCACGCGAAGCCTCGGCCGTGGCGGATTTGGCCGTCATCCCGTGCCGGCTCGGCGTGCCCGACCTGCGCGCCGTCGAGCAATCCGTGGCCCTGGCCGAACAGGCAGGCACCCCGGCCGCTTTGGTGCTGACTCAGGTACCGCCGCGCAGCAGCCTCATGCCGCGCGCGCAGGACCTGCTCGCCCCGCTGCCCGTGGACGTGGCGCCGATGCATCTGACCCTGAAGAATGTTTACAACGTCGCACATCTCGAGGGTCTTGGCCTGCACGAGACCGACACCGACAAAAACGCCCAAGCGGAAATGCAGCAATGCTTCGCCTGGATCAAGGACCAGATACGCCCGATCGTCGGAGCGGAGGTGGTGAGGGTGGAAGACGACAAGACCGACGACGCCCGGCTCCTCACCGCGTCCGAACGCCCAGTGCCGTTTCAGGCGTGATGGATGAAACGAACCGTCTCCCACCCGATGTCGGACTGGGTGCCCGCCAAGCGGCCGAGCACATCGGGCCTGGCGACGCCAAACGGGTGTCCATCGCGGCAAACGCCGCGGGCTTGGTCTGGATGTCGACGTGCATCATGCCTTCTCCGGCTACGAGCACGCCGATCTCGCTCCTAAGCCGAAAAAGTGCGGCGTTGTCAGGACAGCGAAACGCCTCGTGTACCTCTTTGGCCGCCTCTGTCGCCTGGCCCCGGACAATCACCGCTGAGGTGCCCTAAACACCAGTCCACCCTTGACGATCAGGTGCAGGTGCCGGTCCGGGTCTTGCAGCACGGCCAGGTCGTCCAGGGGGTTGCTGTCGACGGCGATCAGGTCGGCCAATGCGCCCGGGGTGACCACGCCGATCTGCCCCGACATCTGTAGAAGCTCGGCCGCCGTCACAGTTGCCGCCTGCAGGACGGCGAGCGGTGGCTGCACCTCACTCCTGAGCGCGAATTCGGTCAGTTGGTGGCGGTGCATGCTGCCGAGCAGGTCTGTGCCGAAGGCAAGCTTGACGCCGCGCCGATGCGCCCGTTCCACGGCCCCCGCCCCAGCCTCGAGGACGTCGCCCAGCTTGGCCAGCAGATACGCCGGCACGCCGGCATCGGTGCCTTCGGCTGCCATCGCCCGATAGGTGGCCAAGGTCGGCACCAGATAGGCGTCGTAGGCCAGGAATCGGTCCAGGCTGGTGTCGTCCAACAGGTTGCCGTGTTCGATCGAGCGCACACCGAGCTCGATCGCCCGATTGATGGCCGCAGCGCTGTATGCATGGGCGCAGGTATAGATGCCGGCTGCCGCCGCTTCGTCCACGGCGGCGGCAATCTCGTCGTCGGAAAACTGTCGGTTGGTCAGCCGATCGGTCGGCGAAGCGACACCACCGGACACCATCAGCTTGATGTGGTGCGCCCCCTTGCGGATTTCGTCGCGGCAGGCATGGCGCACGGCATCGGCGCCGTCGCACACCCGACCCAGGCCACGGCCGCAAAAACAGGTGTCGCAGGCCTCTTCCCCACGCCCACGCATGTCGCCGTGACCGCCGGTCTGCGACAGGCCGCGCCCACCGAACAGCAGCCGCGGTCCGTCGATCCAACCCTCCATCACCGCTTCGGCCAAGCCGAAATCAGCGCCGCCGACATCGCGTACGGTGGTGAAGCCACGCATCAGCATGCCGCGCAGGACATGGATCGCCCGCGCCGTCACATAGCTAGCCGGCATACTGCGCAAGGCCGGCAGATCCGCCGTCACAGCGGTGACGTGGACATGAGCATCGATCAGCCCCGGCAACACGAACCGGCCCCTGAGATCGATGTGCCGGTCGGCCGAGGACGGTGGTACCCCCTCAGCAACCGCCTCGATCAGCCCATCGCGGCTCAACACGTACCGGTCCGGCAGGATCATGCCAGCCGTCACATCGACCACCTGGGCATGACTGAGGCAAAGCGTCGACATTCTTGGCGGTCTCCGGCGCGGTCTCCGGCGCGGTCTCCGGCGCGGTCGGACAGCTCAGCAGGCGTGTTTGCCTGGCTCGGCGCACGTTACACACAGGGGCGTGGCCAGATCGAGCCGCAGGCGCGCTGTCGGAATATCTTCGCCACAGCGCAGGCAGGTGCCATACTCCCCTTCGTCCAGCCGTTTCAGTGCCGCGTCGATGCGCCGCAGCTCCCGGTGGCGGTGCCGATCGAAGGCTTGCTGCAATTCCTGCTGCTGGATCGCGTCGATGCGCGACAGCCGCCCCAGCACTTGCTGGTCCAGCGTCACCGGCAGGCGCGCTTCCGCCGAATGTTCGCTCAGCGCGGCAAGTTCGCTCCGGCGCGCCAACAGGCCCGCCCGAACCTCGGCAGCATCCATGGGCACAGTCATGGCAGGCATCTCCAAAGGACAGGGGCGGGGTGGAAAACCCCCTCCCGACTTGCATGTTGGATGCCCGCGGACCACCGCCAAGGGTCAGACAAGCCGCCGAGTCCGGACGACACATATCTCGGCGACATAATAACAAGCTGATACTGTTTAATCTGCTATTAATACTCCCTTGACTTGGGTAATTGGTTCGGTTCACCATATACGCAGTGCACAATCAACGTCGCGACAGTCGGCGAAATGGCGGACGGCCAAGCCGGGCACACCGATAATGCATTGTAAATTCTAGGATTGCGGTTCGAGTCCGAGCGTTCCGGCGGAGGTTTAGAGATGCAGCATTTTCCCATCTTTCTTTCGTTGAACCAGCGACCGGTGCTCCTGGTCGGCGGCGGCGAAACGGCGGCCCGCAAGCTGCGACCACTGGCCAAGGCGGGCGCCCAGGTATTGGTGGTGGCCGAAACCGTAGGGCCGGAGATTGTGGAGGCCGCGTCGGCCGGCCGCATCACCTGGCAGGCCCGCCCGTTCACGCCGGCCGATGTCCCGGGCCAGGTGCTGGTGGTCAGTGCTGCGGAAGACGACGACGTCGATCGTGTGGTCTCCAAGGCCGCCAAAGCCGCCGGTGTGCCCGTGAACGTGGTCGACCGACCGTCTCTATCCACCTTCATCATGCCGGCCTTGGTCGACCGCAGCCCGATTCTGGTCGCCATCTCCAGCGGTGGTGCGGCGCCGATCCTGGCGCGCAATATCCGCGCCTTCCTGGAAAGCCACCTGCCGGCCCAGCTCGGCGCACTGGCCCGATTTGCCGACAGCTTCCGCGACGCGGTCAAGGCCGTGGTCGGCGATGCCGCCGCACGGCGACGGTTTTGGGAGCGCTTTTTCGACGGACCGGTCGCCACCAAGGTATTGGCCGGCGAAACCACCCGCGCCCGCGAAGACATGATCGGGCTGTTGAACCGGTCGGCGGCCCTGGCGGAGGCGACTGAAAACCAGGCCGGACGCGTGACGCTGATCGGCGCCGGACCAGGTGACCCGGATCTGCTTACCTTCCGCGCCCTGCGTGCCCTGCAGCAGGCCGATGTGGTGGTGTACGATCAGCTCGTGGGGCCGGAGATCGTCGATTATGCCCGGCGTGATGCTGAGCGCGTCTTCGTCGGCAAGGCCAAGGGTGCCCACAGTGCCAGTCAGGCCGAAATCAACGCGCTCCTGGCCGAGCACGCCCTGGCCGGCCGCCGCGTCGCCCGGCTCAAGGGCGGCGATCCCATGGTGTTCGGCCGCGGCGGCGAGGAGATGGCCTATCTGGCGGAACGCCACATCACCGTCGACGTGGTGCCCGGCATCACCGCTGCCACCGGCTGCCTGGCCGCAGCCGGCATCCCGCTCACCCACCGCGACCACGCGCCCATGACCACCTTCATCGCGGGCCACGGCAAGGACGGTGAACCCCAGGTCGACTGGCCGGCCTTGGCACGCCAGAACCAGAGCCTGGTCATCTACATGGGCGCCAGCGTGGCGCACAGCTTGCGCGACCGGCTGATCGGCGCCGGCATGGCCGCCGACATGCCGGTGGCCGTGATCGAAAACGGCACCCGTTCGAACCAGAAAGTCGTGACCGGCGAACTCGCCACCCTGCCCGCGCTGATCCGCGGCCACGGCTTCACCGGCCCGACCTTGATCGTGGTCGGAGCGGTGGCCCGTTTCGCCCGGGTCACTCGCCCCGCCCTGTTGCCCGCCCTGTTGCCCGCCCTGTTGCCCGCCCTGTTGCCCAATGTGCCGGTGCCGGTGCCGGTGCCGGTCCAGCCCATGCTGGCCGAAGCCGTTTGACGGGAGTCCACGCCATGCCACACCGTATCCTTACCGCCAACCATCTGCGCGACGGCGGTGTCGTCTTTCTGGCCGCGGACGGCGGTTGGGTCCGGTCACCCGAAGCCGCCACCATCGCCGCCTGCGCCGACGACGAGCGCGGCCTCTCCACCATCGCCGCCACGGCCGTCGCCGACCAGACCGTGGTCGGTCCATACCTGGTCGACGTCACGGTGACGGACGGGCGCCCGGTGCCCGTCCGCGCCCGCGAGCGCATCCGCGTCAGCGGCCCGACCGTTCCCGCCGATTTCCGCGCCGACGCCGCATCGGCCTGATCGCCCAGAGGATTCCGAAGATCATGTACCAGTATGACGAATACGATCAGCGCCTGGTCGATGAACGGGTGGAGCAGTTCCGCGACCAGGTGCGCCGCCGGTTATCCGGGGAGCTGAGCGAGGACGAGTTCAAGCCGCTACGCCTGATGAACGGCTTGTACCTGCAACTGCATGCCTACATGCTGCGCGTCGCCATCCCCTACGGCACCCTGTCGTCCGCACAGATGCGCACGCTCGCCACACTGGCGCGGCGCTGGGACCGCGGCTACGGCCATTTCACGACGCGCCAGAATATCCAGTACAACTGGCCCAAGCTGGAAGACGTGCCGGACATGCTGGCCGAATTGGCCAAGGTGGGCATGCACGCCATCCAGACCAGCGGCAACTGCATCCGCAACGTCACCGCTGACCATTTCGCCGGCGTCGCCCGCGACGAGATCGAAGACCCGCGCATCTGGGCCGAGATCATCCGCCAGTGGTCGACCCTGCACCCGGAATTCTCCTTCCTGCCGCGCAAATTCAAGATCGCCATCACCGGTAGCCCGAACGACCGTGCCGCGGTCAAGGTGCACGACATCGGCCTGCGCATGCTGCGCAATGCGGACGGCGACGTCGGCTTCGAGGTCATCGTCGGCGGCGGCCAGGGCCGGACGCCGTTCATCGGCGAGACGATCCGCGCCTTCCTGCCAAAGCAACACCTGCTGTCGTACCTTGAAGCGATTTTGCGCGTGTACAACCAGTACGGGCGCCGCGACAATTCGTTCAAGGCACGCATCAAGATTCTGGTGAATGCGCTCGGGGCGGCCGAATTCGCCCGCCAGGTCGAGGCGGAATGGGCCCATTTGCGCGACGGCGCGCTCACCCTGCCCGCGGCGGAGGTCGACCGCATCGCCGCGCAGTTCGCGCCGCCGGTGCTGCCGCCCGTGGCCGAGCCGATACCGGCCTTCGACATGGCGCGCCTGACGGATCCGGCGTTCGGGCGCTGGGCCCGCACCAACCTTTTCGCACACAAGGTGCCCGGCTACGCCAGCGTCCTGATCTCGCTGAAACCGGTCGGCGGCGTACCCGGCGACGCCACCGCCGACCAGATGGACGCCCTGGCCGATCTGGCCGACCGGTACAGCCAGGGCGAAATCCGGGTCACGCACGGCCAGAACCTGGTGCTGCCCAGCGTCGGCAAGGCGCATCTGCCCGACCTGTGGCAGCAGTTGACGGCGCTTGGCCTGGCCGAAGCCAACATCGGCCTCGTCTCCGACATCATCGCCTGCCCGGGCCTGGATTATTGCGCGCTCGCCAATGCGCGCTCGATCCCGATCGCCCAGCGCATCAGCCAGCGCTTCGCCGACATCGGCCGTCAGCACGACATCGGCGAGTTGCAGCTCAAGATCTCAGGCTGCATCAATGCCTGCGGTCACCACCACGTTGGCCATATCGGCATTCTGGGCGTCGATAAGAAGGGCGAGGAATTCTACCAGATCACGCTCGGCGGCAAGGCCGAGGAGGACGCGGCGCTCGGCAAGATCGTCGGCCCGGCCTTTTCGTACGACGCGGTGGTTGACGCTGTGGAGACCATCGTCGACACTTACCTGGTGGAGCGCCGCAGCGGCGAACGCTTCATCGACACCTATCGGCGCACCGGCCTGGCCCCGTTCCGGGCCCGCTTGTATGGGGAGACCATCGATGCCGCTGCTTGAACGTGGCCGTCTGATCGACGATGACTGGACCGATGTGGCCGACGATTTGCCGGTACCGGCGCGCGGCCGATTGATCCTTCCGCTGGCGCGCTGGCTTTCGGATCACGCGCCCGGGCCACAGCCTGGCCGCAGCCTGGGCGTGCGGTTGCCCGGCGACCGGCCGACGGAGGTGGATCGGTTGGTCGGCCGGTTCGACGGCCTCGACCTGATCGCCATCCGCTTCGCCGGCTTCCGCGACGGGCGTGGTTTCTCCATGGCCCGGCTGCTGCGCGAACGCCATGGTTTCGCCGGCATCCTGCGCGCCGAAGGCCCTTTGCTGCCGGACCAGCTCCGCTTTCTGCAACGCTGCGGCTTTGATGCCGTTGCCTTGCCGGAGGTCGCCCGCTTGGCCGATTGGCAGCGCTTTCTGCGTGAAATCAGCGTGGTTTACCAGCCCGCCGCCGACGCCGCGGCGACCGTGCTGGCTTACCGCCACGGTGCCCGCGCCGTGGCGTGATCTGGCAGGGAGCGCGACGATGCTCGACACCACCGCACTTTTGACCGAAACCGCAGCCGCCCGGGCCGCCGCGCTGGACCGGAAGTATCGACATGGGTCCACGCTCGGTTTCCTGGCCGCCATGCTGCGTTGGGAATTGCCGTTCGGCCGCCTTGCGGTGGTGTCGTCGTTCGGTGCGGATTCGGCCGTGCTGCTGCATCTGGTCGCCGGCATCGACCGCACCGTGCCGGTGCTGTTCATCGACACGGGCAAGCTGTTCGGCGAGACCCTGCGGTACCGCGACCAATTGGCCGAACGCCTGCGCCTGACCGACATGCGTACGCTCCGGCCGGACGCGGCGGATATGTCGGCCCATGATCCGGACGGCATTCTCTGGGCTTCGGCGTCGGACCGGTGCTGCCACCTCCGCAAGGTGCTGCCGCTGGAGCGCGCGCTCACCGGCTTCGAGGCCTGGGTGTCGGGCCGCAAACGGTTCCAGAGCGGGACCCGCGCCGCTCTGCCCCTGGTCGAGGCCGATCCGGCCGGCCGGCTCAAACTCAACCCCTTGGCCGGCTGGCGCGCCGCCGATCTGAAGAAATACGCCATTGAGCATAATTTGCCGCCCCACCCGCTGGAGGCTGACGGCTTCCTGTCGATCGGCTGCCTGCCGTGCACCGATCGGGTGGCACCGGGTGAAGATGCCCGGGCCGGCCGCTGGCGTGGCCGCTCCAAGACCGAATGCGGCATCCACCGGCGTCCTGCGACAATTGCTTGACAGCATCCGTCTCCACCGGCGCCGTAGCAGTTTGTTGGACTTGCGCTTTCTTGAATGCCGTCGTTCATTGATTTTGTCTACTTTGCCCTCAGTCTTAGACTTATTTTTCTGTTTGAAATCAACGGGTTAATATTAAGTCCGATAGGCTGCTAGGATGAACCTCTGGGCGGGTCGTGGCCACATCCCGGAGCGCCGACGCCCCGTCGGCCCGGCCCGTCAACCCGGCACGGCGGCGGGAAAACCGGACAC
>JANQJV010000029.1 GCA_028281465.1 Azospirillaceae bacterium | reverse complement strand
GTGAATCTGGCAAGAAAGAGACAATCTGTTGCATTTCCGAATCACTGCCGCACGTCGACCTCGGCTATCGAGTCACCTTTTCCGCCGCGGTGTACTAGTGTGATCGCAAAGGTCACCGCCAGATTCGGTCTGGCTCGGGTCGGCACCGAGTGGTCGCCGCCGTTGCCGGTCGAAGATTTGGTGGATTTAGCGTTTTCGGCGCCGATATCGGGACTCCGACACCCAGACGGAGATGGCTGCGGAGGCGGGGGCCGGGAGCCACTGCATCGGCGATAGGGTTGCCATGCGGCCGATCACGGCCTGGATCATCTGCAAGTGGTGTGGTCTACGCGGCGAGCTGCGCGTCTTGGAAGACTCTGCAGCGGATGCTTTTGGCCGTTTGGGTCGTGGTGTCTCGAGTCACGGCATTGAAACCCAAGCTGGATGGGGTGATCTGACGGGACTGGATTTCGCATGTGCACCACCTTGGCCAGGAGGCGATCATGAATGTCAATGGAACGCCCTATCGAACCATTTGGCTGGCGGACGATGGCTGGTCGGTCGAGATCATCGACCAGACCCGGCTGCCACACCACTTCGCGACCACCCGGCTCACCACGGTTGTCGAAGCGGCCCATGCCATCAAGGCCATGCTGGTGCGTGGCGCGCCGCTGATCGGCGCCACGGCGGCCTATGGCCTTGCCTTGGCGTTGCGAGACGACCCTGGCGATGCCAGTCTCGTGGCCGCCCATGACCAATTGCTGACAACTCGTCCAACCGCCGTGAACCTGCGTTGGGCGTTGCAACGCGTGCGCCAAGCCGTTGCCGGCCAGCCGCTGGATCGGCGCATGGCAGTCGCCTATCGGGAAGCCGCGGCGATCGCAGACGAAGACGTGGCCATTTGCCGAAGCATTGGCGACCACGGCTTTGGGGTGATTCAGGCGATCCATGCCGGCCTCGTGCCCGGTCGGCCCGTCAACATCCTGACCCACTGCAATGCCGGCTGGCTGGCAACGGTGGATTGGGGCACAGCTTTGGCTCCCATATATGTTGCCCATGGGCACGGTTTGCCCGTGCATGTTTGGGTCGACGAAACTCGGCCTCGCAACCAAGGCGCCAGCTTGACGGCTTGGGAGTTGAATAGCCATGGCGTGCCGCACACGGTGGTAGTGGACAATGCGGGCGGGCACCTGATGCAGCACGGTCTGGTCGACGTGTGCATCGTCGGCACCGATCGCACCACCGCCACCGGCGACGTCTGCAACAAGATCGGCACGTACCTGAAAGCGCTGGCCGCGCGGGACAACGGCGTGCCGTTCTATGTTGCCCTGCCGTCGCCGACCATTGATTGGACTCTACGCGACGGTGTTGCGGAGATTCCGATCGAACAGCGCGATCCGTGCGAGGTGACCCATATCGCGGGTCGTGATGAAACCGGCCGAGTCTGCACCATCCAGCTCGTGCCGCACGGTAGTCCGGCCGCCAACTTCGGCTTCGATGTCACGCCGGCGCGCCTGGTCACCGGTTTGATCACGGAGCGCGGTGTCTGTGCGGCAACACCGGACGGCCTTGCCGGTTTGTTCCCCGATCAACGGTCGGTGGCAGCTTGACCGATTTCGCCCAATGGGTTGGCCGGTCCGATGGCGGTGTGAGACAGCAGGCGACGGCGCTCCAAAACGTCGATCGCCTCCGGTTCGGCCGTCCTTTGTTCCAGGTCTCAGTCCAGGTAGTAGACACTGATACCAACGGCCCGAAACACTGACCGATTCTCGGGCCGCCCTGTTTCGGAGCGCCGGCCTCCTTGCCGGCGGGACCGCCGGCTTCCAGCCGGCCCGGACCACACCCAGCGGCCGGCCGCCAAGATGGCGGCGGTCCAGCCGGCAAGGATGCCGGCGCTCCTCGTTCAGCGCCGAAACCCAACCTGTCGTCCATGCGGGCCATGGGTATCAGATGGGCATTGATGCCGGGACCGTCCGCGAGGACCGCATGCGGTGGCGTCCGTAAACTGGGTGACGTGATTCGCGGCACCGTGGTCAGGCGTCCTTGGTGTGGTCTGTAACTAAGAACAATTTGCAACGTCGAGGCGGTTCCCTTACATCGAACCAGTGGTGGGCCGAAACTCGGGCCAGGTTAGCTCGGCATGTTACGACAGGTTTCTGGCGCAGACATGGATTTTGTCGCACGGTATGACCCAATGCACGATGTGGATGGTACCCGCTCCGGGACCCTCCCATACGCTGCTGCCTTCGAGACGGATCGGTTTCATCGGCAGGTTGGCGCGTGGAGTGCTTCCGACCGCGCTGCTGTGCTGGGGCATCAGGCGCCGATAGCGGCGTCGGACGACGTCTCTCTCTCTCGCACTGCCCTCGGGTGGCACGATGTTGGACACCGTTTCCGTCGCCGGCGTGTGCTCGATGCAGTGACACTCGACGTGCGCAGCGGTGAGCTGTTGTGTCTCTTGGGCCCTTCCGGCTGCGGCAAGACCACATTGCTGCGTCTGGCCGCAGGTCTCGAGCCGGTGCAGGTGGGTTCGATTGTCGTGGCGGGTCGGGTTGTCGCCGGGCCGCGGTACGGCCTGGCGCCGGAACGACGCGGTGTTGGTCTGGTGTTTCAGGACTATGCCCTGTTTCCGCACTTGTCTGTTTTCGACAATGTGGCATTTGGGTTGTCGGGACTGCCCCAGCGTGAGCGGCGGCATCGCACCGAAGCGGCGTTGGAGCGGGTCGGCATGGCGACCTATACCGAAGCGTATCCGCATATGCTGTCCGGCGGACAACAGCAGCGGGTGGCTTTGGCGCGTGCCCTCGCACCCCGGCCGCGGGTGCTGTTGTTGGATGAGCCGTTCTCCGGTCTTGATGCCGGCCTGCGACAGCAGGTGCGCGACGATACTCTGGACATTCTGCGCAGCGACGGAATCACCACAGTGATGGTGACGCACGACGCAGAGGAGGCCATGTTGGTGTCAGACCGAATCGCGCTGATGAATGCTGGCCAGATCGTGCAGGTCGGGACGCCGCAGGCGCTCTACCACACGCCCCAGTCTGCATTTGCTGCGGGTTTTATCGGCGAAATCAACCGGTTGACCGGCCACTTGCGCGGTTGCGGGGTTGATACGGTGCTCGGCCATCTTCGTCTTGCGGCCACGCCGTGTGGATGTTGTCACACCGACGGGGCCGCCGTCGACGTCATGGTGCGTCCGGAGCGGCTCCGCTTGAGTGTCGCCGGTGGTGCCGACAAGGGTCCGTTGGAACCGCCGCTGGCGCGTGTCGAGTCGGTACGATCGGTCGGATCATGCACGCTGGTTCGATTGGCCGTCCTGCATCCGGCTGGTGACCCGGTGACGTTGACGGCTCGGGTGCCAATCTGTCCCGTGCCGGCCGGCAAGCTGGCCTCTGTGACCATCGAGCCCGGATGCACACATGTGTTTGCTGGCGTGGATCGTCAGTGACCAAGACTCAGTAAACCGGTGTGCCCTCTGACGGGCCGTCGTTGCAGTGCCTCCGCCTTTCTGCCATGATCCGCGCTCGCTCGGCGACCAGCGTGGTTGCGGTGACGGGTACGATCGGCCCTGCGTTTGGCTGCAGGCGGTTCTCGGGAGACCTTAAAGTCATGACCATCGGCATTTGGCAGGTCGTTCTCATCCTTGCCATCGTCCTCATCCTGTTCGGGGCCGGCAAATTGCCGCGCGTGATGGGAGACGTGGCCAAAGGCATCAAGAGCTTCAAGGCAGGCATGCGCGACGATGCCGCACCCGATGTGGCCGACACGGCCGATGCGGCCAAGCCCTTGCCAAGGGAGACTGCGCCGCCAGGTCCGTCAGCGCCGGTTCAGACCACCGTCGACGTCGGATCGAAACAGGATCAGCCGGCCAAGTCGTGACCTGGACCTGTTGCCGGCACGTCGGGCACCCACCGTCGTCTAACACGTCGCCGCGGCGTGGGCGTTCGGTGACCGTTGGTCGGAGCAGGCGCGGCGGCGGTGTGGTCGGAGAGTGACCGATGTTCGATATCGGTTGGGCGGAACTGTTTTTCATCGGCGTGCTCGTGCTCTTGGTCATGGGGCCGCGCGAGCTGCCCAAGGTGCTGTACGAGTTTGGCAAATGGGCCCGGCGGGCCCGCGGCATGGCGCGCGAATTCCAACGTCACGTTGATGACATGGTGCGCGAAGCGGAAATCGAGGACATTAAGAAACAGGCGCAGGCCGCCAGCGGATTCAATTTGCGCCAGACGGTTGAATCCGCTGTCGATCCGGACGGCGAGCTCCGGTTTGAGGGTCCGGATGCGGCTCGGCCGGCATCGGTCTCTGACCAGGGCGTTGGCAGCGCCGGGCCCCGACTGTCCGGAACGCCGCCGCAGGGTGTCGGGATCGGTTCGGCTGACGACGCCGGCGTCGCTCAGTCGACCCCGGACTTTCGACGCGATGGCGAGGAACCAGACAACCCGGCATTCCGAAGCCTGCCTGCGGCGGGCGCCACGACTGCCGACCCGATGTCGAACGGGGCCGGCGCCCGACCGGTGGCAAAAGAAGGACCCTGAGCGGTGGCGGCCAAGCCGGAACCCGACATCGAAGACACGAAGATGCCCTTGCTCGATCATTTGATCGAGTTGCGCAACCGCCTGCTTTATGCAGTTGCGGCGGTGTTGGCCGCTTTCGTGTTGTGTTATTTTTTGGCGGAGCACATATACGCGTTCCTGGTACGGCCGCTCGCCGACATCCTCGCCGATCAGTCGGGGCGAAGGATGATCTTCACAGGCCTTACGGAAGCCTTTTTCACCTACATCAAAGTGGCATTCTGGGCTGCCGTTGTGCTGAGCTTTCCGGTGGTGGCAAGCCAAGCCTGGATGTTCGTTGCTCCAGGCCTTTACCGCAACGAGAAGCAGGCCTTCCTGCCGTTCCTGTTGGCGACGCCTGTTCTGTTCTTCCTCGGTGCGGGCCTGTGCTACAGCTTCGTGATGCCGTTGGCTTGGCGATTCTTCCTGTCGTTCGAAGCTCCGGGCGGCGACGGCATGTTGCCCATCGAGCTGGAAGCCCGGGTCAGCGAGTATCTCAGCCTGTCCATGACGTTGATCCTGGCATTTGGCGTTGCCTTCCAGCTCCCGGTCCTGTTGACGCTGATGGGGCGAGCTGGTCTGATCACAGCCGAAACCCTGGCGAGCCGGCGCAAATATGCGGTCGTGTTGAGTTTCGTTGCGGCCGCCGTCCTCACACCGCCTGACATCGTTAGCCAGGTGAGCCTCGGGCTACCGCTGATCCTGCTGTATGAGGTGTCGATCTGGTCGGTGCGCCTGATCGAGCAGAACCGGGCCCGACGCGACGCAGCCGATCAGGTTTGACGCGAGCGCCACGCCCTGCCTGGACCGGGCCGCAGGGAAGGCCTATAACGACGGCACCCTGTGAAGAGTGTGCGACGATCTGATGTTGGACCTTCGACTCATACGCGAACGACCGCATTTCGTGGACCAGGCTTTGGCGCGGCGCGGCATCGATCCGCTGTCGCATCAGGTTCTTGAATTGGACGAGCGACGTCGGGCGACACAGACGGCGCTGCAGGAGCTTCAGCGACGTCGAAACGAGGTGTCCAAATCGATCGGCATGGCGAGACGGGCCGGCGAGGATGCCCAGTCACTGATGGACGAGGTGGCGGCCATCAAAGACCGTGCGGTCGCATTGGATGGTGAGGAACGCTCGCTGGGGCGGGCCATCGATGAGGTGCTGGCCGGTGTGCCCAATCTGCCGGCGGCCGACGTACCAGATGGGTCGGACGAAACCGGCAACGTCGAACTTCGGAGAATCGGCACACCGCCGGCGATCGCCGCGCCCAAGGCGCACGATGATCTGGGCAGTGCCCTGGCGTTGATGGACACGGCCACCGCCTCTCGCCTGTCTGGAGCGCGTTTTACCGTGTTACGCGGCGCCCTGGCGCGTCTGGAACGGGCGCTCGGCCAATTCATGTTGGATTTGCAGACCACCGAGCACCTCTATACAGAGGTTTCGCCGCCGTTGATGGTGCGCGACGATGCCATGTTTGGCACTGGTCAACTGCCCAAGTTTGCCGACCAATTGTTTCGCACCGACACGGGTCACTGGTTGATTCCGACGGCCGAGGTGCCGCTGACGAATCTGGTTGGTGGGCAGATTATTGACACCGAGGTGCTGCCGTTGCGCCTCACGGCTTTGACCCCATGTTTCCGGTCCGAAGCCGGGGCGGCGGGCAAGGACACCCGTGGGATGATCCGGCAACACCAGTTCTGGAAAGTCGAACTGGTGAGCGTAACCACACCCGAGCAGTCGGCCGAGGAACACGAGCGCATGACGGTTTGTGCGGAGGCGGTGTTGTGCCGGCTGGGTCTGCCGTTTCGCACCGTCGTCCTGTGCACCGGTGACCTAGGCTTCGCTGCCACCAAGACATATGACATCGAGGTGTGGCTGCCCGGCCAGGGCACCTATCGTGAGATTTCAAGCTGTTCCAATTGCGGCGATTTCCAGGCGCGGCGCATGCAGGCGCGGTGTCGTCCTCGCGGCACCAAGGAAACCCAGTTCGTGCATACTTTGAATGGTTCTGGCTTGGCGGTCGGGCGTTGTCTGATCGCGGTGATGGAGAATTACCAGCAACCCGACGGCAGTATCGTGGTGCCGGAGCCGTTGCGGGCGTATATGGATGGCCTCGAACGGATCGACCCCCATGCTTGACACCGGTATGGACCTTGCTGGCGTTCGCATCCTGTTGACCAACGACGATGGCATCAACGCTGAGGGGTTGCGGGTTCTTGAGCGGGTGGCTCGCGCGCTTTCCGAGGACGTCTGGATCGTGGCACCGGAGGTGGAACAGAGTGGCGCCAGCCATTCCTTGACCATCCATCGCCCGCTGCGCATGCGACCGCTTGACGACCGTCGGTTTGCCGTTGACGGCACACCGACGGACTGCGTCCTGCTGGCGGTTAACCGCATCATGGCCGAGCACCGACCGGATATCGTCTTCTCGGGCATCAATATGGGCAGCAACATTGGTGAGGATGTGACCTATTCTGGCACCATTGCGGCAGCCATGGAGGCGACCCTGCTTGGTGTCCCGGCCATTGCTCTTAGCCAGGATTTCGGTTCGCCGTCGGCGGCGCCCTGGCAGGTGGCCGAGGCGCATGCGGCGGATGTGCTGCGCCGGTTGGTCGTACAGGGGTGGAGCAGTCCGGTGTTGATGAACGTTAATTTCCCGAGTTGCCCCATGGCGGCAGTGCGGGGCGTGCGGGTGGCGCGCCAGGGCGGCCGCAAGATTGGCGACGAGTTGGTCGAACGGTCGGATCCGCGCGGTCGGAAATACTTCTGGATTGGACCGGCACGCTCGGTGAAGGATGAACGGGCGGACACCGATGTGGCGTTGCTGCGGTCCGGGGCGATCACGGTGACTCCCTTGCATCTGGACCTCACCCACGACCCGACGTTGCAGGCTCTGGAGCAGACGCTGACGTGAACCTTGAGGCGCGAAAGATCAAGCTTATCATGGCGTTGCGTCGCGCCGGCGTCAGCGACACGGCCGTTTTGTCGGCGATCGAGCGCGTTCCGCGCGAACGCTTCGTTCCGGAATCGTTCGTCGATCAGGCTTACGAGAACACGCCTCTGCCGATCGGACATGGGCAGACCATCTCGCAGCCGATTGTGGTTGCCATGATGACCCAGGCGCTCGACTTGCGCGAACGGGACCGGGTGTTGGAGATTGGCACTGGCTGCGGTTATCAGGCCGCGGTTCTGGCCAAGCTGTGTCGTCGGGTCTACACCATCGAGCGCATCCGTTCCCTGTATGACGATGCGGACCAACGCTTTCGGACGCTCGGTCTGCACAACATCACCACGCGGCTTGGGGACGGAACCAAAGGTTGGCCGGAACAGGCATCGTTCGATCGCATCATGGTCACAGCCGGTGGCAGTGCGGCGCTGGTCGAGGCCTTGTGTGCGCAACTCGTCGTCGGCGGTATCATGGTTGCGCCAGTGGGCGGACGCTACGAACAGGACGTGGTGCGCTACCGGCGGACAGACTCGGGTTTTGACCAGGAGGTATTGTGGCCGGTTCGTTTCGTGCCTCTGCTGGCGGACGGCGATTCGGACGCCGACCCACATGTGCCGGAGCCGGTGTAGCGGTTGCCATCGGCTTGGTCCTGGTTTTGCCGTTGTCCGGCTGTATCCGGCAGGGTGCGCCTGCTCCGGCGCTCCAGCCGCTCGAGATGGGGCGGGCCGATCGAGTTACCGTCCGGGCCGGTGATACGGTCTATGGGTTGGCTCGGCGCCATCAGGTGCCGATGCGTGACCTGATCGAGCTCAATGGATTGCAATCGCCCTTCATTTTGCAGATCGGCCAGCGCCTGGTCTTGCCGCAATCCCGCACCCACCTCGTGCGCCATGGCGATACGGTTTATGGACTGTCCCGGCTCTATGGCGTGGATGCCTCGGAATTGGTGCGTCTCAACGGCATTCCCCAGCCCTATGTTATAAAGGTCGGCCAGATGTTACGTCTGCCAGCACCGATTGGTGGACGTCCGCTGCCGGCACCGGTGGTGGCTCAGGCACGGCCGGTGACGCCGATCGAGTCAACACCGGCAGGCCGTGGATCGCGGCCGGGGACGACACGCAGCACCGTAACTGTGTCAAATCCCGTGGTGTCTCCGACCATTCCTCCCGACATCGACGGGGATGGGGCGTTGGCGGAGCCGCCACCGGCGGTCAAGGCTACTGTTTCCGAGACGGGTGTTCCCGAACGGGCTGTGGAGTCCACCCCGGTTCCGATGCCACGACCCGAGCCGTCGGTTTCGGCGGGCCGCATTCCGTCATCGGGCCGCATTCCGTCATCGGGCCGCGTTCCGTCATCGGGCCGCGTTCCGTCATCGGAGAGTGCGCTGCGCATCCCCCCGGGGCGGGCTGAAGGACCGGCCGAGCAGACGGTGACTTCCGCGGTTACGGCGCTGCCGCCACCACCGCCGACACCGCCGCGCAGCAAGAGCGGATTTCTCCGTCCCGTGACGGGGCCTGTGCTCTCTGAATTTGGACTGAAACCGGACGGTACTCACAACGATGGTGTCAACATTGCTGCCGCCGATGGCACGCCGGTGCTGGCGGCTGATGCCGGTGTTGTGGCCTATGCCGGCAACGAGCTGCGCGGTTTTGGCAACCTTCTACTGATTCGACATGGCGACGGGTGGGTTACGGCCTATGGGCACCTTGATCGAATCACCGTGCAACGTGGGCAACGTGTGCGACGGGGCGAAGCGATCGGCACCGTCGGTGCCACCGGGGCGGTGAACCGGCCACAGCTGCATTTCGAGATCAGGCGCGGCACCGAAGCCATCGACCCGAGCCGCTACCTCAGGGAGTCTTGAGTCTACCGGACCGGCGTTTCTGATGCCGTGCCCCACGGTCGTCCAGCCAAGACATTACCTGCATTCGTCGGTCCGCGATTAGACCAGATGGGCCGCGGCGACACCGGCAACGGACAGACCGATCAGCACGGTGCGGATCAATGGGCGAATCATTGCATGGGTCATGGCATGGTCTCCTGGATGGGGGCCTGTCTGATTGGTTTAATCCGATAGGCGTAGACCCTGCGGTGACATGCGTCAATTCATCGCAATTGCATGCCGGATCGGAAAAGATGTCACTGGGTTGGAGCCAACGGTTGCCCAAGTCGACCCGCCAGATCTTGGATGTATTGCCAGGCGACCCGACCCGACCGGCTGCCCCGGCCCATGGACCATTCGACTGCGCCGGCGCGCAGTTCGGTTGGATCAACGGCGAGGTCGAAGGCGGCAGCATAGCCCTCTACCATGGCGAAGAACGTGGGCTGGTCGCAATGGTGGAAGCCGAGCCACAGCCCGAACCGATCCGAAAGAGACACCTTTTCCTCCACGGCTTCGCTCGGGTTGATCGCCGTGGACCGTTCATTCTCGATCATCTCGCGCGGCATCAGATGGCGCCGGTTCGACGTGGCGTAGAACAACACGTTGTCGGGTCGTCCTTCGATCCCACCTTCGAGGACCGCTTTTAGCGATTTGTATTGGGTGTCTTCAGAGTCGAAGGACAGATCATCGCAGAACAGCACGCAACGCCGACCTGTGCCACGCAATAGAGTAAGCAGGCGGGGTAAGGTGGTCACATCCTCCCGGTGAATTTCGATGAGCGCCACGGAGCCCGGTGTTTCAGCAAGCACAGCGCCATGGACGGCCTTGACCAGTGAGCTCTTGCCCATGCCGCGGGCACCCCAGAGCAGGGCGTTGTTGGCCGGCAGGCCGCGGGCAAAGCGACGGGTGTTGTCGAGAAGGCGGTCACGCTGCGATTCGATGCCGCATAACAGCGAAAGGTCGAGGCGGTTGACGGTGGCGACCGGGTCCAGCCAGCCCAGATCGGCGCGCCACACGAACGCATCGGCGGCGGTCAGGTCGGAGGCGGCGGCAGCGGCCGGTGCCATCCGATCCACGGCACCGGCGATTCGCAGTAGAACTGTAAGCAGGTCCTCATCCATTCGTAATGCGACCCTTCGCGGCTCGTTTCCTGATGTGATGCCGGTGTATTACACTTGTGGCGCGTTCCGACCGTGAACCGCAGTACCCGGCCGGGCCGCCCAAAGTCTGAGAACCAGACTGTCGTACATATGTGGTGCACCTCGCGACGCGGCGCTTCGGCTAGTCGCCCAGAGCATCCCAAACTTCAAGTTTGCCGCCGACTCGGCGAATCACTTCAGCCGTGTACTCCGAAGTCGTGGCTTGACCGCCTAAGTCGGTCGTCCGGCAGCCGGCGTATACGGTTTCGAAGACGGCTTCATAAATGGCGCGCGACGCCCGCGCCGGACGTTCGCCGGGGATGTGTCGCAGAAGGGCGGCGCCGGCCAGGATCATCGCCATGGGATTGGCGACGTTCTTACCTTCCAGGCTGGGCGCGGTACCGTGCGGCGCTTCAGCCAGGACGCGCTTGACCTCGAACTGCTCGTCCAGATGCAGGATCACCGACTCGGCACCAGCGATCGAGCCGAACATCTTCAACACCAAATCGCTCAGCGTGTCGCCATCGCGGTTGAGGGCGGGGATCACCATGGCCTCACCGGTGGTCTCCAACAGCAGGGCGTAGGTGGCGTCGATCAGCTGTGGATCGTAGCGCACATCTGGATAACGCGTGTGGGCAGCATCCAGCTCTTCCTTGAAGAGGCCTTCGTAAACCGGGCTCACGGTGTATTTCGGTCCGCCAAACACCTTGGCGTGACTGCGTCGCGCATACAAAAAGGTGTATTCGGCAACCGCCCGACAGGTTCGCCGCGACAGTTTTCGTGTGCTGTAGGCGATTTCATCGAGGCCGCTGCCCTCCCGCCACTCCTTGGCATTGTAGGCATCTTCCACCGCCATGCGCATGACGGCGATCGGGTGGTGCACGCCCGCAATCGGACGGACTGACGGTATGCGGCGACCTGTGCGCAGGATCACCTGCGCTTCCAGAAGCTCGCGCAGCAGCGCATTGGCACTGCCCACATCGCCCTTTTCGTCTGGCGTGATGGTGGCGGCTTTGATGCCGAGACCGGTTTGCTTAATCCGCTCTGCGGCATCTCGCACAACCTGGTTGCCGGTGTGGCGCCGATTGGCGAGTGAGAGGTTGAAGCGCTCGAAGGTCAGGCCACACTGAGTCAGGGCCGGGTCAAGCACCCGGAGGCCTTCTTCCAGGAGCTCCTGGCCGGTTTGGTCGCCTTCCAAAACGATGACGGTGGTATTGCTCACGGGCACGATTCCATTGTTGATCGTTGGGTGGGGGGATCGCTTCTGTCTCCGCCGGGTGTTGCCTAGAAGTCAACCCATCACGCCGTGACGGTCTCCGGTTCAGGTGAGCCGGCGGAGCACATTGCCCTTGAGCGCAGCCCGACGGCGGACCAAAGGGCGCGTATCGCCTTGCTTGTTGCGCATGTGTCGGAACAGGAAGTCCAGCCCAAGGGTCAGGACGACGGCGAATGGCAGGATGGTCAGCAGAGTGGCCATGTCATGGCGTTCCGCCATCGGCGCCCAATGGTCCATGGTCAGCCAGATTGGATACGGGACCATGCTGCTGATCGACAGGACGAAGAAGTGATTCCAGCCTTTTCCAAAATAATGCTCAAAAACAAGAAGAAAAACAACGGCGAAAATCAGGGATAGTAAAGACCTAGAAAAATCATCAAAAGCTGCGCCGAAGAAAATCATGGCAACAAGACTAAGTGCCGCGAAAACCATTGCAGTGCCTTATGCCGTGTTGGGGGCGAGAACGAGTTTTTGTATAGCCAAAGCTCACCCGTCTGTCACGTCATCCGTCGTGACGGCGGTGCCGTACGGCACCTGTGGGGCATGGTCGGGTGCCGGGGCGCGTCCATGAAGCCGTTCCGGCGGGTCCGTGCGGCGATGGGCGCCGGAAGGCCGCTGTGTTGACTCTGACTGCGACTGCGGAGCAGACACTTGGCCTGGCACCAGCTCGATAGCGACCGGCGTGTGGTCGGTTCCGAATTGGCACCGGTGGTTCCGACCGGTCCGACGCCGTCCGAACCCGGTTGACGGCGGCCGGGTCATGGCTTTGCCGGGACGGCTGGCGCCCCTTGGGTCGTCATGCGCTCACTCCGGCTCAGATGCGCACCGTCACCTTGCCGGTCGCCGGCACGTCGTCAGGATCGTCCAAGGCTGCCTCCTAGATCAATGCCATGTTGTGGACGCTGTGGCACCCGGCCACACGGGGCCGCCATGGGTGACGATCGGTGCCGCACCTTGTTCGGCTGGGTCTGGTCCATTACCATGCCCGCCCCGCACGGTCGGGGCATGCGTGGAGGCGGTCCCGCCGCCAAGTCGACCGATTCGGACGGTCGGGTGGCTGTGACTCGGACGCCGGTACTGGAACGGCCTGGCAAAAGGGCCCTGGGCCGTCGGCGGAAACAGGTGAGAGGCAGGTGCCAGGTGAGCGGAGGCAATCCCAAATCTGTGCCGGAACAATCTGGCGACGTCTCGTCGTCAACCCATTTCGTTTTCGAGAACAAGGTGTTCGCTATCGCGGGAGCGTATTTTTCGCTGACACCGGACAAAAGCCACGCGGTATTCAACGTGCCTTTGGGCGCCACCATGGGAGCTGTACCTCTCCGCACTCTGCGCTCGACCTTCGATATTCCGGCGGACGGTCCGGACGAGCAATTGTTGGCCGTGGTTGAAAACAGCTTGCGCTACGTCAAGGTGATCCGACCCGGTGAATCGATTCCGCGAGAGCTTCTGGACGGCACGGCCTCGTGGTCGGTGGACGATCGGCACCGCAGCATCGCCAACGGGCGGCTCGCGCTGCAGTTGGCGTCCTGGATTTCGGGCAACGAGGTGGTAGTCAGTGATTTTTCTCAACTTGAACAGGTCTTGGAAGACCCGCAAACCCAAGCGCGCATCAACGAGGCGTATCAACAACTGTCCGAACGGCTTGGCGCCGGCGCCGGTAAGGACGATGATGTGCGCAAGATGATCGACGCCTTTGCGCATGAGCTTGCCTACATCGAGGCTTTGCGGGATCGGTTCGGGTCCGTAAAGGGCATTGCCGGATCTCTGAGCAAGCTTCAGCAAATCTATCGCACCGATCGGTCAATCAGCAATGACGTAATTCAAATGGGCAAGCTCTTGCGCAAACCAATCGTGGAGATCGATGGCATCTTCCTCCAGGTCGATGCTCAATCCGGTGAAATTCTATCCTTGTTGCGTACGTTCGATGCCCAAGTGGCGTTTACGCGTAAAATGCGCGATGAACTACATTGGAAGCTCATGGATTGGGACGACATGCTTGAGGCTTGGTGCGGCGCAGTCTTGGAGCGCAACCCAAAAGTGGAGACGCTTCTCAAGGATACGTACAGGTTCTTGGCGCAGCGTTTTCTCTCCACAACGGTGTGGGGACGGTGAGCGCCCCGACCGCGGGATCGGTGCAACGTCTGGGGGTTGACGGTGCCCCGTCTCAGGAATCGCGGGCGTCAGCCAGGTCTGCGGGCGTGTCGATATCGGTGAGAGTGCCAGAACCGGCCATGGCGACTTCCGCTACGACGTCGTTGTTAAGGCCGATCAGGTGTTTGGCGCCGACATCGCCGGCGAGGTTGCCCATGTCCGCGAAGAACCGCCGGTCCCACAACACCGGGTTGCCACGCTTTCCGTCCACCGTGGGAACGCAGATCGCCCGGCCTTCGGCCGGCGCATAAGCGGCGATCAGTCGGTCTAGCGTTTCCGCCGTCACGTTGGGCATGTCGCCCAGGCAAACCAGCGCCGCATCGACACGATCTGGGAGTACTGCCACGCCGGCACGCAGCGACGCGCTTAGCCCATCGGTGAACAGTGGATTGGGCACGAGCTCGACGGGGCGATCGCCCCCCGTCCGATCACCGAGCGCCGCACGCACCCGGTCGGCCTCATGGCCGAGGACCACGATCACCGAATCGACCTGGGAGGCCAGGGCTGCATCCACAGTATGCAACACCAGCGGTTTGCCCTGGAACGGCAGCAGAAGTTTGTTCTGCGGTCCCATGCGGGTCGACCGGCCAGCGGCCAGGATCACGGCCGCCACACGGGGAGCCTGTGGTCCGTTCGTAGCGCGTGCTCGGCCGGTTTCGGTCCGCGGCAGCGGGCGGTTTGGGATATCGGCCAATAGACCGCCTACACCCATGCCAGCGATATCGTCCCGCCGCACGGGGACGCCGGCAGCCAGCCGGCGCAGCACCCAATCCACGCCGTTCAACTTGGGTGAACGGGCACAGCCGGGTAGGCCCAAGATCGGACGGTCGTGGAGGTGTGCCAGCAGGAGCAGATTGCCCGGGTCGACCGGCATGCCGAAGTGCTCGACCGTGCCGCCGGCCGCTTCGATGGCGGCCGGCAAGACATCGCGGCGGTCGGTGATCGCCGACGCCCCAACGAGCAGGATCAGGTCCACGACTCCTGGGTCGATCCCAGCGATGCCACGCGCCAAAGCCGGCACGGCATGGTCGGTCACCGCCTCATGATCGAGGGTCGCCCCCAGGCTGGACAGTCGCTCCCGGGTGACCGATGTCGTCTTGGTCAACATGCCGGCTTTCGTATCTTCGAGACGGGTCTGAATCAGGGCGGTGCGCAGTGGTCGGAACGGTCGTACCGCCAGGATCGGAGGAGCCGCCAGGGGGGCCAGACAATCAACCGCATCCAGAGCGGTCGCAGGGGCTGCAAATGGAATGATCTTGATGGTCGCCACCATGTCGCGCGGCGCCACCAAGGCGAGGTCCGGCAGAGTCGCAACGGTGATCGACTCGTCAAGTCGGTTCAGATCGTCGAGCCGCGCCCGGTCCACGGTGAACAGGCCTGCTGCGGCAGCGAACAAGTTGACGCGACCGGTGTAAGCCGCAGCGCGGGTCAGGGCCGGCCCTGCGAGCCGCATGGCAACCCGTGTGGCTGCCTCGTCCTCCGCAACATCCCCCGGCTCGAGCCGGGCACCGGTCACCTCGACCACACCGTGCCGCAGCAGCGCGTCGACATCGTCGGCCGTCAGCAAACGGCCCTTGCGGAACTTCGCCGAGCCGACCTTCAGTCCATGGGCCAAAACCGTCCCTTCGGCGTCAGTGACGGCCATTCGTTGGAAGAGCATGGGTCGCTGCCATCATGCGTTGGATTCGGGAGCCTTGCCCCGCCGGTGCGCAACCACCTGGGCCAGAATCGAAACGGCGATTTCCCCTGGTGAGTCGGCGCCGATCGGCAGACCGACCGGACCGTGGATGCGCGCCAGTTGGGTGTCGGCCAACCCCATCGCCGTCAGGCGCTCAAGCCGGGCCGCATGGGTCTTGCGGCTGCCCAAGGCGCCGATGAAGAAGACGGGTGCGTTCAGCGCTTCTGCCAGCGCCGGATCGTCGAGCTTGGGATCGTGGGTTAGCGTCACGAGGGCACACCGGTGGTCGAGGCCGATGGCTTTGAGGGCGTCGTCAGGCCACTCCGGGACGACGGTGAGGCCGGGAAAGCGGGCTTCGGAGGCAAATCCTCGGCGTGGATCGATCACCACCGCATCGAACCCGGCCTGGGCAGCCATCGGCACCAACGCCTGGGCGATATGCACAGCGCCGACCAGCAGCAGGCGGGGTGGAGGGGCGAACACGGCCACGAACCCCTCGATGTCGTCCCCGAGAGCCACCGGGCCGCTTCGGTCCTGCGCGAGCCGATCGCGAACAGTCCGTAATGCATCGTCGGACAGGCCGAAATCACCCTGTACGATGGTTTCGAACACCAGCGACTGCTGGCCCGTCCCGAGGTCGGTGACCAGAGCCACCGGACGCTTGGTTGCCCGCGCCTCGATCAGGCGCAGCAGTGTGTCCTGTTTCATTCCACTCGCTCGACGAATATCTGCACTTCGCCGCCGCAGGCCAGCCCAACCTCCCACGCCATTTCGTTGGTCACGCCGAAGGTCATGCGGCGTGGTTCGCCGGTCCGGATCACGTCGCGGGCTTCGTGTACCACGGCCCCTTCGATGCAGCCGCCGGACACCGAGCCGGTCATGGCCCCCGATTCGTCGACCGCCAGCAGGCTGCCCATGGGTCGCGGTGACGACCCCCAGGTGGCGATGACGGTGGCCAACGCCACACCGCGCCCTTCGGCGCGCCACGCAGCCGCCTGTTCCAGCACGGCATCGTGGTCGGTTAGAGCGGTCATTGTCGTGCCTCCTCACGCCATGCGCGCAAACTGGCTTCGGCAGTGGGCAATGGGGACGTCCCAAGCGCCTCGGTCAGCGTCGTCAGGCTGGACAGGTTGTGTGCCGGCCGGAAGTCGTCGACGTGCGGCAACATGGCTCGGATCCCTGCGGATTTTGGCGCGAAGCCATCGAAGCGCAACAGCGGATTGAGCCAGATCAGGCGCCGGCAGCTCCGGTGCAGCCGGTCCATGGCCCGGTCCAGGCCGTCGGCACCGTCCCGATCAAGGCCGTCAGTGATGAGCAACACGACGGCACCTTGCGCCAAGACCCGGCGGCCCCATAGCCGGTTGAAGGCGTCCAGGCACAGGCCAATACGGGTGCCACCCGACCAGTCAACCACGGCATCGGCGACCCGCTTCAAGGCCACGTCCACGTCTTTGTGCCGCAGATGCCGGCTGATGTTGGTCAGTCGCGTGCCGAATAGGAAGCTGTGTACTCGGTCGCGGTCATTGGTTACGGCGTGCAGGAAGTGTAGCACCATGCGTGCATAGCGATCCATCGACCCCGAGATGTCGCACAGCACCACGAGCGGTGGCGGGTGACGGCGCATTTTTTTGTGCGCCAGGTCTATGATTGTACCGCCACTGCGCACCGTGCGCCGCAGTGTGTTGCGCATGTCGATGCGTGGACCGGCTGGATGGGGTGCGAATCGGCGGGTTGCCACCTCAGGGAGGGGTAAGCGCAGGTTGTGCAGCGCTGCTTTGGCCAAGGCCAGCTCTTCGATGCTCATCTGCTCGAAGTCCTTGGTGCGCAGTTGCTCGTGGGCCGACCAGGTCAGGGTCGCGTCGATGCGCAGTTCGGTCGGTGCCGCATCGTCAATGCCGGCATCGGAGCCTGGGTCCGGGGCCTGCAAGGCTTCGGCGACTCGTCGCACCAACATCTCGCCGCCACGATCCCTATCGACGCGGACCCTAGGCAGCATGACCGATAGCATCTGCTTCAGGATGTCTGGGTTGCGCCAGAAAATGTGGAAAGCCTGGTCGAACAGCGCGCGTTGGTCCTGGCGATTGACCAAGACGGCGTGCAGGGTCCAAAAAAGATCTTCGCGTGTGCCGATTCCGACGGTCTCCACCGCTTCGATGGCGTCGAGAATGCGGCCTGTCCCCACCGGTAAACCGGCCGCGCGCAGCACCCTGCCAAAATGCAGTATGTTGGCGGCCATGCGTCCGGCGTTGCTGGCTGTCACCTCTCCTGTCATGGGCCCGCCGCCGCCCTGCTGGCGGCCAGCTCCGCATTGACCTGTGCCAGAAGCCGGTGCGCTTCGCTACCCTGGAGTTTGGCGATATCGTCCTGATACTTAAGGATGGTGCCCAGGGTATCGTCGATCGCCTGCGGGTCCAGCTCCAGCTTGTCAAGTTGTGTGAGCGCTTGGGCCCAGTCCAGCGTCTCGGCCACACCCGGTGCCTTGAACAGGTCGATGCCCCGTAGCCGCTGGATAAAGGCGACGATCTGGGCGGACAACCGAGGGGCCGTGTTGGGTGCTTTGGTTTTGAGGATGCGCAGTTCCCGGTCCGCGTCCGGATAGTCGACCCAGGCATAGAAGCACCGGCGTTTCAGGGCGTCGTGAATCTCCCGAGTCCGGTTGGACGTGATGACCACGATCGGTGGTTGGTCGGCGACAATGGTGCCGATCTCCGGGATGGTGACCTGATAGTCGGAGAGCACTTCCAACAAGAAGGCTTCAAACGGTTCGTCGGCGCGATCAAGTTCGTCGATGAGAAGGATCGTTCCCGCCGACCCCGGTTCGGGCTTTAGGGCCTGCAGCAGGGGGCGGCGGATCAAGAAACGCTCGGAGAACAGGTCGGCGGCCAATCTGGTTCGATCGGCGCCACCGGCGGCTTCGGCCAGTCGAATCTCCAGCATCTGGCGGGCATGGTTCCACTCGTAGACCGCCGATGCCACGTCCAGTCCTTCGTAGCATTGCAGACGGACCAGGCGACGTTCGAGCGTGCGGCTCAGCACTTTGGCGATCTCGGTTTTGCCGACTCCGGCCTCGCCTTCCAGGAAGAGTGGTCGCTTGAGGCGCATGGCGAGGTAGAGCGCAGTGGCTAGGGCGCGGTCGGCCACGTAATCGCCGGCCGAGAGCAGCTCGATGGTCGAATCCACAGATTCGGGAACGGACTCAGAAGGTGTCATGGTCCCATACAGGCCCAGCCTTGGTTCCGGCCGGGCGGTTCAATGTGGCAGGGGGCAACCGGCCCGAACAGCCGACCTTTCAGTTGGCCTGGTCTTCCGGTGGGCAGAGCCGAGTCTCGCTGTCGCGGGTGATCTGCACCACCAGATAGTCCGGCGTGACCGTTATGACACCTCGAGTGAGTGTGCTGATCGGCACCAAGCAATGTGATTCGCATGCCAGCACAACTGTTTCCGAGAAACTACACTCTGAGGACATCTGCAAGATGCCTGTCGGTGTCGTCATCCCGCCAATCGGGACGGCCTCCAGGCTGCGGCCCCAAACGCAACGCAGGCCGCGGCCCACGGCCGACAAGCAGACCGGGCGATCGGTGAGGTTGTCGATCTCCACGAAGCTGGTCGTCTGACCGTCCGTGGGCATGGCCAGCACTGCTGCGGCCAGGACGAGGCCTCCGGCCACCCGCTGCCGCTTTCGCCGATTCCGCATCACCGTCTCCTGCTGTTCGCCGTTGTCTCCGCCGCCGGTCGTCCGAGCCCACCGCCGCGGCCGCACCCGGGGCTTGTCATAGGGCGCCGCCGTCCCCGTGGACAAGGGGCGTTGTCAGCGGCACGTGGTTCGACCCGACAGTCGGCAGTTGAACGAATCGACAGTGGCTTCAAGCTGCCGACCGGCCTCATGGTGTTCGGCGTTGAGGCAGGCCAGGTAACCTCTGACCTCTTCGACATACCGCTCGACTTGCCGGTGACAGACCTCGATACGAATCTGGGTCGAGAAGGTCTGGTCGACGCCGACACAGGCCGGCGGCTGTGGCCGTAGACAAGGGATCGCGGTCTGTGCAGTGGCCGGTGTTCCCGTGGCAAGGACGGCCACTGTGGACAGGGTCACCAGGCGGGCACGGCGGAACGGTTTCGGCATGGGCGAGATTGGGGCTGGGCCAGTCGGCGTGTCGGTCGGGACAACAAGACCGATCGCGCCGGGCGATGCAACCACCTGCATCATGTGGGGCCCCGGGCAATGTGGGCGCGGACTTGACAATGGCGACACGACCGGGCGCTGGGGCGACGGAAGAGCCCGGTCGCGCCGGTCGCCGGTGTCGGAGGACCCCGGAGTATTGGCGACTCAACCGACAACGCGGAGCACCAAGCCAAATTGCTGTGCCAAATTGCTGTTTGGACGCGGTTCCAGGGACGGTATGGGCCGGAAACGGAAGTTCCGGCCGGATGGCTCGGGGTTGCGGGCCGGCCAGGTGCCGGCAGGGACGCACTCGCCGGTCGGACTGGTGATGGAGTCTTGCGATCGCGTTCCGTTCCCGGTCTTCAACACGACAAATTCCGGCGAGGTCAATGGATAACAATCAGCGATTGCAGTGCCTTGGACCTCTTGTGGCGCCATGGTGACACCGCGCTGGCTGTGGGGGACGGAGCTGTCACCGACCGTCGGCAATCGGCCAGACCGTGCTAAACTGCCTGAAAGAGAGACAGCGCGCGCGAGCTGAGGCCGGGAAAACGGTCCGCAAGCGGCGCGCGTAGGCCCGTCGGGAGCGGTTGGAGAGCCATCGCAGTCTGCCGCACGTCGGATATGGCGTCGAATGGCGGATAGCAAGACATGATCCGGGCCGGGGTCGGCCTCGGATTGGAGCCGGGGGGTAGGACATGCAGCACTCAGATTCGGTCGTTGCCACAAGGCGTGCCCGCATTCGCGTTCCAGTTCGCCGACGCGGATGGTCGCACACCGGTCGGCCCGTGGCGATCAAACGGTTCCTGATTCGCAGTGGTGAATGGCCTGCGCGAGTCGCACCCGCCGTGCGACCGGCGCAGCGATTGGCGGCAGCCAGCGATGCCGTGGTGTCGGCCGTGAACCATTTGGACAGTTTCCTGTTTTCCGCCGGTCTCGGTACGGGACGCAGCCAGAGCGAAGTCCATGAAGCGCTTGGGCTGATGGTGGAGTCCTTGCGTTTGCTCGCTGAGGCGCAGGAGCGGCTTGAACGGGCGGCGGTCGGGCCTGTGTTTCTCGGTCCGCGCATCGGTCATCTTGTCTAGGCCCATGACTGCCAGCGGTCCGGTTGGGCCGGACCGACAGCAACGGTCTGCCGAGGCGCTGCGACACAACCTGCGACGGCGCAAAGAGCAGGCTCGTGCCCGCAGCGATATGTCCGACACCGGTGCCGCGAACGTCACGGGCGATTGGGATCAGCCCGCCGAATCGGTCAGCGAGTGGCTTGACGAGCCGTCGCCGCGACCGGGGCCGATGGGGCAGACCGGCGAGACGTGACGGTTTGTGGTGGGGAGGTATCGGGCCGCAGTCGGACACTGTCCGTTGACACGGAGACGCAACAGGCCACCTAAAGGGGGTCTCTCCGGCACGGATTTATGGCCCGATGGACAAACTCAAAATCACGGGAGGTCGCAGACTCAGCGGCCACATCCCGATTGGCGGTGCGAAGAACGCCGCTTTGCCCCTGATCACGGCAAGTCTGCTCACCGACCAACCGTTGAGTCTCGAGAACGTTCCGCGCTTAGCGGATATCCGCACATTGTGTCGGTTGCTAAGCGGCCACGGTGTGGAAATTGGCGATACGGATGCGAACGCCAATGGCGCCAAGCCGCGCGGTGTGCGCAGCATGACCCTGCATGCCGCGCACATCCGTGACACCACCGCGCCCTACGATCTCGTGCGCAAGATGCGTGCGAGTGTGCTCGTGCTCGGACCCCTGTTGGCCCGATGCGGCGAGGCGTTGGTCTCCCTGCCTGGTGGATGTGCCATCGGCACCCGGCCGGTCGATTTGCATATCGCAGGCCTGCGCAAGATGGGGGCGGAGATCGATCTGCAGGGGGGATACATTGAGGCACGGGCACCGCGGGGATTGATCGGCGCGGAGATCCTGTTTCCCATGGTCTCCGTCGGCGCAACCGAAAACCTGATGATGGCCGCGACACTGGCACGCGGCGAAACCGTGTTGACCAACGCGGCACGTGAACCCGAGGTGACAGATCTGGCCCGGTGTCTTGTGGCCATGGGTGCGGATATCTCCGGCATCGGCACAGACACGATGCGGATCGTTGGACGCGATCGGTTGCACGGTGCCCGTCACATCATTGTTCCAGACCGCATTGAGGCCGGCACCTATGCCATGGCCGCTGCGATGACCGATGGCGATGTTGAGTTGCTCGGCATGCGGCTCGACTTGATCCAATCGGTAGCCGCCAGCCTGCGTGCGGCCGGTGTGGAGATGACCGAAACCAGTGGTGGCCTGCGCGTGCGTCGCACCGGTGATTTGCTAGAGGGCGTCGACGTGATGACCGAACCGTTTCCAGGTTTTCCCACGGATCTCCAGGCCCAGATCATGGCACTGATGACCACGGCGCGTGGGGCGGCCATGATTACTGAGACCATCTTCGAAAACCGGTTCATGCATGTCCCCGAACTGGCTCGCATGGGGGCCAACATCACCGTCCATCACTCATCGGCTTTGGTGCGCGGAGTTGGTGCCTTGACCGGCGCACCAGTCATGGCAACGGACCTTAGGGCATCCGTTTCCTTGGTGCTGGCCGGTCTGGTGGGGAAGGGAACGACGACGCTCAACCGAATCTACCATTTGGACCGGGGCTACGAGCGTCTGGAAGAGAAACTGGCCACCTGCGGCGCCGATATCGAACGGGTGAAAGGGGAAGAATGAGCAAGCTCATCAAGCTCAGGGCGATCGATCGGACGGACCTGACCATCCTGGCCGCCTGCTTGCAAGATGCGATCGTGCCCGTGCAGGACATGTGCTTCTTGACCGAAGAAAAGAAGTTCGTTCTGGTGGCAAACCGCTTCAAATGGGAGACCGGCGCGCAGCCTTTTGACAGTGGTGACGGCGGTAGCCGACCCGTCTACGAACGCACGAACTGCGGTCTTACCATTGACGGTGTCGAGGCCGTGCGGCGACGCAATCTGGACTTACGAAAACCGGGCACATTGCTTGAGCTGTTGACCATTCAGCCGGATGCCGACGGCTTGATACTCGCCTTTGCCGGCGACGTGAGCATCCGGCTCGAAGCGCCGAAATGGGAATGTCGTCTGGAGGACATCGGCGAGCCGTGGCCCAGCCGCCGCAGGCCCGGCCATGACATTGTACAAGACGATAGCGAGGCTCCCGCTGGCCAAGGGGCGGAGCGATTGGCTCTTGGTGGCGTCCGGTGACGGGAAACCGGCAGCGGCGCCACAAGCGTCAGCTACGAGGGCAAATAGAAACGGCGGACCGCGCCAAAACGCGATCCGCCGTTGCAGCAGGAGCCGACTAGGGTTGCGGTGGGCTTGTTGCCTTAGGCCTCGCCACCGCCTTCCAACAGAAGAGCCGTGCCAATGGCAAGCGCACCTGCCCAGATGCCGACCGCACAGCCCAGGCCGATCCAGCCACCCATCAGCTCCCAGGTGACGAAGGTCGGACCGCCGGCCGCATAGGTGGTGAAAAGTGGCAGGAGCATGGCAACACCGGAAGCAAAGCCGCCTGCGGCGCAGCCGACGGTCAGCGTGTCCCAGCTGACAAACTCCTCTTCCACCTGCGGCGCGGGCTCGGTTTGGGCCTGGGCCACGGACGGAAAGATCAGGGCAATGGCAAAGAAAGCTGCGCAGAAGCTGCGCAGAAAACGCGACATTAGAAACTTCTTCATTAGGATATCTCCCGGATCAGTTTGGTACGGCAGCCAAAGAGAGCGAAACCGATACGCGGAAACCGAACACATTTCTGCGGAGGTCTAGCCGATCCGCTCGGTGCTGTGCGATCATGCGGACCGTCCGCAGTGGGCCACCAATCGAACACGGTCACCCACGCGTGTGGCACCCACTCGTGTGGTTGGGGTGGGATCGGCCTTACCCAGGGCCTGGTGGCCGATGCGTCCAATCCCCTCACGACCGGAACTTTGATCCCCTGCCGCCAAGCCCTTATCAGCCGTGATGTTCCGGCGGGTTGAGGGTGATGAACAGCAGTTCGGTGAGAGCACCGCCGACACCGCCGACACCGGAGACGACACAGCCGTAGAGCGATAGAAGGAGCGCCTCGCCCATATCGACCGGCATCCAAAGACCGGTGGTCATCCAGTTGAAGAGGCTCGGCAGAAAGGTCACGATAAGGCCGGCGCCGGCACCCGATGTGCAAGCGATAATCGGCGTTTCGATGCTGATGAAGTTTTCGCGCTTCTTCACCAAGATGACCGATGAGCCATCCGAGACGGGACCGGCCAGCATGGCGACGAAATACGGTGTGATGAGCTGCGCCTGGGCGCGCTTGGCGCCGGCGATGCTGCCGAACGCAAGGCACACAGACAAGAATGCCAGAACGAGGATACGAGCCTTCATTTCAAAACTCCCGAAGTGGGACGGTCGCTCCACCCAATCCAAACCGAAGCGAGATCGAGCGTCACCCATCGCGTGATAGCGGCGTAACAAGGCCGCAGGTCAAGGCCGTGCGGATCACATCCGCGAGGAGTCGAGGACAGCCTGGGTGACAACCGCGCTCAAGCCTGCGGCGACGCCCACGGCGCACCCGATCAGGCCCCACGCGGTTACGATCGGCAGGGTGACAAGGGTGGGCTGACCCGGCAGGGGCCAGACCGCGGGCAGAGCTGCCGCGAACGCACCCGCGACGAGACCGGCACCGCAGCCGACGCCCACCGTTTCCGGACTGACGAATGCGGTTTTCTCAATCGGTTCGTTGCTCGGTTGGGCGTGCGCGGTTTGAACAAAACCGAGGGCCAGAACGGCCACACAAATCATCAGAAGAAACCGAATAATGGGGGGCCGCTTCATTACATTTCTCCCTAGTGTTCTTGACGACCGTGCCGACCGGCCGGACGGCAACACAAAGACCCGGATTCGGAGTTCCTGGAACCCGTTCGCCCTCCTTATACGGAGTTGGTCCAACCCCCGCAAGCGCGACCAAGTCCAAATACGCCGGTGTCATCCGTATTGTCCGATGGAATTGCGCCATCCTGTCTTTGCGCCGGCTCTGATTTTCTGCACGAAGTCAAGTCTTCGATAGCGGCGCTTGGGAGAAATCAAAATCTATCCTGGAAAATCAATTGATCGCTGCGGATGAAGACAGAGCCTCGGACCCGCGCCGGACAGTGGAGCGACACGTGCGGACTGCCACAGTGCAGCGTCTGGCCGTACCGAAGCGGTTGCGCGACTGTGGATTACGTCAAATTTGCGGCATCACCCATGTCGCCAACCCGTTTGGCAGGCGATCGGTCCGATCGATCGCCTTGCGTTCGCCAATGACAATCGTCGGCAAGCGTGACCAATCGGCATCGGCGTCGGAGGGGGACCGTTCGTTACCCAACGTGGTGAGACCGGGTAGCCGACGCCGGTCGCTCGGTCTGGTTCCTTGGCAAGCGTTCCAATCCCCCAACCAACCAATGGTTTAATGGGTCGTCCCATCAAACACGATCACCCACCCGGTTCCGCGGCACCGGGCGGGGGACGCCGGATGCGGCCCGTGCTAACGGGCTTGTGCCATCAGCGGCTGATTGATTTGCTCCATGACCGCTCCGGCGCGGGCGGCCAGGGGAGCCAAGGCGGCCTTGCTGGCGGCCGTTGACACGTCGGCCAGTTTCACCATTCCCGCGTAGGTGTTCTCCAGGTTGACCTTCACCAGTGCCGCGTGCGCCGTCACCATCGCGTCCGGTGTCCGCGCGGCCAGAACCGACTGACCGGCGGCCATGGATTGTTCGATAGCCGACTGGGTAAGGGTGCCGACCGCTTGGCCCACCGCACCGGCGCCTTTGGCCAGGGCGTCACCCGCTTCGATCACAGCGTCCATATTGGCTTGACCCATGGCTGCCGCTTCTTCGTAGCCGGCGACCATTTTGCGGCCAGCTTCGGCGAGTTGATCGCGCCCGGCTGCCATCCAGGTCTGCAGATCGGTCTTTGGACGGAAACTCATGGAGTCGAACATAGTGGTCGCGGCATCGATAAACGGGTTCATGATCGCCTGTCCTCTTCGGTTCGCGGTGGATCGGAAACCATGTTGCATTGCAACATGAAGCAGACGTAAGAACCTGAACCAAAATTGTCAATCACTATTGTGCACTGCACAAAATCGAAGAACCCCGATGCTGGGCGGCAAGACGGCGGTGCTTGGCATGCCGCTCGCCCCATTGAACCATCTCCGGAGCCGATGGGCCCGCCGATCGAATTGCCGCAGCGACAAGAATCAAATTGCGCACTCAAAAAATTGAGATGCTCATGTCTGCAGGTCTTAAGACGGTCCGGTCCCGTCTGAGAGACGGGCAAAGAAGTTGGCCAAAGCGCGATCCAGGCGATGCCAAGCGTCGTTGTGGGCCGGTAGGCCAATACGCAGCCAGTGAGGTCGATCGGCAAAGCGCCGGGTGAGTACGCCGGCGAGCGCCAAATGGCGATGCAGATTGGCCGCGTCCGCATGCTCGACCAATTGGAAGAGGGCGGTCCCGCCCGACAGCGGCAAATCATGGCCGGCTAGGAGGGTGCGCAGGCGCGCCATGGCGGTTCGCAGCTCGGCGCGGGTGCGTGCGTGCCAAGGGCGATCGGCCAATGCTTTCAGGGCCACCGTCAGGGCCGGGCCGCTGACCGCCCACGGGCCCAAGGCGGCCGTCAGCCGATCCGTCAGAGCGGTCGGCCCGAGTGCGAAGCCGAGCCGGAGACCGGCCAGGCCGAAGAATTTGCCGACCGAGCGGAGCAAGACGAGGCCGGGCCGGCCGGCGTGCGCGGCCAGGCTGATCGACGGATCGACATCGGCGAACGCCTCGTCGACCACCAGAAGCCCGGCTCGGGCCGCCAAGCGGTCGGCCGCTGCCAGCAGTTCCGATCGGTGGACAATACGGCCGTCCGGATTGTTCGGATTGCCGACCGAAGCATAGCGCACCGACGGGTCCATCAGTGCCGCGGTCCAGTCGTCGGCACCCGTGACCTCGTGGACCGGATGGCCCCAGAGGCGCCAACACCGGGCATGTTCGGCATACGTCGGCCCGCGCACGACTGCCAGGTGGCGTGGCAGCAGCGCCGGGATCATCTGGATCAGCGTCTGTGAACCCGGTGCGGCCGCAAGGCCGGCGTCCGCCGGGAGGTCGTAGAAAGTGGCGGCGACGTGCTTGAGCGCGGCGAATGTCTCTGCTTCGGGCAAGCGGCTCCAGGCCGCGGCCGGTATGGCACCGACCTGGTAGGGCCATGGATTGATGCCGGTCGACAGGTCGATCCACGGCGCGATGGGACGGCCGAACTGGGCTTCCGCGGCCGCCAGTGCGCCACCGTGGCTGGGTGCAGGAACGTCATAGAGCGTCCACTCGGGGTCCACGGGGTTGGTCTCGGGGTCTGGCATGGGCGGCGTGGGGCCGTGCGGTGTTCGGGACGGGTGGCCGGATCGGTGTGGCCGACTTGACCGGTCCGGTGCCGGCAGAGATGATGCGGTGGGTCGGCCAGCCCCAGGCTGCCGTCCAACGCCCTCGTGCACAAGGATTCGATCCCATCGTGAAACAGACCACCGGCGTTCTGCTCTGCGGCCACGGCAGCCGCGACCCCGGCGCGATTGCGGAATTCGACCGTCTGGCGGGTGCCTTGCGCGCACGCCTGCCAGACAGGACCGTGGATTGGGGCTACTTGGAGTTTGCCCGTCCGGTGCTCGCCGACTCGTTGGATCGACTGCGCGCCGACGGCGTGACAACGGTGCTGGCGGTACCCGGTATGCTGTTTGCTGCCGGGCATGCCAAGAACGACATTCCTTCCGTGCTGAACACGTATCAGGCCCGGTATCCCGACGTGACAATCCGCTACGGGCGCGATTTGGCGATTGACCCGAAACTGCTGCGGGCCGCAGGCGACCGCGTCGAGGCCGCCATGGCGGCGGCTGGTCGGGTGGTTGGCCGCCATGAAACCCTGCTTCTGGTGGTCGGACGCGGCGCCTCCGATCCCGATGCCAACGGCAACGTGGCTAAGGTGACTCGTCTGTTGTGGGAAGGCCTTGGCTTCGGCTGGGCCGAGACGGCCTATTCTGGTGTCACATTTCCTTTGGTTGGTCCGGCACTTGAGCATGCCGCGCGGCTCGGCTACCGCCGCATCGTCGTGTTTCCGTACTTCCTCTTCACCGGCATCCTGGTGCAGCGCATCTATGCCCACACCGACCGCGTCGCGGCGCGCTTCCCCGAGATCGAGTTCGTCAAGGCGGGTTACCTGAACGATCATCCGATGGTGGTCGAGAGCTTCATCGACCGTATTGCGGAACTCGTCGATGGCAGCCCGAACATGAACTGTCAGCTTTGCAAGTATCGTGAGGCGATCCTCGGTTTCGAAGCCGAAGTCGGTGCGCCGCAGCAGAGCCATCACCACCATGTCGAAGGTATCGGTACCGACGCGCCGGCGACCCATCCGGGCAACACGGTCGGGCATCGCCATGCCGCCGGGCACGACCACCACCACCATCATCATCATGATCACCATCATGGCCACGGCCACCATGCCCCCTACCCCCATGCCGACCATCCGCACGGACCGGTCAGCTTGGCCCGGCCCTGAGTTCTGGGTTTGACCTATGAGGGTACCACCGCAAACTGGGACGGGGATGCCGGCGTATCTGCGCGACCCGTCGGCGATCTATCAGGAATCCTTCGCCCGCATTGCCGCCGAACTGGATGGCGTCGCCATGCCGCCCGACTTGGCTCCCGTGTTCATGCGGATCGTGCATGCCTGTGGCATGCCCGACGTTGTGGCCGATCTGGATTGGTCGCCGACCGTCGGCACGTCAGCCTGTCAGGCCTTGGCGGTCGGCCGGTCGGTTCTCGTCGACACGGCTATGGTGGCCACCGGCATCCTGCGTACACAGCTTGGTGCCGGTTCGGAGGTGCGTTGCTTTCTTGATCATCCGGAGGCCTCAGCCCGTGCGCAGAGGGATGGCACGACCCGATCGGCGGCGGCGGTCGAGCTTTGGCGGCCGCACCTGTCGGGCAGCGTCGTGGTCATCGGCAACGCGCCGACGGCTCTGTTTCGCTTGCTCGAGATTTTGGCAGACGGGGATCCGCCACCGGCCGCCATTTTGGGCTTTCCGGTGGGATTTGTTGGTGCCGCCGAGTCGAAGCGGGCCCTTGCGGACGGTGGCCATGGCGTACCGTTCCTAACCTTGCACGGCCGACGCGGCGGCAGCGCCATGGCGGCGGCGGCTCTCAATGCCCTGGCCGACCTGGGCAGCCCGTGACCGCGCCGTGGCTCAGCGTCGTGGGGATCGGTGAGGATGGTGTGGCCGGCCTTGGTACGGTCGCCCGCGCGGTGGTGGACTCGGCGACGACGCTCGTGGGCGGCGCCCGTCATCTAGCCATGCTCCCGGAGGACGCCCGCCCGCGGCACGTCTGGCGCTCGCCAATCGAGCAAAGTCTGGAATCGGTGGCGGCGCTCCGGGGGCAGCGTGTTTGCGTCCTGGCCAGCGGTGATCCGTTTTGGTTCGGCGTCGCAACGTCGTTGGCACGACGCATTCCGGTGGACGAGATGATGGTGCTGCCGGCTCCGTCCGCCTTCAGCCTGGCCTGTGCCCGCTTGGGGTGGGCTGTGCAGGAGGTGGAAGCGCTGTCACTGCACGGCCGGCCGACGACTCTGGTGAACGCCTTCCTCCAACCGGACGCGCATCTCGTGCTCCTGTGCACCGACGGTCGCACGCCGGCTCTCGTCGCGCGTGCCCTGTGTCTGCAGGGGTATGGGCCGAGCCGGCTGGTCGCCTTGCAGAATCTGGGAGGGCCGCGCGAACGCGTGGTCGAGGGACACGCCGTGTCCTGGCCGGCGGAACCGGTCGACGACCTCTGCACCCTGGCAGTGGAGTGCCGTCCGGCGCGCGGGACGGCACCGTTGGCTCGGACGCCCGGTTTACCTGACGACGCGTTTCGGCATGACGGCCAGTTGACCAAACGCGAAGTGCGTGCTGCCACCCTCGCCGCCCTCATGCCCATGCCCGGCCAGATGTTGTGGGACGTGGGCGCCGGCTGCGGCTCGGTGGCCATCGAATGGATGCGCAGCCACCGGCGTTGCCGCGCCATTGCCGTGGAGAACGATGCTGACCGGCTCGCCATTCTGACCGAGAACGCCGCCACGCTGGGGGCGGCCGGGTTGGAGATCGTGGCCGGCACGGCGCCGGACGTCTTGGGTGGGTTGACGAGGCCGGATGCGGTCTTCATCGGCGGTGGACTAACCACACAAGGCGTTTTCGACACGTGCTGGCGCAGCCTGAGGGCAGGCGGGCGCCTTGTCGCCAACGCGGTGACCCTTGAGGGTGAGGGTGTTCTCGTCGACCGGCACGCCCGGATCGGTGGCCGCCTGGTCCGGCTCGCGATTTCTCGCGCCGAGTCACTCGGTCCGCACACGGCCTGGCGCTGTTTGCGTCCGGTCACCCAACTGGCCCTGACAAAATCATGAGACCGCTGCGGCAACTGGACGAGGGGCGATCGATGACGGGACACAGAACGTGATTGGAACATTGTACGGGGTTGGGGTTGGACCCGGCGATCCCGAGCTGCTCACCCTCAAGGCGGCTCGGATCATTCGCAAGGTGCCGGTGATCGCGTATCCGGCGCCGGAGACTGGGCCGAGCCTGGCGCATCGAATCGCCACTCCGCATCTACCCAGTGGACAGGTCGAGATCGTTCTGCGTATGCCCATGAGTGCCGAGCACTTTCCGGCCGATACCGTCTATGATCGGGCGGCACACGACATCGGTGGTCATCTCGCGGATGGGCGCGATGTTGCCTTTCTGTGCGAAGGCGATCCGTTCTTTTACGGCTCGTTCTTGTACCTGTTTGCCCGCATGGCTGCCGAACACCGCGTTGAGGTGGTGCCCGGTGTGTCGTCGCTCACCGCCTGTGCGGCTGTGATCGGCGCACCGTTAACGGCCCGGAACGATATTCTCACCGTGATCCCAGCGCCTTTGCCGGATGATCTTCTGGCTGACCGCCTGTCCGCCTGCGATGCCGCCGCGATCATCAAGGTCGGTCGACACTTCGAGCGCGTGCGTGCCGTTTTACTGCGCCTGGGGATGATCGACCGGGCGCATTATGTGGAGCGGGCAACCATGGACTCCCAACGTGTGGTGCCGGCATCAGCGGTGTCGGCGGAGTCCGTACCCTATTTCTCCATGATTATCGTGCACCGGCGCGGGGCCGCATTTCGCCTCTGAATTGGGACTATCTTCTGCACCGCGAATATTCCGGATACGGAACTATGTTGGCAGAGATTTTGATTCTTGGCGGTACGACGGAGGCGTACCGTTTGGCGGAGGCGGCCGGAGCGGTGCCCGGCATGGCCGTGGTCTTGTCCCACGTGGGCCGAACCAGGGCGGCGCGCCAGCTCCGGCCGGGTCGACGGATCGGTGGCTTCGGCGGCGTGGAGGGTCTCGTTACCTACCTGCACAACCGCCGCGTTGGCGCGTTGGTCGACGCCAGCCATCCCTTCGCTGCCGCCATGTCGGCCCATGCTGCCGTGGCGGCGGTCCGCACCGGCACACCGCGTTTGGTGGTGCAACGACCGGCTTGGTTGCCACGGTTGGGTGATCACTGGTACGCCGTCGCCGACGAAGCCGCCGCCGCAGCGACTCTACCGGCCCGCCCAAGCCGTGTCTTTCTGGCCTTGGGTCGGGGCCAAGTGGGTTCATTCCATACCCGACCAGAGCACCAATATGTGGTCCGCAGTATTGATCCGCCAGAGGTGCCCATGTCTTTGCCCGGCGCCGTCTGGATTCAGGCGCGGCCGTCCGAAACCGAAGCGGCCGAAATGGACTTTCTGACCACCCATGGTATCGAGGTGATGGTGACCCGCAACAGCGGGGGTGCGTCGGGCAAAATCGTTGCAGCTCGGATGTTGGGAATCCCCGTGCTGATGATCGACCGTCCACCCCCTCCGCCGCCGCCGGTCGTCCAAACCATTGAGGCGGCCTTGAATTGGCTAGGCGGGTTGGGCTTCGGACCACCTGCGGCGGACCGCCCATGATTGGGCAACGGTGACAGGACCAGCATAGCCATCAGCAGCCATGTGGTCGTCGCCATCAAAACACCAAGTCAGATGCCTGTTGGATCAGAAGGATGAGAAGCTGAGCCGAGGCGCCCATGGCCACCACCAGACAGGTCGTGTGCAAGCCTTCCCGAATTCGGTCGCCGGTTCGGATCGCAGCCATGACATCCGGCGGCAAATTGTGGCGGACGTGCGTATGCCGCACAGCCGACCGTCGCTGGCGGGACGGTGCCGTGGTCTTCAGGAAGTCCAGGTTCAACGCCATGACCCTATGCTTCGCAATTGCGTCGCGTTTGCCTAAAATCGTTTCTATTTGTCGTCAATGTCAAGCCCCGAAATCGATCGATCCGGTCCGAATGACGTGCATGGCCTCTCCGCATGCGTCCGGTGCGTTTGTCCCTCCGATGCCTCTGTCCTGCTCGGACGCATCAGGTGCCGATGGGTTGGATTGTACAGCGCGCTGTCAACAAATTCGTCCGGTGCCAAGACTCGCCCGACGAGGATGAGGGCTGTCCGGGTCAGTTTCGCCGACCGAACCCGTTCGGCAATGTCGGCCAATGTGCCGCGCAGAACGATTTGGTCCGGCCAGCTCGCTCGATAGACCACCACCACGGGGCATTCCGGCCCGCGTAAGGGTGTCAGGTCGGTGACCACCTGGCCGATGTTGCGGATCGACAGGTGAATCGCCAGCGTGGCGCCGGTGGCGCCGAAGACCGCCAGCGTCTCGCCGTCCGGCATGGGCGAAGCCTTCATGGCGGTGCGTGTCAGCACGATGCTCTGGGCAACGCCCGGTAAAGTCAGCTCGGTGCGGAGCGCCGCGGCGGCGGCGGCATAGGCCGGGACTCCCGGCACCACATCATGGGGAATGGCGAGCGCGTCGAGCCGGCGCATTTGCTCACCGATGGCACCATAGAGCGACGGGTCGCCAGAGTGCACGCGCGCTACGTCGTGTCCTGCGCCGTGCGCGGCCACCATTTCGGCCAGAATCTGGTCGAGTGTCAGGGCCGCGGTGTCGATCACGCGGGCATCTGTCGGTGCCTGGGCGACCAGGGCAGGCGGTACCAGCGAGCCAGCATAGAGACAAACCGGGCAACGGGCGATCAGATCTCGGCCGCGTATGGTGATGAGATCCGCTGCGCCGGGGCCGGCGCCGATAAAGTAGACGGTCATGGCGTTTCGCCCGTCTTGATGGGGTATCCGCGCGGCGTATAGAGGCGCACCGGTTCAGCGACGCCGCCGAGGCGGCGAGTGGTTCGAGCGCCGATCAGCACCAGGGTCAGCATGTCGACGTCATCGGCCGACAGGTCCGATAACGGCACAGTGCGCACCTGCTCGCCGGGTCGGCCCAAATTGTGCGCCAGCAGCACCGGTGTGTCCGACGGGCGGTGGCACAGGAACAACTCACGCGCGGTCTCGATCTGCCAGCGCCGGCGTTGGGATACCGGATTGTACAAAGCGGTGACGAAGTCTGCCGCAGCGGCGGCTTCGAGCCGTCGAGCGATCACCGGCCAGGGCGTCAGTAAATCCGACAAAGAGATGGCGCAGAAATCATGGCCGAGTGGTGCACCGACGCGCGCTGCGGCGGCCTGCATGGCGGTGATGCCCGGGACCACCGTAACCGCCAGACGCTGCCAGGCCGGTTCGGTACCCTGATCTAACAGCTCGAAGACGACCGCGGCCATGGCGAAAATGCCGGGATCGCCGCTGGAGATCAGCGCCACCTCGGCGCCCTTGGCGGCAAGGTCCAGCGCGTGGCGGGCCCGTGCCACCTCATCACCAAGGTCGAAGTCATGCCGATTTTGTCCCGGCGCCAACGGGCCGCACAAGTCGAGATAGAGCCGATAGCCGACCCAGTGCTCGGCTTTGGCCAGCAGGTGGTCGGTCTCCGCCGTGCGCCAACCGGACCAGCCGGGACCAGTGCCCAGGATGATCAGATGGCCGCGCCGCTGACCGACCGCTGTCGCGTCGATCGGTGCTGGCGCTTTGGCGACAGCACAGGTCACCTGAGCGGTCTTGCGTTTCGGTACCATCAACCATCCGTCCGCACCGGTCGCCGCCAGGGCCGCCGATTCGGCCACGCCGTGGCAGCCAACCGCGGCGAATACGGCGTCCGACGGATGGGTCAAGCGCGGCGTCTCCGCGTCCAGCCGGGCGGCCGGAAAGAAGCGCGCCGGGACACCCAAGGCGTCGGCGACAGCCCAGACGGCCGGCTCGTCCATCTTGACGTCGATGGACACGACCACCGCGACGGCCTGGGCGGCGAGGCCATGGTCGACAAGAGTGTGCTGGACCAGACCGACCGCTTCCTCCACCGACGCGTGTCGCGCGCTGCCCAGTCCCACGGCAAGGGTGGCCGGATGGTATACCAAGCGGTGCGCCGAGCCATCGATGACCCTTTCTCCGACCGTGATGGTGCGGGCACCATCCGGCGAGAACGGCAGAGCCGACCGGCCGAGCCAGTCCGGCATCGCCCCGTCCGGCTTGCAGCGGTCGCCGGCCAACAGCGCAGCCGTAAACGGTTTGACCGCATCGGGATTGGCGAGTCGCCAACCCGCCGGCGGATCGTCCAGAGCGACCCCAAAGGCGAGATCGCCGGCGGTTGACACGGCGGCTGGGACGTGGAGATGGGCCGCCAAGCGCCGTGCCAGATCGTTGGCCCCGTGGTGGCCGCCGACGAGCGGGATGACGCAGCGTCCGTCGTCGGCAACCACCACCACCGGCGGTTCGCCCTGCTTGTCGGTCAGCAGCGGACCGATGGCGCGCACGGCGATGCCCGTGGCGCACAGCAGGATCAACGGATGACCTCGGCGGAACAATCCGGCCACGTGGTCGGCAACGGACTCGAAACAAGTGTCCACGGCACTGGGATCGACCCGATCGGCGCGCGCGTGGATGCGGGCGCCAGGCAGAGTGACGGCGAGGCATTGCGCCAGGCTCAGCCCGCGTGGGCCGAGCACGATAAAGCACGGGGGGAGCGACACGGGGGGCATGGTCTGGTGGGCCCGATGCAAGGATGGGATGGAGAAAGGTGTGTAGGAACGGAGTTCGCGCTCGCGTTGCTTGTCATGGCACCCTAAAACAGAGAACAGCCACCGGCCAATCGCGCTTCAACGTTGAACAGATCGCCATGACCGATCCCGAATTCCACCGTATCAAGCGATTACCGCCCTACGTGTTCGCCGACGTGAATGCCATGAAGGCATCGGCACGGACAGCCGGTGAAGACATCGTAGATTTCGGCATGGGCAACCCTGACCAGCCGACACCACGCCACATCGTCGACAAACTGGTGGAGGCGGTCAACGATCCCAAGACTCACCGCTACTCCAATTCGCGTGGCATCCCTGGACTGCGTCGGGCTGTCGCCGCCTATTATGGGCGCCGGTTTTGTGTCGACCTCGATCCGGAAAAGGAAGTGGTCGTCACCATCGGGTCCAAAGAGGGTCTGGCCAATCTCGCCCAGGCCATTACCGGTCCGGGTGACATCATTCTGGTGCCCAACCCGAGCTACCCGATCCATCCGTTCGGATTCATCTTGGCCGGGGCGGCGATCCGGCACCTGCCGGTGGGGCAGGATTTCACCTTCATGGAGCAATTGGCGCGCGCCGTGAAGCACAGCGTGCCATCGCCCACGGCCTTGGTCCTGAATTACCCATCGAATCCGACGGCGCAGGTGGTCGATCTCGATTTCTACCGCGAGGTGGTCGCATTTTGCCGCAAGCACGACGTTTACATCCTGTCGGACCTGGCCTATGCGGAAATCTATTTCGACGGCGATCCACCGCCGTCGATCTTGGAGGTCGATGGAGCGCGCGATATCGCGGTGGAATTTACCTCCATGAGCAAGACGTACAGCATGCCGGGCTGGCGCATTGGCTTCGCGGCCGGCAACCGAACCCTGATTTCGGCCTTGGCACGCATCAAGAGCTATCTGGATTACGGTGCCTTCACACCGATCCAGGTTGCCGCGGTTGCGGCACTGAACGGCCCACAGGATTGCGTCGACGAGATCCGCGCCTTGTACCGGGCCCGGCGCGACGTGTTGATCGAGGGCCTCACCGGCGCAGGTTGGCGGGTTCCGGCGCCCCCCGCCACGATGTTCGCCTGGGCCCCGATACCGCCCAATTTGCATCATCTCGGATCCTTGGAGTTTGCCAAGCTGCTGCTTCGTGAGGCCAAAGTGGCCGTGTCGCCCGGGATCGGCTTTGGTGAATATGGCGACGATCACGTTCGGCTCGCGCTGGTGGAAAACCAGCAACGCATCCGCCAGGCATGCCGCAACATCAAACTGTTCTTAAACCGCTGCGGTGCGGCGATGCCGGCCCTCGCCGCCGTGCCACCACCACCGGCACAAATCCTGTCGTTGGCGCGGGCGCAAGCATGATGTTGGATCCGTTGCGCATCGCGATCGCCGGTTTGGGCACGGTCGGCGCTGAAACCACACGCCTTCTGCAGCTCCACGGCGCCACCCTGGCCATGCGCTGTGGTCGACCGGTGCAGGTCGTGGCGGTCAGCGCGCGCGACCGCAAGCGCGACCGCGGCATCGATCTATCAGCCTATGCGTGGTGGGAGGATGCCGCGGCCATGGCCGCGGCGCCCGGGATCGATGTGGTGGTCGAGTTGATTGGCGGAGCCGACGGCATCGCTCGCCGTGTGTGCGAAATTGCTCTGGCGGCCGGTAAACACGTGGTGACGGCGAATAAGGCACTGATCGCGCATCACGGTACCGATTTGGCGGAGCGGGCCCAAGAGGGTGGCCAGGGTCTTCTGTTCGAGGCGGCCGTTGCCGGCGGTATCCCTGTTATCAAGGCGTTGCGCGAAGGCCTGGCGGCCAACCGGGTAACCGAGGTGCACGGTATCCTAAATGGCACCTGCAACTACATCTTGTCGCGCATGCGCGCCACCGGTGAGCCGTTCGAGCGTGTCCTGGCCGAGGCGCAGGTTCTGGGGTATGCGGAGCAAGATCCGAGCCTCGACATCGATGGCATCGATGCCGCCCATAAACTAGCCATCCTGGCCGCGGTGAGCTTCGGTTGTACCGTTCACTTCAGGGCCGAAAACGTCGAAGGCATCCGTCATGTGACGGGCGATGACATTCGGTTCGCCGAAGACTTGGGCTACCGCGTCAAGCTGCTCGGCATCGCCCGCGCGGATGGCACGCAGTTGGAGCAGCGCGTTCACCCGTGCCTTGTGCCTGCGGAGTCGCCGATCGCTCAGGTTGATGACGTCTTCAACGCGGTCATCGCCCAAGGTGATTTCGTCGACCGGGTGGTTTTGGTTGGCCGCGGTGCCGGTGCTGGACCGACCGCCTCGGCCGTGGTCGCGGATCTGGTCGACGTGGCGCGCGGGCGTGTCCTGCCTGCTTTCGGGATGCCGTTCGATCGACTAGATGCCCGTCCACCTGCACCATTGTCCACCCGCACCGGCGCCTATTATCTCCGTCTGCAGGTCCGCGATGAGGTCGGCGTTCTGGCCGCCATTGCCCAGGCGCTCAGCGCCCAAGGCGTGTCCATCGAACAGTTCATCCAGCGCCGGCGCGACCCGGGTGAACTGGTTCCGGTCGTTCTGACCACCCACCCGACCGACGAGGCGAAGATGCTGCGCGGACTTGCGGCAATCAGCGGCCTCGACAGCGTCGAATCCCATTGCTTGATTCGCATCGAATCGTTCTGAAGCCGGCGTGGGCCGATGACCGTTGGGCGGCCCTCTGCTGTCGGCCGAAGCCCCGACGGCGATTCCAGGCGATGAGGTCGCTGGCCGACTTTAGCTGGCGCAGAGGAAGGAGGTCGCCATGTCCGAATCAACCCAGAACCCGGTCGGTGCTTCGCGCAGCCTGGCCATGGAGGCGGTGCGCGTGACCGAGGCGGCGGCATTGGCGGCGTCGCGCTGGATCGGTCTCGGTCAGGAAAAGCAGGCCGATCAGGCGGCCGTCGATGCCATGCGAAGAGCTTTCAACCATCTGGCTGTTGACGGCACCGTTGTGATCGGAGAAGGCGAGCGCGATAAGGCACCGATGTTGTACATTGGGGAATCGGTGGGGACGGGTCTGGGCCCGAAGGTGGACATTGCCCTCGATCCCCTGGAAGGGACCACGCTGACCGCTAAGGCTGCCCCCAACGCGTTGGCTGTCCTGGCCTTTGCGGACGCCGGTCGGTTTCTCAATGCGCCAGACGTGTACATGGAGAAAATTGCGGTCGGTGGCGGATTGCCGAACGGCATCGTCGATCTGCAAGCGGATCCGCGCGACAACGTGGCGGCCCTGGCGAAGGCCAAGGACGTGCCGATTGCGTCTCTGTCCGTTTGCGTTCTCGACCGTCCGCGCCACGCCGCATTGATTGCTAAATTGCGCGAGACCGGTGTGCGGATTGTGCTGATTTCCGACGGCGATGTGAGCGCCGTCATCAACACCACCGATCCTGATAGCGGCATCGATGCCTATATGGGCACCGGCGGTGCGCCGGAGGGCGTTCTGGCCGCCGCAGCCTTGCGCTGCATCGGTGGGCAAATGCAGGGTCGACTGACCTTTCGCAATGATGCCGAACGGGCTCGCGCGGCACGCTGTGGCATCACGGATCTTGAGCGTACGTACGATCTGACTGACCTGGCCGCTGGCGATGTGGTGTTTGCTGCGACTGGGGTGACCGACGGCACCATGCTCCAAGGCGTGCATCGTCGCGGAGCCTATGTGACCACCCAATCGGTGGTGATGCGTTCGGCCACGGGAACGACACGACTCATCTCGGCACGCCATCCTGCGGAGGGGATCGACGCAACGTCATGGCCTGACGCGTGACCGCTATCAGGCGATGGCTTCGCGGTAACGGGCCATGATGTCCTGGACTTTGCGGTGGTTCAGTTTTGCTGTTTCCATCAAGCTGGCAGAGACGGACTCCATGCGGTGTTTGCACCCGTGGCAGAGACGGTAGACAGCGAGGAAGAAGTTGTGACGGCTGGTCAGGTTGCCGCTCAGGAAAGCGTCGGCCACCTCGACCCATTGGTCACCGATCCTGATCTTGCGGCACTGGCTGCAGATGTTGACCCGTTGAATGCTGTAGGGAAAGCTCCCAACCACGCGGAACAGCTCGGGCAGCGGCTTCATCGCCAACACTTCGCTGTGAAAATGGAGCTGCCCATCCTCTTCGGCTGAAACGCTGAGCCGCATATGTCGTTCCAGTGTCGGGCTGTCGCACCGGTACGGAAAGGAGACGGGTTGTTCGCTCGCGCGGACCGCGTCGAACAGTAGCTGATACACGCTCCGCGTATGACGCTCACTGATCCCGTTCCAGATTGATTGGCCAAGCATGCGCGCCACCGTCGGTGTCCCGTCATTGGCATCGGCAAACTGGTACCACGTTGAGCTGACGTCGATAATCCGATCGAGCCGATCAATGCGGTAGACGATCGGGCTATCGGCAGTCGCTGCGGACTGGGCAGGAGACGGTGCATCTGCAACGGACATGGCGGCACTCGATAAAGTTCAGTGGTTACCTTTTCGGATCAGCCTTCGGAGATTGAAGTTAAGATCATGGCGCAAGGATGCAAGGTCGGACAGCCATGGTGCCCCAAAAACCGGATCAGAACAGAGGCATATCCAACACATCCTGCAGGAGCACAACAAAGAAATAGAGGGCCGCAATCGCGCCGAACAGGAGACGCACCATGTCCGGTCGCCCGGATTCGCCTGGGTGCCGGATTGCGTGCCAAGCGACGCCCCCGGTCACCAGCAGGAAAACGAGATTCACCAGGAATTCCAAAGTCTCTGGGGTTGGGGCCACGGAATGTCAGTGCTCCTCTCGCCATGCCACCGCTGTCGCTGGGCCACCCCGCGCTCACGACCCGCGCTCACGATCTGTCAACGCCATGCTAGTGGGGTCGGCGTTGGCGTGCCAACGGCGTTCTTGGAAAAGCGGCGGCGTATCGATACTGTGGGGGCACCGCTGATCCTGGGCCGGTCAGATGCGACCGCCCCGTACCCGACGCCTGAATCCGTCATGCCAAGCCTCAACACCTATCGTTCCGGACCCGATGAAGCCGGTCGCTTTGGCCTCTACGGTGGTCGTTTCGTTGCCGAAACCCTTATGCCGTTGATCCTTGAGGTGGAGCGTGCCTACGGTGACCTCAAGCACGACAGAGATTTCTGGGTGGAATTGTCGTCTTTCCTTACGCATTATGTTGGTAGGCCGAGCCCGCTCTATTTCGCCGAACGGCTGACCAGTCATTTCGGCGGGGCAAAGATCTATTTCAAGCGAGATGAGCTCAATCACACGGGCGCACACAAGATCAATAATTGTGTCGGCCAAATCCTGTTGGCGCGGCGCATGGGCAAGCGGCGCATCATTGCCGAGACCGGGGCCGGTCAGCATGGTGTTGCCACGGCGACGGTGTGTGCCAGGTTCGGCCTGCCGTGCACTGTGTACATGGGGGCCGTGGACATGGAACGGCAAAAGCCGAACGTCTTCCGCATGCGCCTCTTGGGTGCGGAGGTGGTTCCGGTGGAATCGGGCGCACGCACACTCAAGGATGCCATGAATGAGGCGTTGCGTGATTGGGTCGCCAATGTCGATGACACCTATTACCTGATCGGCACCGCCGCAGGCCCCCACCCGTATCCGGCCATGGTGAGGGATTTCCAGTCAATCATCGGATCAGAGGTGCGCGACCAAATGCTGGCCGCCGAAGGTCGGCTGCCGGACACGCTGGTGGCCTGCATCGGCGGCGGTTCCAATGCGCTGGGTCTGTTCCACCCGTTCTTGGACGAACCGGAGGTGCGCATGATTGGGGTCGAGGCCGGTGGCCATGGCATCACCACCGGTGCTCACGCTGCCTCGTTGTTGGGGGGCCGGCCAGGAGTTTTGCACGGCAACCGGACCTACCTCCTGCAGGACGACGAAGGTCAGATCTTGGAAGGGCATTCAATTTCCGCTGGGCTAGACTATCCCGGCATCGGCCCGGAGCATGCATGGCTGCACGATACTGGCCGTGTCGAGTATGTCGCCGTAACCGACCAAGAGGCGCTGGCCGCGTTCCAGCTTTGTGCCCGTCTGGAAGGCATCTTGCCCGCCTTGGAACCAGCCCACGCGCTCGCCCATGTCGCCATGCGGTCCCCGGTTCTTGCCACGGATCATCTGCTTGTTGTCAATTTATGTGGTCGAGGTGACAAGGATATCTTCACGATCGCCGATGCCTTGGAGACAGCCCTATGAGTGGGGCGGCCGAGCAAACTCCAGTCGCCGAAAGCGGTCGCATCCGTCATCGGTTCGAGGCACTGCGGCGGGAGGGGCGCGCCGGACTCGTCACCTTTGTAACCGCAGGTGATCCGGATCATGGGACATGTGCCGCTTTGCTCCAGCACCTACCGGGGGCGGGGGCGGACCTCATTGAGCTTGGAATGCCGTTCACCGATCCCATGGCCGATGGGCCAGCAATCCAGGCGGCGTCGCTGCGCGCCATCAAGGCCGGTGCGACCATGGAACGCACTTTGGACCTGGTCGCTGGGTTTCGGCAGCAGGATGATGAGACACCCGTGGTGCTCATGGGATATTACAACCCTATTTTTCGTTTTGGAACCGAGCGCTTTTTGGATGCGGCCCGACAAGCCGGTGTCGACGGGCTGATTGTGGTCGATGTACCGCCTGAGGAGGATGAGGAGCTGTGCCTGCCGGCATTGCACGCGGGCCTCAACTTCATCCGCCTGGCCACGCCGACCAGCGACGATGTCCGGTTGCGGACCGTTTTGCGTCACACCAGCGGCTTCGTCTACTATGTCGCGATCACCGGTATCACCGGGACAAGCACCGCCGACAATGTTGACATCGCCACGGCCGTTACGCGTCTGCGTCGCCATACAGCGTTGCCGGTGGCGGTTGGTTTCGGCATCAAAATACCGATGCAAGCCGGCGCTGTGGCCCGGGTGGCCGATGCGGCGGTGGTCGGCTCGGCCATTGTCGGCCGGATTGCCGACCATCTGGACGGGGATGGTCGGCCGCAGCCGAGTCTGGTGCCGGCGGTGGTGGAACTGGTCGAGGCTCTTGCCGCCGGGGTGCGCGCCGGTCGCGACAAGGATCGCAGCATCGGGAATGCGACATGAATTGGCTCAGCAATTACGTCCGACCGAAGATTCGGGCTTTGGTTGCACCGCGCGAGGTGCCGGAACACCTTTGGCACAAGTGTCCGAGCTGCGAGGCGATGATTTTTCATCGCGAGTTGGAGGAGAACCTGCATGTTTGTCCGCATTGCGGCTACCACATGCGCTTCGATCCGATTCGTCGGTTGGCCTTGCTGTTCGATGACGGTGAGTATCAGACCATCGAATTGCCCAAGACATCGACGGATCCACTGAAGTTCCGCGACCAGAAGCGGTATGTCGACCGGCTGAAGGAGGCCCAGGCCAAGAGTGGCCGCAGCGATGCCATCATCGTTGCCTTCGGTCGTATGCGCGGCATGAGCGTGGTGATCGCAGCGTTCGATTTCCGCTTCATGGGCGGTTCGATGGGGTTGGCGGTGGGCGAGGGCCTTCTTGCGGCGGCGCGGCTTGCCGTTCTGCAGGATGCCCCTTTGGTTGCCATTCCTGCTTCGGGCGGTGCCCGGATGCAGGAGGGCATCCTGTCCCTGATGCAGATGCCGCGGACGGTGTTGGCGATCGAGCAGGTGAAGGAAGCGGGTCTGCCCTATGTCGTCGTTTTGACCGACCCGACCACAGGGGGGGTTACGGCATCCTTCGCCATGCTGGGCGACATACAGATCGCCGAACAGGGCGCACAGATCGGGTTCGCCGGCGCTCGCGTGATCGAAAACACCATCCGCGAGGCTCTGCCCGAGGGGTTTCAGACCGCCGAGTACCTGCTCGAACACGGCATGGTCGACATCGTTGTGCACCGCAAGGATCTCCGCGACACGCTGATCCGTGTCTTCGACCTGCTGGTGCATCGCACACCGGCTGCGGAGGTGGTGGTTTTGGGCCAGAGCAGCGAGACACCCAAGCTGCCGTTCAACGACGACGCGGCCCGCTCCGAGGCCGATCCTGTGCCAGAACCGGCCGATACGGCGGAGCCGGTGGAACCGGCCGCAGGGCAGGCGGACCGGCGACCGGAGTGAACGGGGACGACATCGTTCTGGCTCGGTTGCGCCGGGACTACCCGGAGCGCATCGATTATTCCCTCGATCGACTGTGTTGGGTCTTGGAACGCCTCGGCGATCCGCATCGAGCACTGCCCCCAGTGGTGCATGTCGCCGGGACAAACGGCAAGGGGTCGACCATCGCATTCCTGCGCGCCATCCTGCAGGCGGCGGGCCGGAGCGTGCATGTGTTCACGAGTCCGCATCTGGTACGCTGGGCCGAGCAGATCAGCGTCGGGGGGCAACCGCTCGGGGATCACGGCTTCCTCGCCTTGCTCGATCGCATCGAACGGGACGCTGGACGTGCGTTGGTCAGTTGGTTCGAAGCCACCACGGCGGCGGCGTTTCTGGCGTTCGCCGAGACACCAGCGGATGTTGTGTTGCTTGAGACGGGCCTGGGTGGGCGCGACGACGCGACCAATGTGCTCAAAACCAAGGCAGTGACCGCCGTGACCCGCATCTCACGCGACCATACGCTGGAATTGGGTGAGACCCTGTCCGAAATTGCCGCGCACAAGGCCGGCATTTTCCGGTCCGGCGTGGCGGCAGTGCTGGCGCCGCAGCCGGATGCGGTGGCAATGACGGTGTTGACTGAAGCGGCGAAAACCCTGGGTGCGCCGCTGCACCCGGTGGTGGTCGAGTGCCGGCACGATGAAATCGAGATCGAAACGGTGCATCGGCGACTTGTTTTGCCCCATCCGAGCCTGGTCGGCGACCATCAGATCGCGAATGCGGCAACGGCCGTGTGCTGTGCGGATCTTCTGCCAGGGGACGTCCTCGCGGAGTCCGCGGTGGCGGCGGGACTTGTCGAAGCGACGTGGCCAGGGCGCCTCCAGCCATTGGACAGGCGGGCAGTGCCCTGGCCGGTTCCCGCAATGGCCGAAGTGTGGCTCGACGGTGGCCATAACGATTCGGCCGGCGCCGCGCTGGCGATCCAGGCGGATCGCTGGCGGCACACCGCCGACGGGCGGCCCTTGATCGTCGTGCTCGGCATGCTCGCGCGCAAGCGGCCGGAGGCGTTCCTCGCACCGTTGGCACCCCGGGTGGCGAAGCTGATTGCCATCGCCATTCCGGGCGAACCGGACTGTCACGCTCCGGCGACTTTGGCCGGCGTGGCCGCCCAACTCGGCGTGCCGGTGACCGGCACGGCGGACGGGCTTGGTCAGGCTCTCGCAGACGCGACCACCGGCGGGCGACCAGCACGGATTCTGATCACCGGCTCGCTGGTTCTGGCTGGCCACGTCTTGGCCCGGATGCGTGGGCTGGATTGACGGCGCAGCAGAGCCGCGAGCCACACAAGATAGTGTGTTACGATCGTCGCGCGGATGACACCGGCCCGCGCAGCCATGCCGCGGGGGGGCCGCGACGACGGGTGCAATGACCGATCTGATTGACATCCTGGCCGGCATCGGGCTGTTCCAGCCCTTAGCAAGGCATGAACTGGAGAGTGTGGTGGCTTTGGGCCGGCGACTCGCTGTGCCCGCGGACACGGTCATCTTCCGCCAGGGTGATCTCGGTGAATCCCTCTATGTGCTTCTGAGCGGTGGGGTCACCGTGCTCCGACACGACGACCGCGGGCACGAGAGCCGGGTCGCCCGGTTTGGCCCTGGCAACTACTTCGGCGAAATGGCCCTGATCGATGGCGACCGACGCTCGGCCAGCGTGGTGACGGATTGCCCGAGCGACCTGTTCCTGATGCCGCGCGACCAGTTTCTGGGCTTCATCGCCAAGTCGCCGCCGCTTTTGTCCAACCTGTTGTCCGAACTCAGCGGTCGCATTCGAGAGACCACGCAGCGTCTGGTCCGCGAGGAACACGACAGCCAATTGCGTGCGGCAGCTTTGGAGACGGCACGTCAGCACGCCATCACCCAGATGGTGACCGGCATCGCCCACGAGTTGAACAGCCCGATTGGGGTCTGCACCACCTGTATCAGCCTCATCGAAGACCGTCTGACCGAAGCCGATCTGGGCGATCCGGCGGCCGGTCTCGATCCCCGGCACCTGCGCGAACCGGTGACCCTGCTCGCCTCGGGGCTGCGACGAGTGGTGGCACTGGTCCAGATGTTCTGCGACCTGGCCGCCAGCCACCACGCTGAAGACGTGCAACCGATCAATCTGGCCGAGGCGATCGGCGATTCGGTGGCGATGTTCCGGGCCCGGCCGGCAAAGACGAGCTTGACGTTCAAGGTGCCCAACCCGGCATCGGGGCCGATCTGGAACGGCTATCGTCTACTGCTCGCCCGCGTGTTGCATCATCTGTTCCAGAACGTGGAGGCCCACGGATATGCCGAGGGCGTGGAGGGTCTCATCGAGATAACGGTGTCTGAAGCGCGTCTGGACGATGGCGATCCCGCTTTCACGGTCACCGTGCGCGATTTCGGGGCTGGCATTTCGGCCGATGTGGCCGGGCGGGCATTCGATGCCTTCTTCACGACGGCACGCGGACGCGGCCACAAAGGTCTCGGTCTGACCGTCGTATTCAATACGGTGACTGGACCGTTCCGTGGTCGAATTGGAATCTCCGGCGCCCCGGGCTTGGGCACGGCGGTGACCATGACGATCCCGGCCCGGCTCGATGCAGGAACCGACTAACCCGTGAGAACGATCCATTTCGGGCCGTTGGGGAGCGGGACGGACGGATTCTGGGGTGCCTCTCCGCGGCGGCCGATGCGGCGACTCCGCTGTCCGGATGTTGGCGTTGGTTTCCACCCTCTGATCCGTGCGACCGCCTCGGGCTCTGTCGTGCCGCGATCAGGTGCCAGCGAGCAACCGCAACCGGTGCGCGTTTCTTGGTGACCATCGCCCGGTATTGGCCGTGGTCATCGTGCGCACCTCCGAGTCCAAGTGGTTGTTGGAAATAGAAGCCATCCCGGCCTGAGGTCAGGAATAAAGAAACTGAATTCGTGATCATGATATCTTGACCGAAGGCCAGGTTCGGAAAAAATTCCTCAAAAAATTCATTCGGCTATAATCAAGAAAATGGTTTCTTTTAGTTTCACAAAGACAACAGATTTCTGTGGATATTCTTCGACACTCTGTGTATGGTCCTTGCCGTCGAGCGTTTTCTGAAGACGTTTGTAAGGCATTCGGCAGGTCTTCTGTCGGATCAGCAGATTTATTGTCCGTTGGTTCGGCACACTGATGCGACTTGCCCACACGCACCGACGCTGCGCGGGTGCATCTCTGCGCCGTCAGGGTGGTCCGCGCCGCTCGTCGGTCCCGCCGATTAACCTGGAAGAGGGGCTAGAGGCCATGTCCACAACCGCTGTCGCCAAACTGTTGCAACGGGACCGGCAAGACTATGGCGACGACCCGACCGCCGTGCGCCAATCGGATCACTATCAAGCCGAATACGTTCAGAATTTCGTTGAAAAATGGGATGAGCTGATCGACTGGAGGGCGCGCGCCGAAAGTGAGGGGCGTTTCTTCATCGAGGTCTTGCGGGCCCGCGGCAAACACCGAATCCTCGACGTTGCCACCGGCACGGGATTCCATTCGGTTCAGCTAATCAAGGCCGGTTTCGACGTCACCAGCGCCGACGGTAGTCCGACCATGCTGACCAAGGCGTTCGAAAACGCCAATGCCCAGGGTATCATCCTGCGAACCGTCTTCGCCGACTGGCGTTGGCTCAATCGGGATATCCAGGGCAAATACGACGCCATCATCTGCCTGGGCAACTCCTTCACCCATCTGTTCGACGAGCGTGACCGCCGCCGGGCGCTGGCCGAATTCTATGCGGCGCTCAAGATCGACGGTGTCTTGATTCTCGATCAGCGCAATTATGACGCCATGCTCGACCATGGTTTTTCCAGCCAGCACAAGTACTACTACTGTGGCGACCGTGTCAGTGCTTATCCGGAACATCTGGACGACGGTTTGGCACGCTTCGTCTACGAATTTCCGGATCGCAGCCGGTATACGTTGAACATGTTTCCGCTGCGCAAAAACTACGTGCGTCGGCTCATCACCGAGGCCGGCTTCCAGAAAGTCACATCTTACGGTGACTTCAAGGAGACTTATCAGGAGGCCGACCCCGATTTCTTCATCCATGTGGCGGAGAAGACCTATGAGCCTTGATATCCGTAGACGCGCCGACGAAGCGGTCAAAGTCGCCGAGACCTATTACGACAGTCACGATGCCGACCGGTTCTACAGCCAAATCTGGGGCGGCGAGGATATTCATGTCGGTCTCTACGACACGGCAGATGAGCCGATTGCCGAAGCCAGCCGGCGGACTGTGTCGCGCATGATGGCGCGGCTGACCGGGCTGTCGGCGAACACGCGTGTGCTCGATATCGGTGCCGGGTATGGCGGGGCGGCGCGCCAGTTGGTCGCGGCCAAAGGCTGCCAAGTCGATTGTCTCAACCTCAGCGACGTCCAGAACGAAACCAATCGGCGGCAGAACCTGGAACAAGGGTTGGCCCGTCACATCTCCGTCATCCACGGATCGTTCGAGGACATTCCGGCGTCGGATCAGTCGTATGACGTGGTCTGGTCCGAAGATGCCATCTTGCACAGCGGCGACCGGCTGCGGGTTCTGCGCGAGGTTCACCGTGTGCTGCGTCCGGGCGGCGAGTTCGTCTTCACCGACCCGATGCAAGCCGACGAGTGCCCGCCCGGTGTGTTGCAACCGGTATACGACCGCCTGCACTTGTCCTCGCTGGGGTCGTTCCGGTTCTATCGGGAAGCCGCCGTGGCGATCGGTTTCGAACTCATTGGGATCGAAGATCTGACACCGAATTTGGGACGGCACTATGAGGCGGTGCGCCGGATGTTGAGTGCGCGCTACGACGAAATGATTGCCATCGCCTCGACGGCCTATGTCGACCGCATGCTCACCGGGTTGGCCAACTGGGTCGAGGCCGCCGGCGAGGGTCATCTCGCCTGGGGCATTCTGCATTTCCGCAAGCCGGCGGCTTGATCCGGCAGCACCGGATTGCACCGGCCGTGAGCTTTATCGTGGCCATTGTGCAAGACGTGTATTTTGACCCTCTCCCTCTGGGAGAGGGTGGCCGCGGAGCAGCCCCGCGTAACAGTGGGGCCGCTCGCGCGATGCCGGGGACAGGTCAGGTCCAAACAGCCTTTCCCGAACCCCTGTCCCCCAAAAAGGCGAGGGGCGGTAGTCTTCAGCTTTCCCAGAACAGATAGTCTGTCGGCACAACCGGGGCCCCACAGTTCGTTCGTCAGCGGTGGTCATTCCGTCAGGAATCTTCGGATCAGGTCGCCGTGGGCGCCTGTGAACGCAATGCCATTGAGGTGACCGAGCGGTCCGTCGACATCGGCAACCGTGACGGCCGTGCCTTGGGCCTCGAGCATCTCGGCCATCGGCGCCGTGGCCAGTTCCGGGAAGAAAATGAGGTCACCCACGGCCGGTAGCAGCAGCACCGGCATGGTCATGCCCCTCAGGCCATCCGCCAAGGTGGGGCCGCCATTGGCGATGAAGGTCTGGTTGGCTTTGACCAGGTAGAGGAAGTGGTTGGCGTCGGACACGGCGGCTCGGGCCGAGGCCGCCGCCGTCAGCCAAGCTTCCACCTCATAATAGTTGTCGAAGGAGGCGGCCGGATTGCGGTCTTCCACGGCCCAGGTGCGGCCGAAAGTGTCGACCGCCCAGGGCCAGGCGCGCGCCTGCAGCGTCACCAGTTTGAGTGCTTCGGTCAGGCCAGCGGTCGGGGCCGGCCCGTCATAGTAATCCCCTCCGTTCCAGTTCGGGTCGAGCCGAATGGGGGCTGCCCAAAGGTTCAGCCAGCCGATCAGGAACGCGTCCGCCTCGGCCCCACCAATCACAGCGACGACTCGGTCGACCATGTCCGGATATCCGGCTCCCCATTCGATCGCCTGCAGGGCGCCCATGGAAGCGCCGACAACGGCATGCAGGCGGTCGATGCCCAGGCTCTCCAGCAGCGCTTTCTGCACATTGACGAAGTCACGGATGCCGACGATGGGGAAATCCAGCCCATAGGGTTCGCCGGTGGTCGGATCGATGCTGGCCGGCCCGGTCGTGGTCACCATCGGGGCGTGCACATTCAGGTTGACCAACGTGTCTGAGCTGAGGACGAAGAACCGGTCGGTGTCGATCGGTTTGTCGGCGCCGATGATGGCGTCCCAATAGCCAGGGCGGGCATCATCGGCCCTGTACCGGCCGGCCGCATGGGATGTTCCGGAAAAGAAATGGGTGATGAGGATGGCGTTGTCCTTCGCCTCATTGAGCTGGCCGTAGCTCTCCCAGCCGATCTGGACGTTCTTGATGGTCTCACCGCCGACCGTCGAGTAGGCCGGCATGGAGAAGACCTTCTTTTCCACCAGCCCGTCGTAAGCCTCGGAACGCGAGCCGACGGTGGTCGCCAGCACGGCGGCGATGGCCAGCAGGATGCCGGCCCGATGGCCGGCCTTGTCGATTGCCATGGCGATGCTTCTCCTTCTGAATGTTATTGGGCTGAAGGTCGTTGGGACGATCCGCCGTCGCACAAAGCCGAGACACGCCGCCATGCGGATGGGCACAGGGGCCGCCCGCGTCCTGACGACGTCAACGGCTGGTCGGGAACAGGCCTTGTGGCCGGAGTGCCAGAACCACGGCCATGAGCATGTAGATGGACATGGAGGCAAGCGCACCGGCGGTCCCGGCCGCTGTGGCCGGATCGAACAGGGCGGCCAATGCGGACGGCAGCAGGATTCGGCCCAGGGTGTCCACCAGGCCCACCAGCAGGGCTCCGACCAGGGCACCGCGCACCGAACCGATTCCGCCGATGACGACGACCACGAAGGCCAGGATCAGGATCTCCTCCCCCATGCCCACTTGCACAGCCAGGATCGGGCCGGCCATGGCCCCGGCCAAGGCGGCCAAAGCCGCGCCGATGGCGAAGACAGTGGTGAAGATGCGCCGAATGTCGACGCCGAGGGCGAGCACCATGGTGCGGTTGGTCGCTCCGGCGCGGATCAGCATGCCCAGGCGGGTTTGCCGGATCAGCCACCACAGGAATAGGCCCACCGCCAGGCCGACGGCAATGATGGCGAGGCGGAAGGCCGGGTAGGCGATGCCGAACACGGTGACCGTCTGGTCGAGCGCCGCAGGTGGATTCAGGAAAATCGGTACCGGCCCCCAAGTCATCTTAACCGCTTCGTTGGCGAGCAGGGTCAGTCCAAAGGTGGCCAAGACCTGATCCAGGTGGTCACGCTGGTATAGGGTGCGCATGGCCACCAGTTCGATCGCGATGCCCAAGGCCGCGGCGCACGCCACCGCACCCAGAACGGCCAGACCGAAATGGTCGAACATCCCGACAAAGGTGGCGGTCAGATACGCCCCGAACATATAGAACGAGCCATGGGCCAGATTGATCAGGTCCATGATGCCGAAAACCAACGTGAGTCCGGCGGCAATCAGAAACAGCATGACGCCGAGCTGGAGACCGTTCAGGGTCTGCTCGATGGCAAGGGACGGATCGATCGCCATGGCTCGGTCGCTCTGCTCCCATCGCTACGCCGCAAAACGTCCATCGCTCCCGCTGCGAGGTGGGCGGCTCAGGGCATGCCACAGGTGTCGGCATAGGCATCGCCGTGTTGGTCAAACACCTTGCGGACGACACGGTTGGTTAAGACACCCGCGTCGTTCTTCACCACTTCGCGCAGGTAGAAATCCTGGATCGGGTAGTGGTTGGTGTTGAAGCGGAAGGCACCGCGGACGGAGTCGAAGGCGGCCTCGCGCAAAGTGGCACGCAGGATCGTGTCGTCGTCAAACCTGTCACCGGCGGCCCGAACGGCACTGTCGATCAGCAGGGCGGCGTCGTAGCCTTGCGAGGCATACAGCGACGGAATCCGACCATATGTCGTCTGGAACGCCGCGACGAAGGCTTGGTTTTCCGGCGTCTCCAAGTCCGGGCTCCACTGTGCCGTGTTGTTGACGCCGAGAGCCGCGTCCCCCACGGCTGCGAGAATATCCTGGCTGAAAGAAAAGGCCGGACCGAACAGCGGGATCGCGGCCTTCAGCCCGGCTTGCTCGTACTGCTTCACGAAATTGATGCCCATACCGCCCGGGTAGAACACGAACACGGCATCCGGCGCCGCCGCGCGTAGCTGCGCCAGTTCCGCGGCATAGTCGAGCTGGCCCAGCGGCGTGTAGACCTCCCCGGCGATCCCGCCGGTGTAGAAGCGCTTGAAGCCAGCCAGCGCGTCCCTGCCGGCGGGATAATTGGGGGCCATTAGATAGGCGTTGTCGAAACCGCGGTCTTGGACGACCTGGCCCATGGCTTCGTGGTTGTTGTCGTTCTGCCAGGCGACGTTGAAGAAATACGGGTTGCACTGCGCGCCGGCCAGCGCCGATGGGCCAGCGTTGGCGCTGATGAAGAAAACGTCCCCACGCACCACCGTGGGCATGACCGCCAGTGCCAGATTGGACCAGACGATGCCGGTGACGATGTGGACGCCATCGCGTGCGATCATGCGTCGAGCCAACTGCACGGCGATATCGGGTTTGCGTTGATCGTCGCCTTCCACAACCTGGGTCACGACGCCGCCAAGCATCCCACCGAGACGGTCGAGCGCCAGTTGGAAGCCGTCTCGGATGTCAATGCCGAGACCGGCTCCGGGGCCGGACAAGGTTGTGATCATGCCGATCTTCAGCGGATCGGCAGCGGCAGTGCTGGACACGGCCAGAATTGCGGCGGCCAGAACGGTCGAGACACGGCGCATGGGGTCCTCCCGGTGGGGTGGGCCGGTTGCAGAGGGGGGCGTGCGCTTTGCGGCCCGGCCCGTCTGATGCGGCCCATTGGTGTCGGCTTGGCTCAAGGCCGATCCGTTAGCGCACACTGCCTGGTGGTGCAACCGGGCCTGGTGGTGCAACCGGTGTGCGTCCGCGGCGGTCGCAGCCCTAGAGACCTTCGGCGCGGGCCAGACCGCGGAAGATCGCCACTTCGATGTCATGAACGACGCTGCCAATGGAGCCGTCGTTTTCGAGCATGGCCCGCCCGAAATGGATCAGGTAATCATTGATATTGGTCCGCATGATCGGGCGGTTTTCTTCGACTGTCTTGGCATGGTCGTACAAATCCCAGCCCAGGATGCCGGCGGCCATGATCGGTCCCAGCAAACCCGAGGCCACGGTTCCTGCCGCCGCCTTGGTCCCCGCGGATGTGGCTGTGGCTGCCGCCGCGGTCGTAGCCGCCGCTGCCGTGGTGGCCGCTGCTGCCGTTCCGATGGCTTTGGTGGTCAGGACCGTCACCACCTTGCTGGCGGCGGACTTGATCATCGGGCCGAACGCCTTTGCCACCATGGCGCCGCTGGCCACCGTCACGCCCGTTGTTAACGCCTTCAGGGTCACGGGCACCGTGCGGGCGCCTTCCACCGTGGAGGCGATCAACGCGATGGATTCGAGATGCCGATCCCAATCTTCGCGCTGCATGGCATATTTGCTGGGAATCTCGTCGAGCCGCCGATGCAGCGTGAGGATGAACGCCTCCACCACATCGCGGGTCATCGCCTCCAGTTCGAGCTGGGCGATCTCCGGTCGCAGCACCCGATTGGTGAATTGGGTCTGAATGGTTTCGATCACCTGTTCACTGGGCGATCGTGCACTGCCGACCACATAAGAATGCACCGTATGGTAAGCATAGCTGAGGCCGATAAGTTGTTGATTAAAATAATTGAAGTACCATTCTAGAAAATCGCTATCCACGCGGTGCATGAGCGTTTCGTGCCATTCCGCCAGCCGGCGTTCCGCCATTGCCATCGCTTCTTTGCGTGACTCTTGGACCGCCGTGCGGATGTCTTCGTTGATGGCGCTCCACGAGACGGACGGTACGATCGGCATGTGCCGCGTGCTCGGGTGACCGAGCTGGACCGGCAGGACACCGAAATCGATCAGCGAGCGGCCGAAATAGGCCAGAACGACAACGATTACGGCCAACCACAGAACAGCCCCGACAGCTTTGAAAATGCGAAACATGACCGCTCTGGAAATGTTGACGGCACGGCCGTCCGTCTGCCGGGCCCGTATGCGCAAGTCTAGGGTCGAAGTGCCGGACGGATCAAGACCGTGTGTCCGGGACCCTTTGACCGATGGGCCCCAAGGCCATCCACCCAGGCTTCTCCAGACACCGTCAGAGAGTCAGGCGTACCTCGACGATGCTCGGCTCATCGGGGTGTTCTTGCCGTGTGAACCCAAGCCGTTGGCAGAGCGCCAGCATACCGGTGTTTTCGCGCAACACCTCGCCGAATATCTCGGACAGGCCGCGGGTACGGGCGTGGTCAAGAATCTTTCGCATCAGCAAAGACCCAAGCCCCATGCCTTTCATATCGCTTTGCACCACGACGGCGTATTCGGCGCGGACATTGTCGGGATCCGCCGAAATGCGCACCACGCCGCGCAGTTCGCCGCCGTCCGTGCCGGCAGATTGGTCGACGGCCACCAGCGCCATCTCGCGGTCGTAGTCGATCTGTGTCAGCCGAGCTGCCATCTTGTGCGACAGGTGCTTCATCGGCGCGAAGAAGCGCAGCCGGATATCCTCGGGTGTGAGCCGGTCGACGAGACGCAGCAGGGCCGGTTCGTCCTCCGGCCGCACCGGACGTAGCAGGAATGCGCGGCCGTCCCTGAGCTGCACCTCTTCTTCCAGGGATTTCGGATAGGGTCGGATGGCCAACCGCCGGGCACCCGGCAGGCTCGGAATGCCGACCTTGACCCGGGCATCCAAGGCGAGCACGCCGTCACCGTCGGCAAGCAGCGGATTGATGTCCAACTCGACGATCTCAGGGAAGTCGATCACAAGCTGGGATATCTTGATCAAGGTCGCGGCGATTTCGTCGATGGCGGCCGGTTTGCGGGCCCGGTAGCCGCGCAGCAGGTTCCAGATCCGGGTGCGCGCCATGGCGTCCCGTGCCAGGGTCAGGTTGAGCGGTGGCAGCGCCAGCGCCTTGTCGGCCAAGACTTCCACACCGGTGCCTCCCTGACCGAACAAGAGCACCGGCCCGAACAACCGGTCCTCGGTCATGCCGACGATCAGCTCATGGGGCTCCGAGCGGTTGGCCATCTTCTGAACCGTGAAGCCGTCGAGCCGCGCGTCTGGTGCAATCAGGCGGATGCGGCCGAGCATGCGGATCGCCTCGGCGCGCACCCGCTCCGGATCGTTCAGTCTCAGGACGACGCCGCCGATGTCGGATTTGTGCGTCAGGTCGGGCGACGAAATCTTCAGGGCGACGGAACCGCCGATGGCGCGGGCCGCCTCGGCCGCTGCGTCCGGGTCGGCAGCATGCCGGGTGTCGACCGCGGGCACGCCGTAGGCCGCAATCAGTTTCTTGGCTTCATATTCGGTCAGCCATTCCCGGCCATCGCGCATCACGCCGTCGATCAGATCGCGGGCGGTGTTGGTCTGGGTTTCGTACGCGTCCGACACCGAGGCCGGCGTTTCCATGAGGAGTTCCTGGTTGCGGTAGTAGCGCACCAGATGCATGAAACCGCGGATGGCGTCGCCCGGCGTGTGATAGGTTGGCAGGCGGTGAGCGGCGAACAGGCGGCGGGCATCGGCCGCCGTGCCCTCACCGAGCCAACTGGTGAGCACAGGGCGGCGCCGGCCTGCCTTCTGCGCATCGACCGTCTCGGCCACCGACTGGGCGGCCCACAAGCTGTCGCCGACCGCCGACGGACAATTCAGGACCAGGATCGCGTCGGTGTTGCGGTCATCCAGCACGACCTTCAAAGCTTCGGCATAGCGTTTGGCATTGGCGTCGCCGATAATGTCGACCGGATTGCCGCGCGACCAAGTCTTTGGGAGCACGGCATCCAGTTTTTCGACCGTGTCCGGACTCAGCTCGGCCAGTTTGCCGCCGTCTTCGATTAGGCTGTCGGTGGCCATGACACCGATGCCGCCGCCATTGGTGATGATGGCCAACCGGCCGCGCATGCACTGGGCGAAACTCGTCGCGGACGTGCCCAGCGACAAGGTCTCCACCGCGTCGAACAATTCGTCCAGGTCGTGCACGCGCAGGACGCCGGCCCGGCGGAAGGCGGCGTCGTACACATCGTCCGCGCCGGCCAGCGCGCCGGTATGCGACCGCGCGGCCTTGGCCGCCTCGTCCGACCGTCCCGCCTTAATCACGATGACTGGTTTCTGGCGCGCAGCCGCCCGTGCGGCCGACATGAACTTGCGCGCGTGGGTCAACGCCTCAGCGTACAGCAGGATGGCACGCACGGAGCCATCGGCTGCGAGATAGTCGAGCAGATCGCCGAAATCCACATCGGCCATATCGCCGACCGAAATCATGTGCGAAAAGCCGATCTTTCGGGCTGCGGCCCAATCCAACAAGGCGGTCACAACGGCGCCCGACTGTGCCACCAGAGCAACGTCGCCTTTCAGCGCGGCGACATGGGCGAAGCTGGCATTCAAACCGATGCCTGGGATCAGAAGGCCGACACAATTCGGGCCGAGCACCCGCAAGAGGTGTGGCTTTGCCGCGTCGAGCAGTTTCTGCTGCAGCCGTTCACCTTCCGTCCCAAATTCTCCGAACCCGGCCGTCACCACCACCACCGCCTTGGTGCCGCGCCGGCCGAGCGCGTCGATCAAGCCCGGCACGGTATCGGGTGGTGTGCAGATCAGCGCCAGATCGGGGGTCAGCGGCAGATCCGCCACGGAAGGATAGGCCAGGACTCCTTCGATGGAGCATTCCCGCGGATGCACGGGCATGATTGGCCCACCGAAGCCGGCATGGAACAGGTTGCGGGCAACCACCGCACCGACCGTATTCGCGCGCCGCGATGCACCGATCACGGCCACGGATGTTGGTTTGAGCAGGAAATCGAGATTGCGGATGGTCATGGGGTGGTTGCGCGCTCCGGCAATGGGGAATGATAAGCACCGATTCCGGCCGAGATTCCGAGCGGTGACGGCGCGCGGCGAAGGTGGAGCAGATCCTGTAATCTATCCAGTGAGCTAGGTCGAACAAAACCGGACCATGCCCCTGGGGCCGCCACCTCGGGATGCCTCGCAATACGTTCGCCGTGCGGTATCATAGCGATGCCGAACGGTCCGGCAAAGCCGCTTTTTGCATTGCAGCATTCAGCCGGATTCCGTGCGTTCCTTGAGCGCCTGGGCCATGGCGGTGAAGCCATCGCGTCCGGCGTTCTCGAGACGGTCCGGCCATACGACGCTCAGCGCACCGGCGAATTGGCCGTGTATGCACAGCCGGCTTAGGTCTCCAGCCAACGACTCGATTCGAAATCGGTGTTCACCTTGCAAGAAACCCGGGACCAGGGGTTGGCTGATGAGCACCAATTCAACCGGCTTCAGAACGCGTTGCACCCGAGCACGCAGCGTCAGCGGCGGGTGGTCGGCCGGCGTCGCCACCACCGTGATCCGGCCGCCGTGGCGGAGGCGGCCGGACGTGATCGTCAGAAACGGATTCCAGCGTGGGTAGTCTCGGACATCGACGAGAACCGACCAGACCCGAGCGGCCGATGCCGAGATGTCGACCGTGAGCGTGTGAATGCGGGTCACGAGTCGACATCCAGCTCTAAGAGTTTCTGGTAAATAGCGGTAGTTTCGGAATCGAAACATACGAACCGCACTTCGTTGATGCCGTTGGGCGGGGTCGTGGCGGCGCGCACCGTGGCGACGGCCACGGTGGCGGCGTCCTCGGCCGGATAGCCGTACACACCGGTGCTGATGGCGGGAAAGGCCAGGCTGTCCAGGCCGTGACGGCGGGCGAGTGCGATGGCATTGCGGTAGCAGGCGGACAGCAGCTCGGCCTCGCCCGCGTTGCCACCATGCCAAACCGGTCCGACGCAGTGGATAAGCGCTTGAACGGGAACGTCATGGGCGCTGCTGAGCCGGCAGTCTCCGGTCGGGCATCCGCCGATCCGGTCCAATTCGACCTGAAGGCCAGGTCCGGCAGCGCGGTGGATCGCGCCATCCACGCCGCCACCGCGTTTGAGCGCCGTGTTGGCGGCGTTGACGATGGCGTCCACCCGTTCGCGCGTGATGTCGCCCTGGACCACCTCCAGCCGCGTGCGCATCATCGTTTCACTCCCGAGTTCGGTTTTGCATAGGAAGCCATCAGCACAGCATATCGGCGGACCGGCGCCAAGCGCCTTGCCCCCAGGGCAGCTGACGGCGTAGGTGTCGAAACCGCATGCGGCCCGCCGGGCCGGACGAAGCGAGCGAGGAAAATCATGGACCTGCTGCGCCGCTCTGCCGCAATCCTGTTGGTCGGTATGCTGCTGCCCGCGCCGGTGGTCGGCGCCGGCGCCGACACCGTTCATGGCATCGCCATGCAAGGCGTGCCCAAGTACCCGGCGGATTTCCAGCATTTCGACTACGCCGATCCGACGGCGCCCAAGGGCGGGGCGTTGCGTCAGTCGGTGATCGGTGGTTTCGATAGTCTGCATGCGCATATTGTTCGCGGCCGCCGGGCCGCGGGTCTGCATTTGCCGCAGGAAACCCTGCTGGCGCGTAGCTGGGACGAGCCGTTCAGCCTGTACGGTCTGATCGCCCGCGCCGTGGAGCTGCCTGCGGACCGAGCCCATGTCGTGTTCCACCTCGATCCGGCCGCGCGCTGGCACGATGGCACACCGGTCACGGTGAACGACGTCTTGTTCTCCTGGCGCATCCTGCGCGACCAGGGTCGGCCGAACCACCGCAGTTACTACGCCAAAGTCGCCAAGGCCGCAGCGATCGGTCCGCATGCCGTCCGCTTCGATTTCAAACCGGAACCAGATGGTCGTTACGATCGCGAAATGCCCTTGACCATGGGCTCTCTGTCGGTTCTGTCCAAGGCCTGGTGGGAGGGGCGCGACTTCGGCCGCACATCCCTGGAGCCGCCGTTGGGCAGCGGCCCGTATCGTGTCGCCGCCGTCGAACCCGGGCGGCGCATCCGTTATGAGCGGGTGCCCGATTATTGGGGCCGCGACCTGCCGGTCAACAAGGGCCATTACAACTTCGATACGATGACTTACGAGTATTATCGTGACGATACGATTGCGCTTGAGGCGTTCAGGGCGGGCGCCGTCGACCTGCGGCGCGAAGCCGATCCACAGCGCTGGGCCAGTGCCTATGCCGGGCCGGCATTGGACGACGGCCGGATCGTTTTGGAGGCGTTGCCGCATGGCCGCGTTGACCCCATGCGCGCGTTCATCTTCAACACCCGCCGCCCCATGTTCGCTGACCCACACGTGCGGCGCGCGCTGACCCATGCATTCGATGCCGAATGGATCAACCGCACGCTGTTCCGCGATGCCTATCGGCGGATCGAAAGCTACTACCCGAATTCCGAGCTGGCCGCCCACGGCGTGCCATCGGCGGCGGAATTGGCCGTGCTCCGGCCCTTCTCCGACCAATTACCGGCGGCCGTGTCGACCGAGGCCTTGCGGCTACCACGGACCGACGGCAGCGGCCCGCGTGGTCTGCGCCGCAATTTGCGCACGGCAACGCAGGTTCTCGATCAGGCCGGTTGGCGTGTGCTCGATGGCCGCCGGGTCGGACCGGACGGCCAAGCCCTTGCTTTCGAGATCCTCCTCGCCAATCCCGCAGACGAGAAGCTTGCTTTGGAGTTCGCGCGGACCCTCGAGCGGCTTGGCATCACCGCGGCGGTGCGCACCGTGGACAGCGCCCAGTTCTTTGCCCGCCTGAATGATTTCGATTACGACATGGTGCTGCACCAATGGATTTCGACACTGTCGCCGGGCAAGGAGCAGCTTTTTTACTTTGGCAGCGAGGCGGCGGACCAGCCGGGGTCGCGCAACTATCCGGGCGTTCGCTCGCCGGTGGTTGATGCCATCGCCGGCGCTCTGGCCGGGACGACCGACCGGGCCGACCTGGTCGCCCGGGTCCGGGCGCTGGATCGGGTGTTGCTGTCGGGGTGGTACAGCGTCCCGCTGTTCTACTCGGGCGTCGACACGGTCGCCCGCTGGTCGCACATCCACCGGCCGGCGGTGAACGCCACGTGGGGCATCGTGCTGGAGACCTGGTGGGCCGAGCCGCCGTAAGGTCCGGACTGGCCGGCCGGCACAGCAGGGGGCACATGGAATCGTGAATTCTTGGCGAACCGGTCTTTCAATCGACCACATAGACGGTCTCGATGGTCGAGCATGACGCGAGAGCTAATCCCGAGCCAATTGATTCAACCTAAATCCGGGGGGTTGATGGCGCCGTCCTTGGGGTAGGTTGACGGGCTGGGCCGACGGGGCGTCGGCGCTCCGGGATGTGGCCACGACCCGTCCAGAGGTTCATCCTCTGCGGGACGGCGGCAGACGGTGAGAACGAGAGTGGACCCCATCGGTACATCGGCTTCGAAAACAGTCAGCCAGATTGGCTGGCGGTGCTGCCCCCGTTGCTTGAACCGGTCGCAACGTCGATCCAACTCAGTCCCGGCCCAATGGAAGTCAGCGGTCCAGCCGGCAAGGGGACCGGGCGGCCAAGGCGGACGGCATCGTGAAGCCACTCTTGAATGGCCCCGTCGATAGTGCGCAGCGCCTCTTCGGGGCTTTCGCCGTCGCTTATGCCCCCACGCAGGTCGGGCGGTGCGCCGGGATCGTCAGGACACCACCTTCGCACCGGTGGGGATTTTCGCAGTTACTTCGGCTCTCTGATGCACTGTCGATCACTGTCGATATTCTCAAGATACGCGGACTGATCTCACTAGGACATGACAACTGGCCCAGCACTTTGATCTTTCAGAACATTATCACTCTATTGGATTTTAGTAAACTGAAATTAAAAACAATTCTGTCATAAGAACATTTTTACAGAATTTCATGGCGCAGGGGGCTCTGTAAAGAGTTACATTGCAGCACTGATACGGCACAAAAAGCGCTCAGCAATACGCCGAACGCTTTTCAAGGATCGTTCAATCAGCCGGCAAGGTCGCATGAACGAGACTATTATATTGTCATTGCGTGATCAGAGATGAACCGGCCGACGAAGTCAGGACACGATGCCTATCCGATCAAGGACAACCGACGCCGTTCAGCCCGGCGGCGGACAAATCGGTGTATCTCCGTTATTGACATCCACCGGCGTTGTGCTCAGGCCGTCGGGGATATGAACGCTGCCGACTGGTGTCGGAATCTGACCCGGGAAGCTGACGCGGCCCGTAATGGAAGCACCGGCCACGGTCACGGCACTCTGGGTTTTGCCGCAGATCCAAGGCTCGATTCCAGGTGGTCCCGGCTTGGCACTGATCGAGACGATGTAACACCCCGCATTCAGGATGGCCGAACTCGGGATCAATTGGTTCCAGTAATCACTGATTATATTCGGGTCTCGACCATAGTAATTATCTGCGGTCACGACAACTTCGCCATAATCCGGCACGTTTGATTGTCTATTTACTGCTATTATGATCCCAACTTCGTTAGTAGAAAAGGAACTGAAGAAGACGTCTGTCCGGGCTCCAACGCAGAAAATTGTGTCGGCTGAAGCCGGTATTGCACCGACTACGGCCACAATGGTTCCAGCAAGAAAACGACACACTTTACGTTTCATAGCACACCTCCCAATCTGATACCACCCAATCAAGTGAGGGCGGGAGTAGTTCTTCCGCAAAGTGGAACTTCTTGCAAAGAAAAACCGTGATGCGCTGCCAAAAAACTCACTTCTCCTTTGCGCAGTATACATAATTTTAAATACTATATGTGATCATAATGATCTCATTTGCCCATGATCATTACCCCTTGGCACTCGACACTCCTGGTGATGCATGAATACCCACATCGCGGGTAGCAACGGCGCAGACCTGACCCCTGGCCAAAGGCTCGCGCCGCAAAAATGGCATTCGCTTTCACTTCCAACCTTTTGAACTGGATCAATTTTCAGTTCGATCACAACAATTGCCAACGAAGAAATGCATTAAATATGTAGAACAAATTTGCCTTACAACAATATCACTATATTTTTTATGTTTCACGTGATTATATTGAGTTTTCGCATTTTTTATTATCACACCTTGGCAACCGACACCCCTGCCGGTACCTGAATACCCGCATTTCGGCTTGCCACGACGCAGACCTGACCTCGGGTCACGGACTCGCGCCGCGCATCGCGTTCGCTGGCGCTTCGAACCCTTTCAACGTCAGCAGCCATCTCGAAAAAGGCGGGCCATTTCCCCACATCTTGCCGACCATGGAGCGGCGTCGTTTCAAGATCGCGGATTCATAAGGGAGAGCCGCCCAACACCTGCGGTCATCCTCTGCCTCGTCGAACCAGCGGCACACGGTCGCACACGGACCATGCCACCCGCCGTGTCACCGAGCGGTGTTAGCCTGATGCGGAGAGGCCACATCAACGCTGCCCTGCCCCCGCGCGCTCCCGCCCGTAACGCCCGGAACCACGGTATGACGCACGCCCTGCTTCGCTTCTCCGACGTCCTGGAGATCACCGGCGATATCCTCAAAGTGCGCGTGCCGCACGGGCTGATGGCATCCGGGACCGGGGCCGGGGCGGCGCCGCGGCTCGGCGATCTGGCCGGCATCACCGACCGGTTCGGCGACACCCGGATGGCCCAGGTGATCAATCTGGACGGCGACGCGGTCGCCCTGCAGGTGTTCTCCGGCACCAAGGGCCTGTCCACCGCCGCTTCGGTCCATTTCCTCGGCCACCCGGTGCAGGTGACCTATTCGGCCAATATCCTCGGGCGCATCTTCCGCGGCACCGGCCAGCCCTATGACGGCGGGCCCGACCTGTCCGCCGACCCCAAGCTCGACACCGGCGGTCCCTCGGTCAACCCCATGCGCCGGGTGCTGGCCTCCAAGCTGGTGCGCACCGATGTTCCCATGATCGACGTGTTCAACGCGCTCGTCGAAAGCCAGAAAATTCCTATCTTCTCCGTCGCCGGCGAACCCTACAACCGGCTTCTGGCCCGCATCGGCATCCAGGCTGATGCGGACATCGTTGTGTTCGGCGGCCTTGGGCTGATCTTCGACGACTTCCACTTCTTCCGCAAAACCTTCGAAGACGCCGGTGTGTTCTCGCGCACCGTCATGTTCGTCAACCTGGCCGCCGACCCGGTGATGGAGCGCCTGTTGGTGCCCGACCTGGCGCTCGCCGTGGCCGAACGCTTCGCCGTGGAGGAAGGCAAGCGTGTGCTGGTGCTCCTCACCGACATGACCGCCTTCGCCGATGCGCTCAAGGAAGTCGGCATTGCGATGGAACAGGTGCCGTCCAACCGCGGCTACACCGGTGACCTCTATTCGCAATTGGCCCGGCGCTACGAGAAGGCGTGCGACTTCGCACGCGCCGGCTCGGTTACCATCCTGTCGGTCACCACAATGCCCGGCGACGACGTCACCCACCCGGTGCCGGACAACACCGGCTACATCACCGAAGGCCAGTTCTACCTGCACGACGGCATGATCGACCCGTTCGGCTCGCTGTCGCGCCTGAAGCAACACGTGATCGGTGGGAAGACCCGGGAGGACCACGCCCAGATCATGAACACCATGATCCGGTTGTATTCCGGCGCACGCGACGCCGAGCAGAAAAAGGCGATGGCGTTCGAGCTGAGCGACTTCGACGAGAAGCTGCTCAAGTTCGGCGCGCTGTTCCGGCCGCGCTTCATGGACATCGGCGTCTCTATGCCGCTGGAGGCGGCACTCGATCTGAGCTGGCAAACGCTGGCCGAGTGTTTCGCGCCGGAAGAGCTGCTCATGAAACAGGGCCTGATCGACACGTATTTCCCGGCCAGGCACCCCCGAGGTGCGGTGGTGGACGATGGCGCGGCTCGGACTGAATAAGGCGGCATTGCAGCGCGAAACCCGGCGCCTGGACACCTTCAAGCGCTTCCTACCGTCCTTGGATCTGAAGCGCCAGCAGCTCCTGGCCGAGCGCGCCAAAGCACAGGCGGCACTGAAACAAACCGACGCCGACCTAGCCAGACTGCGCCGCAACCTGGCCGAATCCCTGCCCATGTCCGGTGACCGCAGCCTCGTGCTCGACCGGCTGTGCACGCTTGATGGCGCCGATATCGGCGAAGAGAATCTGGTTGGCACCCGGTTACCCGTGTTGCGGCAGGTGTACGTCTCCCGACGGCCGTACGCTATTCTTGAATCGCCACACTGGCTCGACCGCCTGAGCCAAGACGTACAGGAAGCCATTCGACTGAACGTACGAAAACACGTACAGAAGAAGCGTCTAGCGCTGCTCAACGCCGCAGTGCGCAAGGTCACCCAGCGCGTCAACCTGTTCGACAAGGTTCTGATCCCGCGGTCGCGCAATGCCATCGAGCGGATCAAGATCACTCTGTCGGATCAGGAGCGTGCAGCCGTTGTACGTGCGAAATTGGCCAAGCGCAAGCGTACAGACATGGTAAGGCGTACAATGGAATCAGCGCCATGAGCATCGCGCCCGTCCGCAAGGTGACATTGTTCGGCCTCGCCGCCGACAAAATCGACGCCCTGGCCGGGCTGCAAGCGCTCGGCACCATGCATGTGCTGCCGCTCGCGTCACTGCCGGCGGAGCCTGAAAACGCGCCGTCGGCACGCGCGGAAGATGCCCTCAAGGCGCTGAGGTTCCTGAGCCAGGCACCGCATCACCGCCGCCCGGTGCGCCACGATCCAAGCTTCGACATGGCTGCCGTGGTCCGCCGGACGCTGCATACCGAACAGGCGTTGCGCACCGCGCGCGACCGCCGCGACACCCTGCAGCGCCACCTCAAGGAGTTGGAACCCTGGGGCACCTTCACCCTGCCCGATCTCTCGGCCTTGGACGGGCATCGGCTGTGGTTCTACACCGTGCCCCTGACCAAACTGGACCAGCTCCCGGCCGACATCCCGACCGAGATCGTCCACCGGTCGCACCGGCTGGCCCATGTCGTGGTGGTCGCGCGGGAGGAACCACCGCCTGCGGCCATGCCGGTGCCGCGCGCCCATGTCGGCCCGCTCGCCCTGGCCGAGGTGCACCATCAGCTCGACTTGGTCGAGAACCATATCGAGGATCTGGCCGCCGAGCGCGAACACCTGACGCGCTGGCTGCATCTGATGCGCCGCAACCTGGCCGCCGCGGACGACGCGGCCGCCCTGCGCGCCGCCGCCGACCAGACACTGGACGACGACCAGGGCGTGTTCGCTGTGCAGGGCTGGGTGCCTGTGGCAGATCTGTCCGGCGTTGAGGCGTTGGCCGAGCGTACCGGGTTGGCGTGCCTGGTCGAGGCACCGGGACTCCAAGACACCCCGCCGACGCTGCTGCAGAATTCGGCGCCGTTCGACAGCGCGCAAGATGTGGTGAACTTCTACAAGACCCCGCCCTATGGTTCATGGGACCCGTCGGCGGTGCTGTTCGTCTCCTTCGCCATTTTCTTCGCCATGATTATGGCGGATGCCGGCTACGGGCTAATGCTGCTGCTCCTGATCGGCCTGTTCCGCACGTCGTTCGGCGGCTCACCGGCCGGCCGCCGTCTGCGCACCCTCGGTCTGGTGCTGGCCGGCAGCACAGTGGCCTACGGCGTTCTGATCGGCGGCTATTTCGGCTTGAATCCGCCGACTGGCACCTGGCTGGCCCGGCTTGCCGTCATCGATCTCAACGACTACGGCGCCATGATGCGGTTGTCGATCCTGATCGGCTGCCTGCACTTGATCGTCGCCCTGGGCGTGGTGGCCTGGCGCGCGGCCACGCCGTCCGGGCGCTGGCAGCCGGTCGGTTGGATCGGCGGCATCCTTGGCGGGTTGGCCCTTTGGCAGGGCGCGACCCCCGTTGGCGCGGCGCTCACCACCGCCGGCCTCGCCACTGTGCTGGCGTTCGGCAGCGACCGGCCGGTCCACCGACGCATCGACCTCCTATGGCGCGGCCTCGACGGCTTGCTGGCACTGACTCGAGTCACCTCGGCCTTCGGCGACGTGCTCAGCTACATGCGTCTGTTCGCCCTGGGCCTGGCCGGCTCTTCGCTGGCGCTCACGTTCAATCGCCTGGCGGAGGACCTGGCGACCGGCCTGCCCGGACCGGGGCTGTTTCTCGCCATGCTTTTGCTGCTATTGGGCCACAGTCTCAACCTGGCTTTGTGCTTGATGAGCGGCGTGGTGCACGGGCTTCGCCTGAACTTCATCGAATTCTTCAATTGGGGGCTGGCCGGCGAAGGCACGCCGTTCCGCCGCTTTGCCAAACGAGAGGGATGGTCGTGAACGAGATGGTCATCGTGTTCGCCGCCGGCGGGTGGATCGGCGTCTTCGCGCCCATGGCCCTGGGTGGCATCGGCAGCATCATCGGCTGCGCTGTGGCCGGACAGGCCGCCATCGGCGCCATCCTCGAAACCGATGGCGGCTATGGCCGCTACATCGGCGTGGCGGCCATGCCGTCATCGCAGATCATCTACGGCATCGTGGTCATGTTCACGCTCAATCAGGCGCTGTCCAACACGGCGGGCCCGGGCATTCTCGCCATCGGTGTGCTATCCGGTCTGGCTCTGATGATCAGCGGCATCCGCCAGGGCCATTTGTGTGCCTCGGCGATCCAAGCAACCAAGGCCAAGCCAGAAATCTTCGGTCTTTCCCTGGCGCCGGCGGCCATCGTTGAAGGCTTCGCCGTCTTCGCCTTCATCTTCGCGCTCGTCATCAGTGCCGGACTGCCTACGGAGTGACCCCATGGCCCAGGATGTCCCCGCCGACGACCCGGCCCGCGTCGCCAGTGGCGTCGACCGGCTGATCGGCAAGCTGCGCGACCAAGGCATCCGCGCCGGGCAAAGCGAGGCCGAGCGCCTGGTCGCCGAGGCGGAAGCCAAAGCACGAGCCATCCTCGCCCAGGCACACGCCGACGCTGCCACCATGCTCGATACGGCGAAGGCGGAGGCCGCCCGGGACCGCACGGCGGCGCAAGAGGCCATGGCGCTGGCAGCACGCGACGCCGTGCTCGGCATGAAGCGCACGCTGACCGAGCGCTTCGCCGGCGAGATCGGGCGGCTGGTGTCGGAAAGCCTGCACGACCCCGCCCTGCTGCACCGATTGATCCTGCTCGTCGCCGCCCGCGGCCGAGATGCGCTGGCATTGGACGACCGCCAGGCGCTGGAGGTGATCCTACCGCGCGACGCCATCGATCTGGAACAGCTCCGCAGACGGCCGGACGACCTGCACGACAGCCCGCTAACCGAGCTGGTACTGGCCGCCACCGGCGATGTGCTGCGCGCCGGTGTCACGTTCCTCAACGCCGACGATGGACACGCCGGCCTGCGCGTCCGCCTGACAGGGCAAGCCGTCGTGCTCGATCTGAGCGACCGGGCGGTTGCCGCCGTGCTGATGGAACATGTCCAACCGCGCTTCCGCGCCCTTTTGGAGGGCATGGTGCGGTAGTCGGCAGTATCCGGAAGTGATTATGCATATCCATGGCAGATCTGAGACAAGCGTGACCGATCAACGCCGCTCTCCCTCGCCGAGAGGGAGTGGGGTGAGGGGGGGTCGGCTTGGGCAATTGTCCCCCGCCCGCCCGGCGGCCCTCTCCTCGCCCGGTTGCTCTCATGGCCCCCCCCTCCCACTTGGCCCCCCCCTCCCACTGGGGGCATGCGCGGAGTCCATTGTCCAATCTCCCCTGGCAACCGGTTTGCTCCGTTTCCATTCACGGCGACGCATGGCACGGGCCGCCCCGTCGGGGGCCCCCTCTTCGGGTCGAAGGGTATTTCGACGATCCTGGCCGAACTGCTTGGCGAATGCGATTTTCTGGCTGCTGCTCCTGCCCTGGCACGCCTTGGCCCAGTCAGCCCAGGTACCGGTGGCGTGGCGCGATGCCGCTGGCGTGGTGCACATCGGCCGCGCCGGTGTGACAGAGGTGATCGCCTACGAGGAACGACGCGACGACCGGCACGACCGGTTCTGCACGACCATGGCGGAGGATCTGGAAAACCGCTCCGCGGAGGAACTGAACCGCGTGTTCGACGGTGTTCGGCGCCGCGCCCCGGCCTTCGCCGACTGGGTGTTCGGTTGGGAAACCAGCTCCTACCGCTACCTGGAGACGATTCGCGGACTGATCTTCAGTTTCGCCGAGAACTTGGCACAATTCCGACTGTACGTCGACCTGAACGAACAGCACCGTCGGGTCGAAACACAGATCACCGACACCTTCAACGAGATCGCCCTGCAGCCGGACCGGACCCAGCCGGCCCTGCGCGCCGCACAGGCGCAACTGGAGACGGAGGCGAGCACGGCATTGCAACGACTCAGTGCCGACGAGTGGCGACAGTTGGAGGCGTTTGTCACGCAGCACGTACACCCGACCCTGGCACCACCAGACCCGGCATCACGACAGGTACAACCGCTGCTTCTGCACGCCCCGCTCGACGCCACCGCCGCGCCGTTCGCTTTTCCACGCCCGCTTGCCGGCATCGACGGACCGCTCGGCGTCGGACCGGAACTGGCGACCTCCATGCTGATCCGAACGCCGCGGCCAATCATCGCGCGCATTCTCGGCGCCATCGTCCGCGTGGCTGCCGGCCTGTCGGTTTGGCGCGTCGCCAGCAGCGTCGCCGAGACCACGGAGCTCGGGCTGATCGGCTACGGCCCGGGCCTTCTGGCCGGCATGGCCATCGCCATCAGCACCGCCTGGGCATTGGACTTCGCCATCACCACGGCGGACGAATACCTGCACCGCGAGCAATACGAAGAACGGCTGCGCGTGCTGATCGCCCGCCTGCAAAGCGACCTGGGCCAAGCATGGCGCGCCGACATCCGCGCCACCGTGCTACCGGCCTGCCTGGGTCCGCTGGCCGTGGCCGGGGGCGCCACCCAATGACCGACGGCGGCGCCACCCAATATGTCATGCTCATGGCCAGCCTGCCGCATCTCGGGCGTCCGTTCACACAGAAGCAGCTACCGATCTCGCGCTACCGGTTGGAGCAGCGGCTCGGCCTGCTAGCGGAAGTGGATGCCGCCCTCTTGGCGCAGATCGAAACAACCCTGGCCCGCCATCGCAGCCACCTCGCCGAGACCGAAACGGCGGCCGTGGCGAGCGCCGACGCGCTGCTCGCCGCCACCACCCGTCACCCCACGCTGTACGCCCTGGTGCGCGACCAGCTCGAGATGCGCACGGCCCTGGCCGCCCTGCGCCGCCGGCAGCGAGGCGACCCACCGCCGGCACCGCGGTCGGTCTGGGGCGTGGGCCGGTGGACCGGCTGGATGGCGCGCCAATGGAGTGTTGCCGATTTCGGCCTCACCTGTGTTTTCCCCTGGCTGCCCGAGGCGGCTGCCCTATTGACCGCCGGCGACAGCGTGGGCTTGGAGCGTCTGATTCTGGCGCAATCCTGGAACCTGCTTGACCGGTACGCCCTGGGGCACGACTTCGACTTCGCGGCCATCGTGTTGTATGTGCTGCGCTGGAACCTGGTGGCGCGCTGGCTGGCGCAGAATCCAGAGGCTGCCTTGGCCCGATTCGACGCCCTGGTGACGCAAGCACTCGACACGCATCCAGACTCCTTGGCCCCGCTCCTGGCGTAGGACCGCCCCATGCCCCCCGACACACACGCCGCCCCAATCGACGACATCGATGCCACCGCCCGGGTCATCGCCGTGCAGGACGATCTGATCCGCCTGGAAAGCACCGCCGCGGCCGACGGCACGCGGCGGCCGCTGGTCAAGAACGAGGTCATCCACATTTGCCTCTGCGCTGGCCCGGGCAGGCGCCTCGAACGCCTGAAGGGGGAAATCCTGCGCATCGAAGGCCGCACGGCGGTGGCGCAGGTGTTCGAGAGCACGCGTGGCGTCGGCATCGGTGACCCGGTGGAACAGACCGGCCAACTCCTGTCGGTAACCTTGGGGCCGGGGCTGCTCGGCCAAGTGTATGACGGCTTACAGAACCCGCTGGAACCGTTGGCGGCCGAGCACGGTTATTTCTTGCCACGCGGCCATGCGATGGACGCGCTCGACCGCGGCAAGAAATGGTCGTTCCAGCCGGTGCTGCGCAGCGGCGCCGAGGTGTGCGCCGGCGACTGCCTGGGCACGGTGCAGGAGGGCCGCTGGACGCACAAGATCATGGTGCCGTTCGATCAGGCCGGTACGGCCACCGTGTCTTGGATTCAGGAAGGCTCGTTCACCGTCGACACGCCGGTGGCGCGTCTGCGCGACGCGCGCGACCGAGAATGCGAACTCACCCTGATGCAGCGCTGGCCCGTGCGCATCGCCTTGGCCGATTCGATGCTGCGGCGGCGCGTATGCGAACGGCTGTATCCATCGGAACCAATGATCACCACACTGCGACTGATCGACACCTTCTTCCCGATCGCACGCGGCGGCACCGGCTGCATTCCCGGCCCGTTCGGCGCCGGCAAGACCGTACTGCAGAACCTGATCTCCCGCCATTCCGCGGTCGACATCGTCATCGTCGTGGCATGCGGCGAGCGCGCCGGCGAAGTGGTGGAGACGATCACCGAATTCCCGAAGCTGACCGACCCGCGCGGCGGCGGCTCGCTGATGGACCGCACGGTGATCATCTGCAACACCTCATCCATGCCAGTGGCGGCGCGCGAGGCTTCGATCTATACCGGCATCACCCTCGGCGAATACTACCGGCAGATGGGCTACGATGTACTGCTGATCGCCGATTCCACCTCGCGCTGGGCCCAGGCCATGCGCGAGACCTCCGGACGCATGGAGGAGATTCCCGGCGAAGAGGCGTTTCCGGCCTATCTGGATTCCGCGATCCGGGGTCTGTACGAGCGCGCCGGCATGGTGCGCCTGGCCGACGGCGGCACGGGCAGCCTGACCATGATCGGCACGGTGTCGCCAGCCGGCGGCAATTTCGAGGAGCCGGTGACCCAATCCACCCTGGGCACGGTCAAGACCTTCCTGGGCCTGAGCGCCGAACGCGCGTACAAGCGCTTCTACCCGGCGGTCGACCCACTCCTGTCGTGGTCGCGCTACCTGGACCAACTCGCCCCCTGGTTCGAGGCCCAGCAGGGGCGCGGCTGGATCGACCGGGTCAAACGCTTGCAGATGCTGCTGCGTCACGGCGAGGCGATCAATCAGATGATGCAAGTGACGGGTGAAGAGGGCGTGACGCTGGACGACTTCGTCACGCACCAAAAGGCCGTGATGCTCGATCTGGTGTACTTGCAGCAGGACGCCTTTGACCCGGTGGACGTGTCCGCCCCTCTAGCGCGGCAGAAAATCAGCTTCGACCTGGTCACCGCCGCCATCGACCGAACGTACAGCTTCGCCGACAAGGCCGAGGCGCGGTCGTTCTTCACCCGCCTGACCGGTCTGTTGAAGAACTTCAACTACGCCGCCGACAACTCCCCCGAATTCCATCGTCTCAAGGCAGAGATCGAGGGCATGCCGTAGGGCATACATGCCCCCCAAAGGGGCCGGGGTCATGTCCCCCCCGGCCCTTCGACAGTGATACCAACGGCGCAATCTGTTGACATGTTGCTCGATGACCGGCGACTTGCCCCTCTCCCGTCCGGCCGGCAGATGACCAGGAGGATGCGGAGCGGCTCG
>JANQJV010000417.1 GCA_028281465.1 Azospirillaceae bacterium | reverse complement strand
GCTGGACGCCGGCGGCCCAGCCGGCAGGGATGCCGGCGCCCCGAAACAGGGCGGCCCGAGGACCGGTCAGTGTGTCGGGGCAATGGTCTATGCCAAACCATAGGCTGCAGCGAGGATTTGCACCGGGTGGCGCACGGTCACCGTCTGCGCCTTGCGGGCGTCGAGCCGCTGCATGCCCTGCACAATATGCGGACCGGCGCGTGGGCACTCGGAGACAACATAGACCGTCTCCGCCGATAGCGCTTGGCGCGCCAACGGTTCGCCAACCTTGAGGCCCATGTCGAAACAATCCTCGCGAACACCCCACGACCCGCCGTGGCCGGAACAGCGCTCGATCACCGTCACGTCTTGACCCGGGATCAGACGCAAGAGTTCCGCCGCCTTTTGGCCCATATTCTGGGCCCGGGCGTGGCAGGCGATGTGTAACGTCACGCCGCCCGGGACTGGTCGCAAACCGGAGGCAAGCCCTTCTGTGCGGGCGATGTCGACGATGTATTCGCTCAGATCGTGGGTTGCGGCAGCCAGCTTGGTCACGGCGGCACGGTATTCCGCCTGATCGGGCACGATCAATGGCCATTGGTCCTTCAGCATCAAGGCACAGCCGGGCGTCAAAGCGAGAACCGCATAGCCGAGATCGATCCACGGTTCCAGGGCTCTGGCGACGCGTCCCGCGGCGTCACTAACCCGGGCCAAGTCACCATGCTCCAAATGTGGCATGCTGCAACACCCAGGATAGATCACTTCGGTTTCGACCCCGTTGGCGGCCAGCACCCTGCGTGCCGCCTCACCCACCGGTGGATCGTTGTGGTTCACGAAACAGGTGGCATAAAGGACGGACTTGCGCCCATAGGCTGGCGCTGTAGCGTCGATAAACACGCGCTCCTTGCGCGCGCGGTGCACCAAAGTCTTGCCATGGAAGCGCGGCAACACCGCCTCACGGTGCACACCGGCGCCCTTTTCCAGAAGCGGTCGGGTCAGGTCATTGCGGGTGTCGGTGGCCCAGTTGGCAAGAGCCGCCACGGGGCCCGCCATAGACGCGATCCGGTCAGTGTCGCTCAGCAAAGCCCGGCTGCGAGCGGTCTTGCCGGATTTGTGCTGCACAGCTCGGTAGCGCAGCATGAGATGCGGAAAATCAACGTTGAAGATGTGCGGTGGCACGTACGGACATTGGGTGATGTAACACATGTGACAAAGCGTACAGGCTTCGACGACGGACTCGAATTTGTCCGATGTCACCTCAGGCAGTTCGCCACTGGCGGTTTCGTCGATCATATCGAACAGGCGCGGAAAACTGTCGCACAGACTGACACAGCGACGGCAGCCATGGCAGACACCGAAGATCCGCCGCATCTCCGCGTCCAGAATTTCTTCGTCGTAGTAATCGGCCTGCTGCCAGGGGATCGGATTGCGGGTGGGGGCTTGCAGGCTGCCTTCGCGCATGACTTAGAGCTCCGTCGCACAGCAAAACGAACCGGGCGGACCGCCAGCCACGACAGGATGGCCGGCGCAACAGCAGGATGGGTGTGCCATCGCGCGCCCGCCGGCCACGGTCGGAGGTGGTTGGCGCGGACGACGACAAATCTGACAACGGTGGAACCCCAGGCGCCAAGGCCCCAATCCATGCGGGACAGGCGGTGTTCTGCAGTCGGTCAAGCCATGGTTTCGAGAGCTTTCTGGAAACGACCAGCATGGGATTTCTCGGCCTTTGCCAGTGTCTCGAACCAGTCTGCGATCTCGTCGAAACCTTCGTCTCGTGCCGTCCGTGCCATACCCGGGTACATGTCCGTGTACTCGTGCGTTTCGCTTGCGATGGCGGCCTTCAGGTTGCTCGGCGTATCACCGATCGGTTCGCCGGTGGCGGGATCACCCACTTCTTCCAGAAACTGCAGGTGACCGTGCGCATGGTCGGATTCGCCTTCTGCGGTCGAGCGAAAGACGGCCGCCACGTCATTGAAGCCTTCAATATCTGCCTTCTGGGCGAAATACAGATAGCGGCGATTGGCCTGGCTCTCGCCGGCAAATGCGTACTTCAGGTTTTCCTCGGTCTTTGTGCCCTTTAAAGATGCCATGGAAGCTTCCTCCTCACGGACCCGCGCGAGCCGGGCGTGGGGCAAACGCGAGCCAGCACCTGCAGGTTATGGCACTGCTGCAGCGCAAAAGTCAATTTGGGCCCGCAATAGAGCAAAGCACTGCGTGCCAGGATGCGATGCCTGGTTTGCAGTGCGGTCGCTTAATACGGTGGTGACGCGGTAGACAGCCCCGCTCTCTCCCTCATCCCAGCTCCAGGTCGGTGTCGGTCTGGGACCTGGCATCAACCAGCCGCACCACCACTTCGACTTGTGCCACCCGGGTCCCCGGCGGTGCGGGAGGAAGGTAGCCAACCTGGATGCACTCACCCGGGATGTCGGTCAGTTCGCCCGAGCCTTCGTTGAAGAAATGGTGGTGCGCCTCGGTGTTGGTATCGAAGTACCATCGGCCAGGCTCCACCACGACTTCGCGCAGCAACTTGACTTTCGTCAACTGATGCAAAGTGTTGTAAACGGTCGCCAGAGATACCGCGATCCCAGCCGCCATGGCCTCGCCATACAACTGCTCCGCCGTGACATGCCGGTGTCGGCCGTCGAACAACAGACGGGCCAATGCGAGTCTTTGCCTGGTCGGACGCAGCCCGGCACCGGTTAATCGCGTCAAAGACTCTCGGAATGGCCGCTCGCTCACCATCGCCACCCCTCAGATTTTTATTCGACAAAAACCAACTAAAGAATACGGCGCGTTTTTGCCGCAATGCAATGCGGAACTCTGCGGTCATCGTCAATTCGGGGCGGAAGTCGGTCGATGACCCACCAGCGACATTTCGCCTCTGGGCCCCTGGCCTAGAGAATCGCATGATCACAAGGTTTCTAATCAACGATGCGGGGGCGAGGAAGGTCGCACCGCTGCCATGCCGAACCAGCGCGTCACCATTGCCCTTTCCTTGATCGCCTTGCCCCTGCTCTTGGCTCCTCTCGCCTGGTCGAGCCTGTCGCCGATGGTTCCAGGCGGGCACATCGCCACGAATGGGCGCTTATCACGAGATAACTGTGTGTGGGCCAGGCCCTTGTCGATCGATCTTGGAGAGGATCGCGTCACTGTCCCGGCCGATCTTTTCTCACACAAGGTGCCGTGTATCCGGCGGGGCAAGCATCTGATCAGTTTCCTGGCACGGTCCAATGTACTGACCATTTCTGCCCGTGATGGACAAGTCTGGCATGTGGAACTCACGGCCGTGACCGATGCGCGCACGACCTATGCCTCTGCGCCCTGCCGCGGTTACTTCGTCAGCTCGGTACGCAAACTCTAAATCGCGGTCAACAGACGGAAACGGCCCGATCCCAAGGACGGGCCGCGTCTATCACCGGCCTATTCCGTCATTGCCGACCACAGGACCTATCGGCCAGACCGCAGACATCAGTCGGACGAATAGATATCATATTCAAAATCAGGCGTGCGTTCTCCGCTCAACTGCGCCTGCCGTCTTTGCCGTGAGATGCTGCGTAGCTGGGCGTAGAAATCGATCGAGGTGCGCCTCAGACTGTCGAGCTGGTCATGCACCTCGGCGCGCTGGGAGACACCCGAGCCGCCCGCCCGGCCATAGTTAACGGCTTCTAACCCATTGGTCGAGAACGCCAATCCGGTTGGATCCATGAACGAGTCGACACCGAAACCAACGGCGTCGCGCGGATTGGAGGGGCCGAAGACCGGCATCACCAGATACGGTCCGGGTTCTTCAAACCCAAATGTATACAGAGTTTGTCCGAAATCCGCCCGTTTCTCTTCCAGACCGAACTCCGTCGCGACATCGAAGATGCCGGCCAGTCCGATCGTCGAGTTAATGACGAAGCGCGCCAACGTGACGCCGGTATCCTCGGCGCGCCCCTGCAGCAGGGTGTTCACAGCAGTGAGCGGCTCCCCCATGTTGTTAAGCACATTGCTCACCCGCTTCTGCCCTTCCTCCGGCACGACAGTCCGATAGGTGTCTGCCACCGGCCCGAGCACCATGAAGTCCAGAAGCTGATTAACACCGAATATGTATCGGTTGGTGGGTTCTAGCGGATCATTGATCCGCTGGAATTCCGCCATCGCCTCCGGATCTTCCGGGGGGGTGGCACAACCGGACACAGCCAACACACCCAGTGCGACGCAGCCAATGGCGAGCATTCGCCCATGTTGAAAGGTCTTGAACGTCTTGATTTTACCCATCTCAGCCATTCGCCGCTAGGAGGTTGGGACATGGATGACCGCGGCGATAGCTTGCAGAATCGCAGAGCAGTGTCAAGCCATCGTAAGACCGCGCTCCGATGCCGTTGCTTGGTCGCAACAATCCATCGCATTACGACCGCGGGTCGGCCTGCAGCGGAGCGCCCAGAATTGCCGGCAACAGAAACAGTGACATCACTAACGTGCATACAAGCGCAACAACCAACAAGAGACCCATGGAGGCTGTCCCGGGATGCGTCGACAAGGCGAGACTGCCAAAAGCGACCAAGGTTGTCAGAGCACTGAACACAACTGCGCGCGCGGTTGCCGTCTGCAGATGACCACCCGTCCCAGCGCGCCACGCCAGTACGAAATAAATGTTGAAAGCCACGCCTATCCCCAAGAGCAAGGGTAAGGCAATCACATTTGCAAAGTTGAGTGGCAACCCCAGAACGACGCAGAGTGTTGCGGTGGTTAGGCCAGCCAAGGCCATGGGTAGGAGAACCCGAAGCACATCGAGTAGCCGCCGCAGCACTGCCAGCAGGATCACGAAGATCATGCCGAGCGCGATGGCACCGGCTTGGGCAAACGCCGCCAGAATTGTCTCGGCTGACCGGATGATGGTCACCGCCGTGCCGGTGGCCGGAGCCACACCTCTTTCCGCTTCAACGGCCGCCACAAAGCTGGCCAAAACCGCGTTGTCGTTTGGGTCTCCAGCCGGCAGGGCGAGCACACGCGCTTGCCCATCGCCGCTCACCCAATCCTCGACCAAAGTGGCCGGCAAATCGTCGATGCCGACGGGTTGCGCCGTTAAAACTGTGCGCAGTCGATCTAAGGTCAGCGGCAAATTGGCCAGCAGCGCCTGGCTCAGGTCCGGCAAGATTGCTTCGCCCCGCGCCATCACCGCAGATAACGCCGTCGCGAGATGACGTGCTGCCGGTTCGCCCGGGAAGCCACGCAGGCGGTCGAGGCCGGACTCGATCGCTGCCAATTCCTCAGCCACGGAAGGCGACGGTCGGACCTCGAACGGATTCAATGTCGGATCAAGCAGAAATGCCACCTCTTCGATCATGGCAAGCTTGAGCCCCTGATCGGCAGGAACAAAACTATCCAGACTGATGACGCGCCCGATCTCATCGCGGCGTCTGAGACGTTCAGCCAATGCGCTGGCTGCGCCCAGGTCCGACGTCAGCAGGTCCACGGTGAATGGCGTCGCGTTCGGGTCGGCAGCCAAATCCATCGCCGTCGCCACCGACTCGGCCTCCGGATCGCGCAGATGCATCGGGTTGAAATCGAACGACCAGCCCGGTAGCACCAGGCCAGCGCCCAGCGTCAGAAGACCGGCCGTCACCAGTCCGGTTCGGCGCCGGCGTGCCAGCCAACGGTCAGCCGGTGCCGCCCACAGAAATCCGACCGGCCTCGGTTCCGATGGTGGCCGGAACAGTGCCAGCAGCGCCGGTAAGAGGGTCAGGTTGAAGATGACGGCGATCACCATGCCGGCGCCGGCGATCAGACCAAGTTCGGAGACGCCACGGTAGGCCGTGGGCAGAAAGGCCAGAAACCCTGCAGCCGTGGTCACCGCTGCCAGGACGATCGGACCGCCCACACCGGCCGCTGCCCGCCGCATGGCCAGCACTGCATCCTCGGTGCCATGGCGCTCCTGTCGCGTCCGAGTAGCGAACTGAATGCCGAAATCGACCGCAAGCCCCAGAAACAGGACAGCAAACGCGATCGAAATTGGATTCAGGGTGCCGACACTGGCGGCCGCGAATGCCGTGGTTGCCACCAGGCCGCCAAGCAACGTCAAGAGAATCGGCGCGATGATGCGGGCCGAACGTAACCCCAACACCAGGAGCACGGATACCAGACCGAGTGACACGAAGAGCGCCAGTGTCGAGCCGTTGCGAAGCGTATCCAGTTCTTCTTTCTGGATCGCCACATGCCCGGTCATGCGCACGGTGATGCCGTTTGCCGGCGTGAGCTGCAGCACGCGCGCCGCTTCGCGCACCGCGGCCATCGCCTTGCCGCCTACTCCGATACGGCCAAAGTCCCGTGCCGGTCGCGTCAGAATCAGCCGTCGCAGCTCCGTCGGGTGCGGCGGTGCATCGCTCAATAATGTTTGCCACGACATCGGTCTGGGCCGCCCGGCCAGAGCCCGTTCCGCGGCGTCGGCGACAGCCTCAAGCGCGGGCGCCAACGCACTGAAGGCCGTCTCGTCCCGCTTCACCCCCTCCAGACCGAGGGCGAGTGTGTCGAACACCCCCCGCAGACTCGGATCCGCCGCCAAAGACCCGAGCAAAGGTTGCGCGGCAACGATGTCTTCGAGCGCATCGACGACGGCCGCTTCCGACAAGAAGAGGAGGCCATTGCGCCGAAAAAACGGCAGATCGTCCGGACGCTCTACGCTTTCGAACAATCCGCTTTCGGCACGGAGCCGTTGGGCCAAGGCCGCAGCGGCCACCTCCGTCGACTCCGGCGTGTCGCCGTCGACCACAACCACCAGAAGACCGGAGAACTGCGGGAATAGGGTATCGAAACGCAGTTCCGCCTGTTTCCAGGGCAGATCGGGCGAAAGCAGCTTACCCAGATTTGTATCGACGCCGATAGTTCGGATAGCGAACCAGCCCAGGACGAGGACGAGCGCACAATAGAGTGTGCACACGATGCGGGCGTACCGGCAACTCACCGCCACAACGGTCGAACACATCGCACCAACCCTACGGTCGACTGTCATCGTGCTGCGGCCCCCACTGCCCCGATTCAATCCGTTTCGGTCATGATACTACGCATACACATGTGCAGGCCGCCGGCCAATGCGCATGCGCCATAGCAGTCACCATGTCGGCGTCGGCGCGCTTGGACATGGGGCGGCCAACCTCGCACCACAGTGTCTGCCGGTCGGCTGCCTTCTGGCTGACGAGAGCCGGCATCCAGACCTGGTGGCTCCACCCTCGGCGTACATTGGACCCGGCCAACGCTCATGGCGGCCATGCGGTTCAAAGGGCCCAGAGAGAGTCTCCCGCCGTTTCCGGCTGGTGACGCAGTGTTGCCACGTCGTCTGCCGATCCGGCCCAAGACGCGAATCTTGACCCACGGTTTCCCAACGATCACGCTAAGCTACTGCGAAGCTGCGTCGTGGGTCGGAGCTCGAACTGCCGGGAGAGCGTTCTCATGATCAGGGGATTGGCACTGGGTCTCCTCGGGACGCTGGGGGTTTGGTCCAGCGTGGCGAACGCGGAGATCATATGGACGCTGCCGGCAAGCTGCTCGCATGGCACCTTCCATTCGCTCAACCTGATTGCGTTCGCCGATGACGTACGGGAACTCACAGCCGGTGAGCTGGACATTACCGTCATCACCGACCCATCCCTCCGCCCCAAGCCATCCTTGCCCCAGGCTGTACGGTCCGGCGAGATCGCAATGGGTGAACTACCTCTGGCCGATCTTGGATTCGACGATCCGTTGTTTCTGATCGATACGCTGCCTTACCTCGTGACCGGTTATGACGATGCGCAGGTCTTGGCCAATCGTGTACGTCCGTCGATCGAACGCCGGCTCACCGAAATGAACCTCAAGTTGCTTTTCTGGGTGCCGTGGCCACCCCAGGGCCTATTCGTCTCTGGTCCGATCCGCAAGCCGGCCGACCTGGCCGGCCGGCCGGTATGGGCCTATGGTGCCATGGCAAACACCTTGGCTGCCAGCGCTGGTATGGAATCTGTCGATATCGCGTGGCCGTCCTTGCCTGACGCTTTGGCTTCCGGCCGGGTTCACGGACTTTTTGGATCCGTAGCCATCGGGCCTGAGACGCGCATCTTGGAGCATGCCGATCACTTCTACCGGCTCGACGCGTGGATTCCCAAGAACGCCACCCTGGTCAACCTGGATGCCTGGCGCGCTCTGCCCGATCCCTTGCGCGACGACGTGCTCAAAGCGGCCGAGGCCGCCAGTGTGCGCGGCTGGACAGAGAGCCGCCGGCTGGCCACATCCTTCTTGGCCCGTCTGACCGAGACCGGTGTGACGGTCCTGCCCCCTTCCAGCACACTCGATCGGTTTTTCAGAAATCTCGGCGAGTCGATCGTTGACGACTGGCTCGCCGGTGTCGGCGAAGACGAGCGATCGTTGATCGAGGATTTTTATGGGTGATACCCATGGCCCGCATTGACGACACGTTCGGTTTCGGCGCTGAACGAGGAGCGCTGGCATCCCTGCCGGCGCTCCGAAACAGGGCGGCCCGAGGACCGGTCCTTGTTTCGGGCCGTTGGTATGAGTCCCACGGGTGTTGCCGACCCTGCGAACAATCAATGATCTTGACGGTTCCCTGACCCTGCATCAGTCCGGCTCGCGCCAAAGCTACCGTCGCTGGCTCGATCCCACCGAGGTCGTTTCGTGGTTACAATTTCGTAGCCCTATACTGCTATTGAGAAAACCGAAGTCACGCTTCTGAGATCATGTTTGGTACGAATATACTCCGCCGGTTTTTTGCGACCAAGTGGTTTTCCCCTTCGGGTTGAGCCCGTGATCGACACAAACAGACCCAAGCGACGGTCGCGATCAAAATCCCAGTTGCGTTCCCAGCCCAGCCTGTCGCACAGTCTGCAGGTTGTGCATGCGATAGCATGCGACAGGTCATAGCATTCTGGGTAACCATGTGGCTTGGAAGCGCTGATGTTTGCTGCTGCGTACAGAGGCTCCGCCTGGATGCTGATTCCGGGTCTGGCCCTCCTATGGCTTACCGTCGGCGAAAGCCATGGGATCGACCCTGATGTGCCATGGCCCCGTCCACGACCAATCATCAGCTCCATTGAAAAAGACTACGAGGAAAGAACTGGCCTGCCTCTACGCCTCTTCGGTCATCGTCAGTTTCATACATCCAGCCGATTCGGACGTGGGATTGACGCTCGGTTACCCGGGCAGATTGACGGGAACTACCAGCTCGGGGTCGGCGATGAACTGACAATCACCCTGACCGGCCCGGCATCGCTGTCGGCAAATGTGACCGTCGATGCCGAGGGACGGCTGGCATTGCCCCAGATGGCGCCGACCATGGCGGCCGGGCGCTCCTTGGAGGACGTACGGGCAGAGATTCGCGCCCGCTTGGCCGAACGGTTTCGCGGCTCGAAGGGGTTCGTCTCCCTTTCAGCCCTGCGTCACCGGCCAATTCTCATCACCGGCGCGGTATCTGCCCCCGGCTTCCACGCTCTGACGGCCTTCGACGGCGTCCTAGAGGCCCTTCTCGCTGCTGGTGGGATCACCAAGTCGGGCAGCCTGCGCGCCATCTCGGTCATTCGAGCCGGCACCGGGCACCGAGAAACCGTGGATCTCTATGGCCTTCTCCTGACGGATTTGGACCCCGTCCTGCCCAAGCTCAGTGACGGAGACCGCATCCTGGTTCCGCCGATCGGACCGACCATCGCCGTTGCCGGCCATGTGCAACGGCCTGGCATCTTCGAACTGCCGCCAAGCCATGCAGGTATTCCGTCACACGACGCGGTGAGGTTGGCCGGCGGCCCCATCCGTCCCGGCCCGCTGCGCGGGGTGCGCCAGTCGATCGATGCCGACGGGCGGGATCGGAGTGCAGCCATTGCGCCTCTGTCCGTGCGCCTGATCGAGGCGGGCAGCATCCTGTGGGTGCGGCCGGCCCAGGATGCCCAGACCAACACCGTCACGGTGCTCGGCCATGTGCACCGCCCCGGTCCGCGCCCTCTGGATCATGGAGTGACACCAGAGGTTCTGCTTCCGCCGGGCAGCATGGGGCCATCGCCGTATCTCCATTTCGCCATCTTGGACCGTCGGGAAACCGCCGACCGGCGCCGTGCCCTGCGGGCGACCGCGTTGCCACCCGTGCACGACGGGGGACCGTCGCCGGTTTGGCCGCTAGAGGACGGAGACCGACTGATCGTTCTGGGTACTGATGATGTGGATTTCCTCAGTTCCCGATCGGTTCTGGCCGTGTTGCGTGGGGCCCCACCGACGGAGGCGACGTGCGCTGCGCTGGGTGTCCTCGCCCGTGAACTCACCGCCTTCCCGGATGGCCCCCTGGCCGCCGGACCGCTGGCCGACGCTGCGCGTAGCCTAACCGGGCCGGACCGAGACTGTCCCTCCGTCTTTGCCGAGCATCCGGACACGCTTGCTTTCGCGCTGCACCATGCCGTTTTCGTGCGCGACGGACGGCCGCGGGCTGGCTTCTACCCGGTCGCCGACCCGGACGCGGCGCGACACCTGTACGCCACCATGACCTCGGGCACCGGGTCGGGAACAAATCCGTTCTTTCGACCGACATCCACAGCCGATGGTGTTTGGTCGATCGATACCAACCTCTTCTCCTTGCTCGGCCATGTGCACAACCCGGGCACACGACCACTTCGCCCCGGTCTTTCCCTGCGGCAGGCATTGCGTGCTGGTGCCGCCCTGCGCCGCGGTGCCTACCCGTTGTTCGGACTGATCGTCCGGCTCGACCGCCAGCGCTGGATTGATCGGATCGTTCCCTTCTCGCCGAGGGCCGTGCTGGGCCAACACGTCGAGCACCGGCTGCACCCGGGCGATCGCGTGCATGTGTTCGAAACCTCAGCGTTGCGACGCGCCCTGATGGCGTCGAGAGGTTTGTCGCAATCCAAGCCGGACGACGTCACCATCGAAGAGATGAGAACCCGTCTCAATGTGGCTTCACCAAAGCTGGTCGACGACGCCACTTGGCACGCGCTCGACCGGTGGGCTGCCACCGTCCCGAGCCCGGAGTCGGCTTGGGCCGGCCGATCCGATGCCGACTCGAAGATCCCGGGCGATTTGCTGGCGGTGGCGTCCGACCACGGCGTACTGGTGACCGGCGAAGTTCGGAACCCGGGCCGTTATCCGATTGTCGGTGCCACCGACCTGGCAACAGTTGTCGAGACCGCTGGTGGTCTGACGGCCGATGCCGATCCGTCGGCGATCGAAATCGTGCCGGTGGACCGCAGGCGCCCGGGACCGGTTCCGCTCCAAGCCGTCGCGTGGTCTGACTATTCGCATTTGCGCCCAGGTGACTCGATTCGGGTGCCGCCGCGCTTTCGGCAGGCCACCGAGGCGACCGTACGGGTCGAAGGCGAAGTCCGGTATCCGGGCGTCTATCCGCTGCGCCGCTCCGATACGCTGCTGTCGGTCCTGCAGCGTGCCGGCGGCTTGACCGATCAGGCTTATCCTGCTGGCGCGGTGGTTACGCGAGTCAGCGAGCGCCGGCAGCAACAACGTCGGTTCGCTCAGGCGGCCGCCGAATTGGAACGCCTCTTGATCCACGGTCACTCCGACGGCGCCCCCCTGGAGGCGGCACAGGCGGCTCAACTCCGCGCCCTGGTCGCCGACTTGCGCTCGGTCGCGCCGGTCGGACGGATTACGGTCGAAGCCGACCCGGCTGTCCTCCGTGCTCGCCCGCACCGCGACACGCTGCTGCACGATGGCGACCGGATCGTCATACCCAGACACGCCGCCCTGATCAGCGTGGTCGGCGAAGTCCTGTCACCATCGACACTGCCGTTTGTGTCCGGCCAATCGCCCCGCCGCTATGTGCGGGACGCCGGCGGACTGACTCGCCACGCCGACGACGACCGAATCTACGTGCTCTTGCCGGACGGATCGGCCCAACCGGTGATGGATCACCCTTGGGACGGCACATCGCTGCCGGTCCCACCGGGCAGCACCATCGTCGTGCCGCGCGATCCGGAGCCATTCGACATCCTCGACCTCACCCAATCCATAGCCGGTCTGTTGGGTCAACTGGCCCTGACCGCGGCCTCCCTGAAAGTCCTGGGAGAATGACCTTTCGACCGCCGCCTCTGATCTCGATTGTCACAGTCGTGTTGAACGACCGTGAGGGCTTGGAGCGAACCCATGACAGCCTGACGCAACAAACCCATCACGATTTCGAATGGTTGGTGATCGACGGCGGGTCGACTGACGGGACTTTGGCGTGGTTGCATACCTGGACCGCTACCCTCGATTGGTGGCAATCGCGTCCGGACCACGGCCCCTACGATGCGATGAACCAAGGTCTTGCCCGGGCCCGCGGACGGTTTGTCCTGTTCCTCAACGCCGGCGACCGCCTCGCCCACGCCGGCATTCTCGGCCGCGTGGCGGCTTGGGCCGAGCAGCCCCGACCGGCCGACATCATCTACGGTGACGCGTGGGAAGAAACCCGGAGTGGCCAGGTGCTGAGCAAACCGGCACGCCACCATCGCCATGCCTGGTACGGCATGTTCGCGCATCACCAAGCGATCCTCTACCGTCGACAATTGCTCCATGGGCTCTGCTTCGATCTGCGCTATGCGATCGGAGCGGACTACCGCATGACGCTCCAGGCTTTGGAACGGGCGCGCACGGTGCTGCACCTGCCTTTCCCTTTCGCCCATTTGGCACCGGCTGGACTGTCGGTTTGCCACGCCCAAACAGGACGGGAAGATCAACGTCGGATTCGGCGTGAGTTATTCGGCCATGGCGTGCTCCAAGGTTGGTGCATTACCGGCGCTCAATATCTCGCGTTTGCCCTCCGATACCGGTTTCCGGCTTTGTTCGCCCTTTGGCGCTGTTCGGCATCGAAACGGAGCGGAATGACCCCAAAAGTCACACAAGAATCCCGGATTTTTGTTGCTACCGTACAACACGTTACATTTCAAACTCACCCTCGACCATGAAGTACTTTTTGATTCAAAGTGTTTGCGTTAACCATGGACTGGGTTGCAGCATAGTTAGAGGAAAACAATGAATAGCATTGATACTTTGCCGCTGACCCCGGCCGTTGTGTCGAGACGGGGCGAAGGGCCGAATCCGATCGATGTTCATGTGGGTGCCCGTCTTCGCCTTCGGCGTACGTTGCTTGGTCTGAGCCAGGAGAAGCTGGGCGAAGCGGTCGGAATAACGTTTCAGCAACTGCAAAAATACGAGCGCGGGTCTAATCGGATCAGTGCCAGCCGGTTGTTCAACCTTTCTCAAGTTCTGGGTGTGCCAGTCAGCTTCTTTTTCGATGATATGCCCGGAGCCGAGGACGCATATGTTGAACCACAGAATCAGACTCCAGTCGACTCCGATGAATGTGATTCCATGGCGCGGCGCGAGACACTGGAACTGGTGCGGGCTTACTACCGCATCTCCGACCCGGGCGTTCGCAAACGCACCTTCGATCTGATCAAGGTCTTGGGCGGAGACAACGGCCGATCATCCGAACACCATCAACCCTGATCGGTTTTTCCATAACGCAGCCAATGCACTTTCATATCAATCTGCCAGTAGTAGAATGCGCGGGCGATGCAAAGATGAAGGCCAGCTATTCCATCTAGTGCCCCCAGCCGAATGATATAATCCAGAAAGAACACCATCAGAGGCCGGGCTGGCAGCGAGCGGAACAACCGCTTCAGCCATCGCCGGGTTGGTCGCTCGTGATCGTCGACCGCCTTGAATCCGCCGGTTACCCAGAGGGCGGCTTCCCAGTCGGAGTAACGGTTGTGTCGGTCGAACCAGGCATAGGGGGAGCGGGTGTCGGCGTGGCGCAGGGCCCCGCGCAGCCGTCCCGCTGGGCCGTCAAGCTCGGGTTGGTAGTGTCCTTCCACCTCCCACATGGTTGTGACGTCCAAATCTGGCACCGGGTGAAACCTCGCCCTCCCCTTCCTGAGAAGAGCCAGCTTGTGGGTTCGCGGTCCAAACCGCAGATTATGGCCAAGGAATCGGTAACGCCCGGTCACGAAGAACCCGGCCTGAGGCGGCCGTCCGGCCAGCACATGGGCCACCTCGTCGGCCAAATCGTCCGATACCCGCTCATCGGCATCGATGAAAAACACCCACTCATGCCGAAACGGCAGGGTCTCAAGACACCACTGTTTCTTCTTCGGGTAGGCCCCGGACCACTGGAATGGCACCAGGCGGGCACCATGCCGCTCGGCCACGGCACGAGTCCCGTCGGTGCTGGATGAATCAACGACAAAACACTCGTTGAACCTACGAAGCGACGCCAAACAAGCGGGCAGGTTGGCCGCTTCGTTGCGCGTCATCACAACCACGGAAACCGGAATGTCGCCCATAGGACGTCGCTCGGGCATCGCTGGCGACCGGCCTCGCAAATCAGCGGCGCGCGGTCAGCGACGACCGGCAAGAGATGGCCGCAACTTTGATCGTGGCGTAGCCGGCCAACAAGGTTGCCGAACAATCCCCGACGTTCTCTGAAATCAATTCGACGACACCGCCATCTTCGCTTCGAATGGGAAGTGTCGACCGCTCGTCGGTCCGGTAGACCACCGTGGCCGCACTGCCATCATCGGCCACATTGATCTCAGCCAATTCGACCGAAAAGTGGTAGTCAGGCGAGGTGCCCAAATGCTCCCGGGTGGTTTCCAACTGCGCAATCTGTTCGGCTGGGGTGAACCTGAGCGTTTGCAGGACCGGTTCTGAAGCGCCCGGCATGGCAATGCTCATATCCATCACGGTCGTCGTGTCGTTGAGATAGTGGCGCCGCAAGAACGCGATGACGCGATCGGGATTTTGGGAGCCAAGAACATCCGCATAGTCGGCCATGAACTCGGTGACAAGACGGTCGGTCAACGCCACGACCTCGGCCCGCACCGACGGCACCGTTGCAAGCCCTGTCACCGTACTGATCAAAAGAGCCGCCCGTGCTACGCGGCATCCTCCCCGTCCGGCCATCGTGATTCCTCCGCAGTTCGGTCAGGCGTCGGTCAGTTATCCTGGCTCTTGCTTACCGGCCGTCCAGGCAGCACGCAAGACGATCGATAGGAAGCCGAGCACCAGGCCCAGCGCTGCCGCAAGGCCGAGAACTGTGACCGGGTCGGGCCAGTCGGGAAAACGTTTGGCGTGCGGAGGTTGCAGCGGATCGGCGGCAAACGGCAGGTCAAGCTCCGTCATCATGGCCGCCCGCTCGTATTCGGCCAGGAGATTGCCCAGCGCCGCCTCATGATCGATGTCGATCGTATCGTCCAGGCGGCCGCGAATATGGGCGATCCCGGCTGCGCTCCGCCGCAGGGCCTCGCGCCGCAAACGCTGGTCGGCAGCGACAGAGACCAAACGCAACACAGCGAGAGCTGTGGCCCGGTCGGCGTGGCGGAACACGATGCGATGCAAGGGCCCCTGTCCGACTGGCATAACGGCCAAGGCCCGACCAAGGGTCTCGGCCACCACCACCGCATCTGGCTCGATCCAGAGCGCTCGGCCGGCCGCCAGGTGCACCAAGCTGCGCAGCTTGCCACCGATCGATGTGGGCTGGCGCCAGGTTTGCGTCACCGCATCCCAACGGTCGGGAAACAAACGCACCAACAGGTCCGGCCGCCCCATAACCTGCTCCGCCACCGGGACCGAACCGAGAAGCGAGAGGTAGCGCCGGAAATCGGATAACTGTTCATCGGCGTTACCGAATTCGGCCAGACTGACCGCAATCCGCGCTTCCGCGCCCGGTTGGCGTGGCCCCATGGCTGCCGATCCGCTCCGTGCCATCGGCCCAACCACCATGCTTGCCGTAAAGGTCGGTGGCATCAGGCGAAGGAACAGGAGCCCCGCCAAGGCACACAAGATGGTCGACAGGATCACAAGGTGGCAGCCCGAGAGCGTGACACGCAGGAAGCGGCGCAAGGAAAACGGCGTATGCTCCCAGGCCGCACCGGCATAAGGACATGCGATCTCGGTCATGACGAGGCACCTCGGCAACTTCTCCGCATACCATAGAATGCAAGCCAGCCCATGACCATGCCAAAGACCATACCCAGGCGGTCCCCCTAGGTGTCCCGGCTCCGCAGGGTTTTCCGTCCCGCGTCCCCCGGCCGAGCCCGGGGCGCCCCGGGGCCGTCGGCCAACACGACCAAAGCCAGACACAGGCCAAAGTCGAGGAATTTGAAGCTGGTGTATAGCACCAAGCCACCGGCGCAAGCGGCGATCACGGCCAATGTCAGCGGCACGTCGCGCGTCAGCAGACGTGTCGCCTCCGGGATCAAGCAAACCAAGTAGCCGAGGGTCAGCAGCACCCCGATCAACCCGGATTTGAGAAGGAGGTAAGTGGGCAAGGCATGGGTGAACGACACGGCCCACCAGCCCACGGCCGGGTTCCTGAACACGGCCCCCCATCCCTCGCCGATGACGATCGATACCCAGGATTTTCCTACGAAATTTAGAACAGCCGTCGTTTCCTCAATTCGGGCGTTCGCGCCGACCAGGCGGCTCTTTTCATTCACGTGATCGATGACGCCGACCAACGGAAGCGGTGCCGCGACAATGGCGATCGCAACGCCACCAAGGACAAACGCCAGGGGCAATACGGATCGGGACAGATACCAGACGGCAAAGCACAGGTAGGCTGCCACGATGCCGGCCAAGGCGAACCGATGCACCGCCCCGGCCACTCCCGCAACACCAATGCCGCCAAGGACGCACAGCCCCCCCGCCACCAGCAGGTGCCAGGGGGTGGCCCGCTCACAGAGGAGTCGGCACCCCAGCAACGGCAGCAGCACCGCAGCAAACACAACGGACGGCGCATTCAGGAGATAGTCGGCACCGTCCGCCATGGCCACGCGGCCGATACCGGCAAACCACCAACCAGCGTCACTCCACCAACGCAGCGCGAACAGGATGCCGGCCCCTGCGAGACCGGCCGCGACAATCCGCCGACCAGTCGCCTCACAGCCAAGAAACCGCCGGTGCACCAGCAAGGGCAGGAAAAGGAACAACATCGGCAACCAGTCACGCAGGACGTCCGCCAGAGCCCAGCCTTGCGCCACCCCTCGTGCCAACGGTACCCAGGCGAGGTAGAGAAACGCCAGCGTGCCCATCATCTCGAAAGGCTGCAGATCTTTCCGCCGTAACAGCAGTCCGCTGGCAAGCGCGTACGCAGGCCAGCCGCCCAGGCCGACCCAAAGACAGAGCCCGATCAGTACCTCGACCATTCCGGGGTTCTGGGGCGCCGGGACGCCTCCCAGACCATAGAGCCAAAGTGCCACGAGGACGGCAGCGTCCCGGAGCGAGACACGGGCCGGCGGTGCCGAACTCCGACGATGTCCGCGTCCGGCCGCTGGTGGTATCGACCTCAGTTGGCACTCACGCCGGTCAGAGCAGAGCGCACCAATTGATCCGCGACCGTCTTGTCGGCATCAATGGAACCGCCTCCGGTTGTGCGCTCTCCTGGCGCTGCCAGTACCGGGTCGGCATTCGCGGCAGGAATCGGCGCCGGTTCGATCTTGGAGCCACGCTCGCGATAGAAGCGACGGGCGCCAGGATGAAACGGGATGGACACGCCACGCCCGGCTTCCGCCAGTCGAATTGCCTGCCCGGCCGTGCCTGCTGTTTTGAACAGGGGGCCGGTGCGCTTATGCCACAGTGTTCGCACCAACGCATACACCAGGTCAGGCTCGAGAGTCTCCCGCACCAGGAGCAGGGCCGCAATGCCAAGCGTCTTGGTGGTATCGACCCCAGCATAAACGCCCCCCGGCACCGCCATCTCGATCAAGAACGGATATTGCGCTGTGAGCCGGTGCACGGCCGACGGGGCGAATGGCAGGAGGCGAATCGGCAAGCGCTCGGCCAGATCACGCACCGCCGACAGCGGGGGACTGCCCACGGCAAAGAATGCCCCCAAGGCGCCGGACCGCAAACGGTCCGCCGATTCGCCCGTGCGCAACACAACCTGATGAATCTCGCTCGGCTGCAAACCATGCGCGGACAGAACCAGGCGTGCGTCCACCTGTGTCCCCGACCCGGGGGCGCCGATCGACACGCTCCGCCCCCGCAGCTCCTCGATCCGTGTCAAAGCGGAATCCTGGCGCACCACCACATGGATCGCTTCCACGAACAGCGAGGCCACGGCACGCAAATCCTTGAACGGTGGGTGCCGGCGATAATAACCAGTGCCGTGGAAAGCCCAATGCGCCAGATTTGCCTGCACGAGAACGGCATCCAACACGCCGTCCCGCAGCAAGGCCAAATTCTCGACACTGCCCGCGGTCGACTGCGCCACGGCAATCAAACCGGCAATGCCGCAGCGCTGATCGGTCTCACATTCCGGGGCGCCCGGTGGTGAACTGATAACGCTGGCAATCAGCGAACCGACCGGAAAATAGGTGCTGTCGGTCGCCGCTGTGCCGATTCGGAAGTAGCGCAAATCGCCGGCCCAGGCGGCGGTGCCGACTGGCTCCATCGCCGGCAGCGATGCCGCCAGCAGCATCGCCAGCCAAACTGTCCCGCACCGCCACACGACCGATCGTCTCCATTGCCGTCGGACCCGCAGCGGCCAAGATCACTGTCTCCGACCGCATCAACGCCTTGCCTGGCACCGGTCCGCAATCCTTCCGGTTTCGCACCTGCACTTGTCGCTGCGAGGCAATGACAGAAATGCGACCGAGCGGTCGATCGTCAAAGCAATTGGGCGAACTCGAGGAGATAGAACGCTCCCAATGCCATGATTGCCACACCTAGCCCGTGCACCGCGCGAACGGTAAAGAGATAGGTCGCAAAACCGGCAAGGCCCACCCCAGCCAGCGACACCAGTAAGCCACCGGCCACCATGCCCAACCAGTACCACACGCCGTCCCCGTCGCCGATCGGCCGGGCATGCGGGTAGCCATGGAAAACCATAGCAACTGCCACCGTCATGGCCGCCAGAATCAGCGGAAGGCGGCCGAAAGGCAACGCCACAAACAAGCCAAGCACGAATAAAGACGCATACAGGCCTTCGTTGGCATAGGGCAAAGCCACCCCTGCGTCGGCGATGATGCCGGCAGCAACCACACCCACGGCGGCCAACAGCGGCAGCTCCCACACCGCGGCCCCGCTGTGTAATCCGGCCCATAACCCAACCGCCAGAAACGCCACGACATGCACCGCCGTGGTCGGAATCGTGGCGTAGCCGGCGCCGAACGCCCCTTGCGAGAGCATACCGGCCCAGGCCGTGCCGGCACCCACGAAACCGTATCCAGCGATCACCAAAACCGCAGCCCACGTTCGGATTCTTCCGGCCGCGACGGCACGCGCGTTCCATCTCCCAACCATTCGATCCTCATCCGTCAACGGGGTCCAGGAGCCATGGCACGCTTCCGATCAAAGGGCGATCCCCTTCGCGCGTGCCAGGCTGGCCAGACTGGCCACCGGCCGTGCGCCCAGATGGCTGATCACCTCTGCCGCGGCGATCGCCCCCAGCCGGCCGCACACCGGCAGATCCTGTCCAGCCGTCAGACCGACGAGAAAACCGGCGGCATACAGATCGCCGGCACCAGTGGTATCGGTCACATGTGTGACCGGTTCGGCGGCCACCTCGTGGATGGCGTCATGGGTCACCACCAGCGACCCTTTCTCGCTCCGTGTGACGACGGCAATCTCACACTGCCCGCGCACCTGGGCCACCGCCTGGTCGAGCCCATCCGTCTGGTAAAGCGAGGTGATCTCCGCCTCGTTTGCAAACAACACATCGACATGGTCGCGAACCAGATCGAGAAATTCGACCCGGTGCCGGTCGACACAGAAACTGTCGGACAACGAGAGGGACACGCGGTGTCCCGCCTGATGCGCCACATCTGCCGCTTTCAAGAAGGCATTCTTGGCCCGTGGTTTGTCCCAAAGATACCCTTCGAGATAAGTCACCGCGGCCGACGCGACCAGTTTCCCGTCCACATCCTCGGGCCCCAAATCGGTCGAGGCGCCGAGATAGGTGCTCATGCTCCGCTGGGCATCCGGCGTGACCACAATGAGGCATCGTGCCGTCGGTGCCCCTTGGGTTTCGGCCGGGGTCCGAAACACGATGCCCGTCGTCTCGATATCAGTTCGGAACACCCGACCGAGCGGATCATCCTTGACCTTGCCGATATAGGCCCCACGACAGCCCAAAGAGGCCAAACCAGCCATGCTGTTGGCGGCGGAGCCGCCGGAAACCTCGGTCGCAGGCGCCATGCGGGCATAAAGCCACTCGGCACGTTCGGCGTCGATAAGGGTCATGGCCCCCTTTTCGATGTCGTGCTCGTAAAGGAAATCATCGGTCTCATGCTTCAATACATCGACAATTGCATTGCCAATCCCCAGGACATGATAAGTCTGATCAGTCATTCAGCCAGATCCCGAAACCGTTCCAATGTGGTGCAACGCAGAATAGGCACTCCCACAGGTCGCTGCCACCGGAAAACCCCACGCGCGGGGCGTCTATGCCTCGCCGCCACCGGCCTGCGTTCCGAAATCGCGATCCAGGCCGTCATTGAGAAATCTCAACATCGTGGAGAATTGTGCTTTTCCAAACAGGATAGGGGCGTTTAGTCTGCCTCCATTGTGGCACGACGTCCGACTTGCGCCCACCCGGTGCGACCGAAATCCGGTCACGGGCACGACTGCGGAGCACCGGTCGTTGGTGGGTCCGGGCGAGCCACAACCGGCGATTGTCATCGCCATGTCGATAGAATTCTTTAAGGACAGCAACGCATGGCCAACAAGCTGTTCGGGCGGAGAGGGGCACCGGCGGGTTCAGTCAAAGCTGAACATGACAACGGCGCAGACACGGATCGGTCTTTCGATATCGATAACGTCTTGCCAGCGAGTCCGGCCACCCGCCCGAGCCGGTTCGACCGCGTGGGAGAAACCGCCGTCAGCGGCACTCGCTCCATTCCGGCCCCACCACCATCGTCCTTGACCGCTGCTGCCCCCCCCCCGGTTGCTGCGACCAAACCGGATATGCCGCGACGGGCCATCGACATTCCCGGAACCTCGGCACGACGGCTAAGCGCCGATGTCCTGGGCAACTTGCCGCTCCCCGGTGCGACCAGTCCGATTGGCAATGGACTCCATGGGGATCGGCAGGCCAAGATGGACAACGAGACCGATCGCAAGATGCGCAAACTCATCGTCGGGCGCGAAATATCGTTGTCGGGAGAGATCAGCGCTTGTGACATGCTGGTGGTTGAAGGCTTGGTCGAGGCCACGCTACGCGACGGCCGGCTGATCGAAATCGCCGAGTCCGGGTTCTTCAAGGGCACCGTAGAAATTGACGAGGCCGATCTGGCCGGGCGCTTCGAAGGACATCTGCGTGTGCGCGGGCGCATGAAAGTGCGCAGTACGGGGCGTATCCACGGCACGATCCGCTACGGCGAACTGGAAGTCGAGGCCGGTGGCCAGCTCGTCGGCGATGTGCAGGTGGGAACCAACGACACAGTCGCCGAGGAACGGCCGACGCAAACTGCGCCAGCCAAATCAATTCAAGTCATTCCGGCAACTGGGGACGCGTCGCAGTCGGCGGCAAGTTCATTCCTCCAGCCGGCCCAGCCGGAAGGCGGTGAATAGGCCATTCCCGAAAAAAGCGGCTCTCTGACAGATCCGGCATGCCGGGCCGACACGTGACGTGGCATTGTCTCGATACGGTCAAGCGGGCGAGGCCACGGTCTTGTCGGTGTATGCGCACAACGATGCAACCAAGCATTCTGGACATTTCGGGCGACGCGCGACGCACACGTAGCGGCCATGCAGGATGAGCCAGTGGTGAGCGTGCCGGCGGTACGCTGGCGGCACCACGTTCTCCAACATCTGCTCAACGGCCAAGGGTGTCTTGCCCGGGGCGAGTCCGGTACGGTTTGCAACTCTGAAGACATGTGTGTCGACGGCGATCGTCTCGTGCCCGAAAGCCATGTTGAGCACCACGCTGGCGCTTTTTCGGCCAACCCCCGGCAACGCCTCCAGCGCCGCGCGCTCGACCGGCACCCGGCCACCGTGGTCGGCTATCAACTTCTGGGACAAAGCGATGATGTTCTTTGCCTTACTGTTGAACAGACCGATCGTGCGGATGTAGTTTTTCAGACCGTCTTCGCCCAATGCGACCATCTTATGGGGCGTATCGGCCACCGGAAAGAGGGCCCGCGTTGCCTTGTTCACACCGACATCGGTGGCCTGGGCGGACAACACGACGGCCACCAGCAACGTATAGGCATCCGAGTGCGCCAACTCGCCTTGCGGGTCCGGATTTGCGGTCGCAAGGCGTTGGAAGAATTCCTGACGATCTTTTGGGGTCATGGTCCCTTTCCGAACCACCGATCGCACCCCGGCTGCAACACGACGGTGGTTTCCTGATCCGAGCGAACGGCTCGGGCTTTACCCGGGCGCCAACCGCCGTATACTCCCCTGCCATGGTCGATCCGAGAAGGCAAGCGAGCGGCATGGCTTATCCGATCTTGTTCGATGCGGTCCTACACCCGCACCGCAGCCTTCCGCCGTCCGGTTTCACGCTGCTCATGGTCGTGTTCGGCGGCAGCAGTGCAGCCGTCGGCGTGGCGTTCCTGATCCAGGGCGCCTGGCCGGTCTTAGGCTTCCTCGGCCTTGAAATCGGATTGGTGTATCTGGCATTTCGCATCAATTATCGAGACGCCCAGGTTTACGAAACCGTGCGGTTGACCGAGCGTGCCCTCACGGTATGGCGCATCACGCGGACTCACGAACCGCAATCGTGGAGTTTTGAACCAGCCTGGGTGCGGGTGTCGATGGATGATCCACCCCAGCATCACAGCGCTCTTCGCGTATCGTCCCATGGCCACTCGTTGCGCATCGGTGCCTTTCTGTCCCCGGAGGAACGGCTTGAACTCGCTCATGCGTTGCGTGGCGCGTTGTTAGCCTGGCGAAGTGGTCAGACCGGTGTGGTGCGTCCGTGATGATGATCAGCCAGGCAAGGCTGCCGACCACGGGGGGAGGCATGGGTTGGCAAAAGTCGTCGCCCCTGTCTGCGGCCGTGGTGGCGGCCATCGCCATCGCCGCCGGCACGTCAATGACCGAAGAGGCCGCGGCACAGCAGATCGACGTGGGTCCGTTGTCGGGCTTGAGCCGCGAGTTCCGCAACACCGTCAGCGGCACCGAAGCCGGCGCGGAGTACCGCTTTTCGCTCACGAAACCCGAAACGGTGCACGTTGCGATTTTCGAACAGACGGCTGGCCTGCGTGCCACTTTGCTCGACGCGGCGAATGCGGTGATTGCCGATACCCAGGCCCCGTTCGCACGGCCGATCACCTTGTCGGGTGACCTCGAAGCGGGTCATTACCGCCTGACGGTGCGCGGCAGTGGTGCGACAACACCGTATGCCGTGGCCCTGAGTGCGCATACCGACCCGGGCGTCGACCGACCGCAGTCCCTGTCGGTCGGAACGGCGGCTCCGGTCGCCAAAACCATCATGGGGCGGCTCGGCAATGGCGACCACGAGGACGTCTACCACTTCAACGTGGCCAATGCCGACCACGTAATCCTGCAAACCGGCGCCATCGACGCAGCCATCGGCTTCACCCTCCATGATGGAACCGGTCGGCTGCTGGCCAGCACCGAGGTAACGGCCGGAAAGGCGCTGACCATGTCCGGCCCATTGCCCAGCGGCGCCTATTACCTGCGTGCCGCGTATGACGGAACGGCGGAAAGTTCCTATCGATTCGTGCTTGCGATCGATGCAAAGGCGAGCAATGAACCGGAACAAGCTACGGTTCTCGGCGAGGCCGAAACGGGTACCACAACGATCGGCGGAGTCGTCACCGTCGCGACACCGGCCGATTACTACGCGGTCACCCTACCGGTTGCCGGTTATCTGGCCATTGCGTTGAACGGACTGGTCAGTGACGTCAATCTCGGCCTCTACGACCACACCGGCCTTCAGATTGCCCGCGCCGAATCACCGGGTACCGCCGTGGATCAGCTTCAGGGCCGTTTTGCCGCCGGCGATTACTTCGTCGTGGTGCAGGGCCAAGGGGACGACTCGCCATACCTGCTGTCGGTGACCGGCGTGCCAGAGGCGCTTGTCGGCAGCCCGATCGCAGAGGCACCGGCCGATGCCTCCGGCGGTACGACACCGGAGGCCGAAACGGCAGCCAACACGACGGACTAAGGTTCCTATTCAGTCGATCGACGGAAATGGCCGGCGCCGTGCAGTCTGCGCCGCCGGACGATCGTTGTTGTTTATCTTGCCTTGGTTCTCTCCCACAATGCCCCCGGCGTTTAGCCACCGACCGCGTAGCGACGAGGAGGTTCACGCGTGACAACACCGGGAATCCGGCGGCTGCTGGTCGCCAACCGTGGCGAGATTGCCATCCGCGTCCTCAGGGCCGCCACCGAACTCGGCATCACGACCGTGGCTGTCTACTCCGAAGAGGATCAGCTTGCCCTCCATCGCTTCAAGGCGGATGAGAGCTACCGCGTCGGCGAAGGCCGTGGACCAGTCAAGGCCTATCTCGATATCGACGATATCATCCGCATCGCCGTCACGGCTCACGTCGATGCAATCCACCCCGGTTACGGGTTCCTATCGGAGAACCCCCAGTTCGTCGATGCCTGCGAACGGGTAGGCATCCTGTTTGTCGGTCCGCCGGCGGCCGTGATGCGCCGGCTCGGCAGCAAAGTGACCGCACGCGCGATCGCCGAATCCGCCGGTGTTCCGGTCATGCCAGCGACGGGGCCGCTGGGGGACGACATGGCCGTCGTCACGGCCCAGGCCGCCGCCATCGGTTATCCACTCATGCTCAAGGCAAGCTGGGGCGGCGGTGGGCGCGGCATGCGAATGATCGCCGGTCCCGAGCAGCTCGCCGGTGCCGTGCTGGCCGGCCGACGCGAAGCTGAACTGGCCAGCGGCAGCGGTGAAGTCTACCTTGAAAAGCTGGTTCAGCGCGCCCGCCACGTGGAGGTGCAAATTCTCGGCGACCGCCATGGCACCCTGGTGCACCTGTACGAGCGGGATTGCTCGGTGCAGCGGCGCAACCAGAAGATGGTGGAACGGGCGCCGGCTGCCTTCCTCACTGACGGGCAACGCGAGGCGCTCTGTGCCGCCGCCTTGAAGATCGGTCGCACGGCCGACTACGTTAGCGCTGGAACGGTGGAGTTCCTGCTGGATGTGGACACGGATCGCTTCTACTTCATCGAGGTCAATCCACGTATCCAGGTGGAACACACGGTCACCGAAGAGGTCACCGGCATCGACCTGGTCCAAGCCCAGATCCGCATCGCCGCCGGGGCCGCCATCGGTGCGGCGGAAAGCGGTGTTCCACTCCAGGACGGTATTGAGCTGAACGGCCATGCGCTGCAATGCCGCATCACGACTGAGGATCCGGAACGGTCGTTCATCCCAGACTATGGGCGCATCCTGGCCTATCGCACCGCCACCGGCTTTGGCATCCGCCTGGACGGCGGCACCACCTACACCGGCGCCCTGATCACCCGGTTCTACGATCCATTGCTAGAGAAAGTGACCGCCTGGGCCCAAACACCGGACCAGGCAATCAAGCGCATGACGCGGGCACTTCGGGAATTCCGCATCCGCGGTGTGGCCACGAACCTGGCGTTCCTGGAAGGGTTGATCAACCACCCGCAGTTCCGCGCGTTCGATTACACCACACGCTTCATCGACGACACACCGGACCTGCTTCACTACGACGAGCGCCGCGACCGCGCCACTCGTCTCCTGCAATACATCGGTCATGTCACCGTCAACGGCAATGCCGATGCTGGGAAACGGCCCGACAGTCTGCCCCCGGCCGCCGTGCCGCCAACCGACCTGTCCGACCTGACCGCAGACTTGGGCGAGCCCGGCACCAAGCGGCGGCTCGATGCGCTGGGCCCGGTCGGCTTCGCTGATTGGATGCGGGCCGAAACGCGCCTTTTGATGACCGACACGACGCTACGCGATGCGCATCAATCCCTGCTGGCAACGCGCATGCGCAGCTTCGACATGCTGGCCGCGGCACCGGCCTACGCGAGAACGCTGCCGCAGCTATTCTCGCTGGAATGCTGGGGGGGCGCCACCTTTGACGTGGCCATGCGCTTCCTGCACGAAGATCCGTGGCAGCGCTTGGCCAACCTCCGGGAAGCGGTCCCGGACGTCCTGTTGCAGATGCTGCTCCGCGGTGCCAATGCTGTCGGCTACACCAATTACCCCGACAACGTCGTGCAGTATTTCGTGCGTCAAGCCGCCAAGACCGGTATCGACCTGTTCCGCGTATTCGACTCCTTGAACTGGATCGAGAACATGCGCGTGGCCATCGATGCGGTGGTGGAAACCGGCAAGCTTTGCGAAGGGGCAATCTGTTACACGGGCGATCTAACGGACCCGGCGCGCGACAAATACCCACTCGTCTACTACATCGATCTGGCCAAACAATTGGAAGCCGCCGGCTGCCATATTCTGTGCATCAAAGATATGGCCGGCTTGTGCAAGCCAGAAGCGGCGCGCCGGTTGATCACCGCCTTGAAGCAAGAAATCGGTCTGCCCATCCACTTCCACACCCACGACACCAGCGGGATGTCAGCCGCCTCGGTCCTGGCTGCCGCCGACGCCGGTGTCGACGCCGCCGACGGCGCCCTCGACGCCATGAGTGGCTTGACGTCACAACCGAACCTCGGTGCCATTGCGGCCGCTCTGCGCGGCGGTTCGCGCGATACCGGTCTGGACTCTGGTGCGTTGCGCGCCCTGTCGCGCTACTGGGAACAGGTACGCCGGCATTATGTCCATTTCGAAAGCGACATCCGCGCCGGCACGTCGGAAGTGTATCTGCACGAGATGCCGGGCGGGCAATACACCAACCTGCGCCAGCAAGCCAAGTCGCTCGGCATCGAAGAACGCTGGCCGCAGGTAGCGGAGGCCTATGCCACCGTCAATCGCCTGTTCGGTGACATCGTCAAAGTGACACCCACCTCCAAGGTGGTGGGCGACATGGCGCTGTACATGGTCACCAGCGGCCTCAATGAACAGGACTTGCTCGATACCAGCAAGGAAATTGCGTTTCCGGACTCCGTGGTGTCGTTCTTTCGCGGTGATCTGGGACAGCCGGCCATGGGGTTTCCGGCGGCGCTGCGCCTGCGCGTGCTCAAGGGGGCAATGCCGATCGACGACCGGCCTGGGTCGATCTTGGCGCCAGCGGATCTGGAGCGCGTGCGCGGTCAGGGCGAAGCGGCCGTGGAGGCCCCCCTGTCGGAGACAGACCTCGCCTCCTACCTAATGTATCCCAAGGTGTTCATCGACTTTGCCAATTACCGCAAGCGCTACGGCGACGTATCGCGCCTGCCCACCTCGGTGTTCTTCTACGGCATGGCACCGGGTGAAGAGATTTCCATCACCCTGGAACGCGGCAAGACTCTGGTCATCCGCTGTCTCGCCATAGGCGAGCCGGACGAAGACGGTCTGCGGAGCCTGTTCTTCGAATTGAATGGCCAACCGCGCTTGGTCAAGATCGCCGACCAAAGTCGAGAGATCACCAAACGCCAACACGAAAAGGCCGATGAAGCCAATCCGGACCACGTGCCGGCGCCCATGCCCGGCGTGATCAGCTCCATTGCCGTCGGCCCCGGTCAACCGGTCAAACCGGGCGACGTGCTGCTGACCATCGAGGCCATGAAGATGGAGACGGCGATTCACACAGACCGGACCGGGACCATCGAACGCATCGCCGCCCCAATCGGCACCCAGGTCGATGTCAAGGACCTGCTGATCAGCTTTGTGCCAACACAAAGCTGATCCGATGGATAGGGCACCTGACTGTTTTGGTGCTGGCCATAAACAGCTCAGTGTGCCGTGAGATGCGGCCCGTGCCAGTCATGGGGGTGCAGCCGCTTTGCCAGGTGATGCCACAAGCGGGCGACCCACCGACCGAAGGCGCCTGTGACCCGACGCAGCAGGCGGGCGCGGTCCAGATCAGCCTGCCGATAGCGGCATCCGATGAACCGCGGCAGGTCGCGATCCGGATCAAAATTCTCCCAGATCGTGGAGAACATCTTGAGACTCCATGTTTTGTGCAGCGCACAACGACTTACACCGGGTAGGTAATCCCATCACCGGACGAATTAACCTGTCAGATCAGACAGGATGCAATCGACCGTCATGCTACTGTCGCGGAAATGCACCGATTGGCTGGCCCGTTCTGGCTTCACGTCAGCCATGCCGGTGTCACACGCCGATAATCAACGATACCTCAATACCTTGGAGCGATCGCTATGCCACCGGAGGAGGCGCAGCACCCCCCTGATCCCGGTGTGCTGCAACGCCGGGCGTCTGATCCGCGGGCTTCCGTTTGGGTGGCCGCGTCGGCTGGCACCGGCAAGACCAAGGTGCTCACCGACCGAGTGCTGCGCCTGCTGATCAATGGCACGCCGCCGCACCGGCTGTTATGCATCACCTTCACCAAGGCGGCCGCCGCCGAAATGGCGTCACGGATCAGTGGCACCCTCGGCCGGTGGGCGATGGCAACCGATGACGCCTTGACCGACGACCTGGTTGGGTTGACCGGTACTTGTCCCACCACCGCCGAGCGCAACCGGGCGCGCCGCCTGTTCGCCGCCGTGGTCGACTGCCCCGGCGGCATGAAAATCCTCACCATCCATGGCTTCTGCCAGTCGCTGCTACGCCGCTTCCCTCTGGAAAGTGGGCTGGTGCCGCATTTCGACGTCATGGATGAGCGCACCGCCGATGCCTTGGTGACCCAAGCCTTGCACCGGGTGCTGCACCGGGCCCGACACGCGGGCCCCGGGGGTGCAGGGCCCGAGACCGCCCCGTCCGAACCCATGGTGCGCATGGCGTTGGAACCGCTCACAGCGGCCTTCGAGCAGGACGCCCTGTTCGATCTGCTGCGCGAGGCCATGTCGGAACGGGGTCAACTGCGCCGCCTGTTGGCCCGGCACGGCGGTGTCATCGGCCTGCGAGACGCCGTCTACGCCGCCCTCGGGCTGCCCCCTGGGACGACGGTCGACGCGGTGACCAGCGCCGCCTGCGATCCGGGCGTCATCGACGCGGCCGGCCTGCGAGAGGCCTGCCGGGCCTTGGCCACGGGCAGCAAGACCGATATCGCGCGTGGCTTGGCTGTCCAGGCCTGGTTAGACGCCGATCGTTCGGCACGCACTGTCGGTTTCGTCGCTCACAAGGCGCAGTTCCTCACCACCGAGGACAAACCGCGTGCCAGCCTCATCACCAAAAAGGCCGCCGGCGCCAACCCAGCAGCCTTGTCCGCCCTGCGAGCCGAAGCGGATAGACTGGCCCACGCCATAGACCGGCGTAAAGCGGCCCAGGTGGCCACGCTCACTGGTGCGCTGCTTGCTTTCGCCGACGCCCTGCTGGCCGACTACCAAGCCCTCAAGCGGTCACGGGCCTTGCTTGACTATGACGACCTGGTGCTGGCGGCACAGGCCCTGCTCAGCCAACCCGGCGTGGCCGCCTGGGTGCTGTTCAAGTTGGACGGCGGCCTCGACCATATCTTGATCGACGAAGCACAGGATACGAACCCGGAACAGTGGGACATCGTGCGTGCCTTGAGTGAGGAGTTTTTTGCCGGCGCTGGTATCCGCGAAATGCCGGGGGAGGCCGTGCGCACCGTGTTCGCCGTCGGCGACGACAAGCAGTCCATCTTCAGCTTCCAACGCGCCGCGCCAGCGGAATTCGACCGCATGCGGCGTTTCTTTGCCGAACGAGTTGTCCAAGCCGGACAAGCCTGGGCCCCTGTCCAACTGGAGATCTCATTCCGCTCAACCCGGGCTGTGCTGGAAACGGTGGACCGCGTGTTTGCGGGCGCACCAGCGCGCACCGGCGTGACCGCAGATCCGACCACTGTGATCCGCCACATCGCCTGGCGCCGTGGCCAGGCCGGCCGGGTCGAGTTGTGGCCGTTGGCCAGACCGAAGCCGGTTGCGGACCCGCAGCCATGGCAGCCGCCGGTTGCCGGTGAGGACACCGACGCTCCTCAGGCACGGCTCGCCGTGACCCTGGCGGCGCACATTGCCACATGGCTGCAGGCCGGGGAATGGCTGCCGGCACGCGATCGGCCGATTGTGCCTGGTGACATCCTGGTCCTGGTGCGTCGGCGCACCGCCTTCGTGGCCGAGTTGGTCCGGGCCTTGAAAGAACGCGGCGTGCCGGTGGCCGGCGTCGATCGCATGGTATTGACCGAGCAGTTGTCGGTCATGGATCTGACCGCGCTCGCCGGTTTTCTCCTGCTGCCCGACGACGATCTGACGCTCGCCACGGTCCTCAAGGGTCCTTTGCTGGCTGTCGACGAGAACGCGCTCTATGGCCTGGCACACCCGCGTCGGGGATCACTTTGGGCAGAACTCGGCCAACGGGCGGAAAACGATCCTGCATGGCACACCATCCACGCCTATCTGGCCGGTCTGCTCGCCCGCACTGATTTCGAGGCGCCGCACGAGCTATTCGCCACCATCCTGGCCCGGCCGTGCCCGGGCGATCCAGTCAGTGGACGGCGCGCCTTGCTGGGCCGGCTCGGGCCCGATGCGCAGGACCCGATCGATGAGTTCCTCCAGGCCTGCCTCTCTTTCCAGGACTCCAACACGCCGTCGCTGCAGGCGTTCCTGGCCTGGCTGGAGGCTAGCCCGACCGAGATCAAACGTGAGCAGGACCAGAGCGGCGGTGAGGACGCGGGCCAGGTGCACATCATGACGGTTCACGGCGCCAAAGGCCTACAGGCCCCCGTGGTGATCCTGCCCGACACGGTTGCCACGCCAGCACGCAGTGCCCGCATCTTGTGGCCGGACGCAGACCGGCGCGTGCCTGTGCTGTGCCCACGCCGTGACCAAGAAGATACGGTCACTGCCGCTGCCCGGGCTGCCAGCGACGAGAAACGCGACCAGGAATACCGTCGACTGCTGTACGTGGCGCTGACACGGGCAGAAGATCGGCTCGTCGTGTGCGGTTGGCGTGGCTCCACCGTTCCGGCACCCGACTGCTGGTACACGCTGGTGGTCAAGGCGCTGACCGATCACCCCCACATCCGCAGGCTCACGCCATCCGGCTTCGACGGCGACGGGTGGGAAGGCGTGGGTCTGTGCCTGGACGATGCCCAGTCGGCGCCACCGGAGACCGAGCGCATGCCAACGGCCGGTGTCCTAGACGGTGCCGACCTGCCATCCTGGGCCTTCGAGGCGGCACCTGGGGAACCGGAGCCCGCACGGCCTTTGGTCCCGTCTCGTCCCGACGACTCTGAGCCTCCGGTGCGTCCGCCCCTGTCGGCGGCGGATCCCGGGGCGTTCGCGCGCGGACTACTGATCCACCGCTTGTTGCAGGGGCTGCCCGATCTGCCGGAACCGGCGCGGGAGGCGGCCTGCCGGCGCTACCTGGCCGCCCCTGGTCATGGCTTGGACACAGCGGCGCAGAACGAAATCGCCGACGTCGTGCTGCGCATTCTCGGCGATCCCAGTCTGTCGGCGTTGTTCGGCCCGGGCAGCCGGGCGGAGGTGCCCATGTCCGGTCTCGTCTACGGCCGCGCCGTATCCGGACAAGTCGATCGCCTCTTGGTCACCGATGATCACGTTTGGGTGCTCGACTACAAGACCAACCGCCCGGCGCCGGCCCATGAAGACCAGGTTGCTCTGGCCCATTGCCGGCAGATGGTCCTTTATCGAGCCATTGTCCGGGCGGTCTTCCCGACCCGTCACGTCCAGTGTTGTCTCCTGTGGACGGACGGCCCGCAGCTCATGCCGTTGTCAGATGCGCTGCTCGACCGAACCCTGGCCCACTGGCCCGGCATGGTCGCCTCGCAATCGGCATGGGCCACCGCCGAACCGACGGCAACTTGACCCTGCTTTGGGTGAACGCCTACATAGGGTCGGGGAAACGTGACCCCGCTCCAGGCATTGGGCCTCAGGGTGCAGGAAGAAGGGTGGAAGCCACCATGAGTCAATCCGTGACCGACACCACCAAAGTCAGCGACCACAGCTTCGAAACCGATGTCTTGAAAGCCGAAGGGCCGGTGCTTGTGGATTTCTGGGCCGAATGGTGCGGGCCTTGCAAACAGATCGCTCCGACGCTGGAAGCGCTGGCGACCGAAATGAAGGGCCGCGTCACGGTGGCCAAACTGAACATCGATGATAATCCGCTCACGCCGACACAATACGGTGTGCGTGGCATCCCAACGCTGATGCTGTTCAAGAATGGCGCCGTGCACGCCACCAAGATTGGCGCCGTGTCCAAAGGGGCCTTATATAGCTGGGTCGAATCCAACTTGTGAGTCCCATGCAGCGTGCCCCCGGATTTGGTGTCATGCACGCATGGCGCCGGAGGTGGCCCGTGGGCACGACGCACGACGCGCATCCTTTCTGTGCCGTTGGGCACCGACCTCGACGGACAGTCCCCCGTCTCGGCCAGGACCATTATCGGCCAGGCACAATGCGGCGGTAGCTGAGTGCTTCCGCGATATGGAGTCGGCAGACGCCGTCTCTCCCTTCCAGATCCGCAAGGGTGCGGGCCACCCGCAGCACGCGATGATAGCCACGCGCCGATAGGTGCAGCCGGTCCGACGCTTCAGCAAGCAAGGCCGCTCCCGGCGCGTCCGGCGTGGCGACCCGGTCGAGCAACTCGCCATCAGCCTGCGCATTGGTGCTCACCGTCTCCACGGGCCCGTCGCCGGTCGTGCGCTGCAAACCGGCATAGCGCTCGACTTGACGCTGGCGGGCGGCGGCAACGCGCCCGGCAATCTCCGCACTGCCCTCGCGCGGCGCCGGCAGAGCGAGGTCGGTTGGCCGCACCGCCGGCACCTCAACATGGCAGTCGATTCGATCGAACAAAGGCCCTGAAATCCGAGACTGATAATCGGCGGCACATTTGGGTGCCCGCCCGCAAGCCAGAGCCGGATCGTCCAGATGGCCGCAGCGGCAGGGATTCATGGCCGCCACGAGCTGGACGCGCGCCGGGTAGGTGACGTGGTGGTTTGCTCGCGCCACCACGGCGCGCCCGGATTCCAAAGGCTGGCGGAGGGCCTCCAAGGTCTGACGGGCGAACTCCGGCAGCTCGTCCAGAAACAACACACCCTGGTGCGCCAGCGAAATCTCCCCAGGCCGTGCCTTCACACCACCACCGACCAAGGACGCCAAGGAAGCGGAATGGTGCGGTTCGCGGAACGGCCGCCGGCGCAGCAAGCGACCTTCCTGCAAGTAACCGCCGACGCTGTGGATCATGGACACCTCGAGCGCCTCCGCTGGGGCCAAGGGCGGCAACAGTCCGGGTAGGCGCGTCGCCAGCAGGGATTTGCCCGATCCGGGCGGGCCGACCATAAGCAGGTGATGCGCACCGGCCGCTGCCACTTCCAAAGCACGCTTGGCCGTCTCTTGGCCTTTGACGTCGCGCAGGTCAAGGCCGTCGCCGCTCCAATCTTCCAGCTTCGCCTGCGGCGGTCCAAGCACCTGGGTACCTTTGAAGTGGTTGATCAGGGCCAATAGCGTCGGGGCTGCCACAATCTCCAGTTCACCGGCCCAAGCCGCCTCGCTGCCGCACGCGGCCGGACAAATCAGCCCACGTCGGGCGGCCACGGCATTGATCGCAGCCGGCAGCACGCCGGACACGGCCGTCAGGCTGCCATCGAGGGCCAATTCTCCCAAAACGGAGAATCGGTCAACCTCCTCCGAGGGGATTACGCCCATGACGCTGAGCAACCCCACGGCGATCGGCAGATCGAAATGGCTGCCTTCCTTCTGCACATCGGCCGGCGCCAGGTTGACGATGATTCGCTTGGCTGGCAGCGATAACCCAAGGGCATGCAACGCCGCGCGCACCCGTTCCCGGCTCTCCGCCACCGCCTTGTCGGGCAACCCGACCACGGTGAAGGCGACAATGCCGCCGGCCATCTGCACCTGCACGTCGATGTCGAGCACATCGATGCCCTGAAACGCCACCGTATGAACCCGCGCGACCACGATCTGACCCCCGATCTTCGCTCTGGGAGTCCAACCATACCATGGCATTCCCCCATCGCGGTTGGCCGGACTGGTCGGGCCCCGTGACACGACATCGTGCCGCCGACGTCTCATACTCTTTGGGTATTTGAACGCCGCACCGCCCAATCCTGGGTGTGGCCGCAGCCCCGATCGCCGGCGTCCTGGGCGAACTGGCGACCAAATTGGACAGACACCTGACATTCATCAACCGCGCGCCCGTGGTCGTGATCCACCGTATCGGCGTGGAAGGTCCGCTCACATTCTGGGGTGGCTTGCCGAGCCTCGACGCCTTCGGACACATCTGTGTCAAGGCCACGACGGCAACCGAGCCGCGCGTCGCCGCTCCTCGGGATTTCCAGCAAGTGCGCGGGTCACGGGACCTGGTGCCGACGGTGCGCAGCCTCAAACCCGCAAAACCTGGCCGCAGGCCTCGCCAAACCGGCCACGGCACGAAAGGATGGACTGTCGCCCGTCACAAATCCCGGCGGTAATTCGGCGCTTCGTTTGTGATCTGGATGTCGTGCACGTGGCTCTCGTTCAGGCCTGCGTTGGTGATGCGCAAGAAACGCGCGTTGTCGCGGAACTCTTCCAGGGTGCGGCTCCCGGTGTAGCCCATGGCAGCGCGCAGGCCACCGACCAGTTGGTGGATCACCTGGCTCACCGGGCCCTTGTACGGCACGCGGCCTTCCACACCCTCGGGCACCAGTTTCAATCGGCTGACTTCCTGCTGGAAATAGCGGTCTGCCGAGCCGCGCGCCATCGCCCCAAGTGATCCCATGCCCCGATAGCTCTTGTAGGACCGGCCTTGGAACAGAATCACCTCACCCGGGCTTTCGTCCGTCCCGGCGAACAGCGAGCCTAGCATGGCGCAGTCAGCCCCGGCGGCCATGGCTTTGGCCAGATCGCCGGAATACTTGATGCCGCCGTCAGAAACCAAGGGCACGTTCTCCCGGGCACACACGTCGGCCACATCGAGCACCGCGGTTAGCTGCGGCACGCCGACGCCGGCGACGATGCGGGTGGTGCAGATCGACCCCGGGCCGATGCCCACCTTGATGGCGTCGGCTCCGGCATCGATCAGCGACAAGGCGGCATCCGCCGTGGCGACATTGCCGGCAACGACCTGGGTATAATTGGACATCTTGCGTGCATGGCGCACCGTGTCGACCACGCGCTGGGAATGGCCGTGCGCGGTGTCGATGACCAGCACGTCGACCTCGGCGTCGAACAGCGCTTCGGCGCGGGCCAGGCCTTCGGTGCCGGTGCCGGTGGCGGCGGCGACGCGCAGGCGGCCCTTCTCATCCTTGCACGCGTTTGGAAACTGCTGCGCCTTTTCGATGTCTTTGACCGTGATCAGGCCGATGCAGCGGTACTCGTCGTCCACCACCACCAGCTTCTCGATGCGATGCTGGTGCAGCAGGCGCATGGCCTCATCCCGGCTCACGCCTTCGCGCACGGTCACCAACGAGCATGTCATCAACTCGCTCACCGGCTGGTCCATGTTGGTGGCGAAGCGCACGTCGCGATTGGTCAGGATACCGACCAAGCGCCCAGGGTTCCACGCCGAGCGTGTCGGCTCCACCACCGGGATGCCGGAAATGCGGTTGTCGCACATGATGGTGAGTGCTTCGGACAGGGTCGCCGTCGGCGCAATCGTGATCGGGTTGACCACCATACCCGACTCGAAGCGCTTGACCCGACGCACTTCGTTCGCCTGCTCCTCGAGCTTGAGATTGCGGTGGATGGTGCCCAGGCCACCGGCCTGCGCCATGGCAATGGCGAGCGCGCTTTCCGTAACCGTGTCCATGGCGGCAGAGATCAGCGGGATGCCCAGCTCGATCTCGCGAGTCAGCCGGCAGCGTGTATCGGTCTCCGCCGGCATCACCAAAGATTCGCGCGGTTCCAGCAGAACGTCGTCGAACGTCAAGGCATCCCGGATGTGCACCTGCCGCGGCATGCAGCGCCTCCCCTCCAGCTTCCGTCCGCCCGGCCGCCGTGCCTGCCCGCCGGGACCAGGCTCATGCACCGCCAATGCGGCATGGATGGGGCAAACATACGGTCGGTGTGCATGGCTGCTTGGTCCAACATGTGTTTCAGGCTGGGGTTGCCAACCCTATGATTGGCCCAATCATCGCGCTGCACAGGGATCGTCGCGTCCCAGGACGCATCACGACGATTCGATTGTTATGGCCATTGAAGCAGATGCAAGAGCAGAACGGGGAGACGGCTGACCTTTTCCAGCGTCTCGACCCGTCCCATGCCTCCGATCTCGCAGGCAAGAGGCGCCCTGTCGCCGCCCCTTGCCCGCACCGAGGCCGCTTGCCGAGCGGCCCAAATATGGAAGTCCGTGTCGCCAAACACCAACGCCGGGTGACATGTCGACGCACAGCACCCGAGCGGTCCGTCGCTGTGCCCAAATGGCACCCCTGACCGGCGGGGGGTGGGCCCGTCTGCGCCGAGCCGGAAGGAAACCGACGGCCCAAAAGGCGGCGATTGGTGCAATTCTTCGCTAACAAGAAACTAAGCTTGGCGTGTCCAAATATAGTAGCAAAAGCAAACTTCGCTGCTATATATGCGCTCGGAAAACTGGACTGTTTCATCCCC
>JANQJV010000414.1 GCA_028281465.1 Azospirillaceae bacterium | reverse complement strand
GGGGATGAAACAGTCCAGTTTTCCGAGCGCATATATAGCAGCGAAGTTTGCTTTTGCTACTATATTTGGACACGCCAAGCTTAGTTTCTTGTTAGGGTCATGCGGGGCCAGAGCACCCCGCGACCCGTGTCAACGACGACGATGACGACAGCGGTTCCCAAAAGTTCTTGGTGATCTGGATCGCCGAGTCCTTACGAGATTCGTACCAGCCTGCGCAGTGGAAACCTGGCTGATTGACCGCACCCTAGCCTCGAAGCATGTCCAAGACTGATATGCCCATTGGCTTGGTTTGCCTGTCTACCTGCGATCCGAGGGCGCAGTATGGCCAGCTCAAGGGGGCCTCCGACTGGGTGGTCAATCCCTTGTGGGCGGCGGCGGTCAGGCCGTGTCCGCGATCCGTGGAGTGGCAACTGTCTTCTGGTAGAGCCCGCCGAACAGGGTTTCCGTACGCCAGGTGAAACGCTCCGCGTTCGTGGCGTAATCGCGGATGGTGTGTTGCCACAGTGCCATTGCGAAGGGTTCCAATAGCCGGAACACCGCCCACATGACCGGACGCAGCGGGTGCCAGGTCGTCGGCCGATGGTAGTCGACGAAGACGGCGCGGCCGCCCGGGCCGACCCGCGTCAGTACGGCATCGACGATGCGCGCCTTGTAGTCTTCCGGCACCTCGTGAAGCAGGAAGAAACAGATAACCCGGTCATAGGGGCCAGGCGGTGGGGCTGTGGCGTCGCACACGGTCAGGTGAGCGGTCGGATACGGCGCCAGCTTGCGCCGTGCATTGTCGATCTGGATCGGCGCGACGTCGATCAGATCCAGGCGGCCCTCCGGCCCCAACCGAGCCGCCAGGCGGGGTGAGAAGTCGCCGTAGACGCAGGCCGTTTGCAAGGCGCTCTGACCGGGCGCCACCTCCGCCAGGGCCGTATCCATCAGCCGGTGGTAATTGCCCCACAGAATCGCTGAGACGATGCTCGGCCGGTCGAATATCCGGAGCGCCAGCGGATGCAGATAAGCCCAGGTGTAGGTCTTGCGAAGGTATTCGGGCAGACGCGGCGTGCGTGCGTCGGGTTCGGTGCGGCGCATCGGGGCGCCGAGCGGGGCAGCGGAAATCGCCTGATCTGTGGGCATGGACCGGGATCTTTCTCTATCGGAGCGGCGCAAACAGCCGCATCACTCGGCCCAAGGGCCGTGGACAAAGCGGTGGCCCTCGCGGGCGAAAAAGAAACCGTTGGCGAAGGCCGCAAAGCCGACAAAGCTGCTGAGTTGCTCGGCGGCGTCTGCTGGCTCGGTGCGGCCGTCGAGCACGGTCCGGAATAAGGTTGCCACCGCCGGCATGTCGACGTCGTGTGGCCACAAACGCAGGTGCGACACGCCCATGTTCTGGAGCGCACCGGCTTGCTCGAGCAGGCTGCAGACGGTGTGCGACAGCGTCTGTGTCCCGTTGAGTGCCAGGAAGGGTTGGCCGTCGAGCGTTTCGATGGTCAGCCCATCCGGGTCGTTGCCGCAAACGAACTGGCAGCCGTCGCGGTGCAGCCCATGGTGGCGGGCGTGGTAGCAGCGCGACGACAGGGCCAATGGCAAGCGGCCGAACGCCTGAACTTCGAGTGTCACACCGGTGTTGCTGCGCGCCATGGCGGCGATGGCATGGCCGTTGACTTCACTGGTCAACACCGCCCGCACGGCGCCTTGTCGTCCGGCGAAGGCTAGCGTGCCTTCGTTGTAGATGTTGATGAATGGCCCGGCGATGTGCGGTCGGCCGTCCAGAAGATGCATGGCCGACACGTCATTGGCCTCGATCATCAGGTCGCTGCTGTCGATCAGTGCCTTCAGGTGGTTCAATTCGCGCTCATCCATGATCAACGACAAGGTCGACAATACGACCGTCTTGCCGCCACGCTGAAGCCGATCGATCACCTCTGCCAAGGTCGACTCCGCCAGAGGTAGACGTTTTGCGCACACCACTTCACCGACATAGACTGTGTCCACCGGGGCTTCGTCGGCGATACGGCGGTAGAAATCGACCCGGCGCTCAGGCGGCCAGTTGAACAGGAGTGGCCCCAGGGAAAGCTGCGTCGTCGTTGGGTTCGGCATGGCCAAGCGGTTCCAGCGAGGAGGGGTCATTTCCAGCGGCGGGAAAGGGCACCGGCCGTGGTGCGTCCGCCTTCGGTGAATGTCGCGAGTGTCCCGGGCGGCACGATCTGATTGCGGGCCACAGCATCCACGGCCGCGCGGAATGCGGCGACGACCGAGGTGACGTAGGCGCGGCTGCGCTGCCGGCCTTCGATCTTGAGCGCCTTGACGCCGGCAGCGACCAGATCGGGGATCATTCCGGTCACGTCCAGCGAAACCGGATCCTCGAACACATGAGCTGCCCGGCCGGCGATTTGGAACCGCCCCTTGCACAAAGTGGGATAGCCGGCCGGTAGGCCGTCGGGCACGCGGTCGAGCGTGAAGCCGGCCAAACGGGTCACCTGCGTTCCCCCGTCCTCCTGGTCGTATCGGACGAACTCTGCCGGCGAGCAGGCACCGTTCAGGTTGGGTGATTGTCCGGTGACGTAGGAGGACAAGGCGCACCGACCTTCCGCCATGACGCACAGCCCGCCAAAGGCGAAGACTTCGGTCTCCACCGGGATTTGCCGGGTCAGCCGACCGATCTCCTCCAGCGTCAGCACCCGCGGCAGGACGATCCGGCGCACGTCGAATTGCTCAGCATAAAAGCGGATCGAAAGCGGATTGGAGGCCGAGGCTTGCACCGACAAATGGCGCCGCAGGGCTGGATGCCTGTGAGCGGTGTGGGCGAGCAGACCTAGGTCCGCCAGGATCACGGCATCAGCGCCGGCATCTTCGGCACGCGCCACCGCCGTGTGCCACGCCTCCGGCCGTCCGGCGGTGGGGTAGGTATTGATGGCAACATAGATGCGGGCGCCGTGTCGGTGGGCGAAGGCCACACCCTCGGCCAACTCGGTCGGGCTGAAATTCAGGCCTGGGAAGTTGCGCGCGTTGGTTTCATCTCGGAATCCGACATAGACCACATCCGCGCCGGCCTCGACCGCCGCGCGCAACGCCGCCGGGGTTCCGGCCGGGCACACCAGTTCCAGAGGCGTGGTTATCGCCATGCGGGGGACTGCTCCTCGTTTCGGGCCCGATGGTGCGGCACCGGCTGCTTCGGCAATGGGCTGGTTGGCACGAGTTGCAGCAGGCTGCCAGCAATGTCTGCCGCCAAAAGGGTAGGATCGGTGAGGGGGCCAAGCAATCGGCGTAGCTCCGCGGTCGGAGACAGCGCCGCACGGTCGATGGCGTTGCGCAGGATCAAGACCAGGCTCATGTCTCCGCGCACAGACAGGCCGCGCGTGAAGAACACGGCGTCACCGTCCACCGTGCCATCGAGCAGGCCGACCAGCATAGCCAAGCGACCGGCAATGTGTGCGTCGGGGGCCGGCGCCACCGAGGCCGGATCGACGCAACGGATCACAGGCCGCCCATCGGTCATCCCGATCAAGAAGCCGATGGCGGCGTCTGTCGGTGCCACCAAAACCTTTTTTCCACCCAAAGCAGCCAAAGCGTCGCCGAGCGCCGGGCTGGCCGCCAGTGTGCGGCCGATGGCGAAACCAACCGCCGGCTGCAGGAGCATCGGCGGAACACAGCGCAGCGCGAAAGCGGCGGTTGCAACCTGCCGCTGGCTGAGCGGCAGGTCCGGCGCATCTGTATGCGGCCGGCCGAAAAGCGCAAACATCTGTCGCAACGGCACGAGGGGCTCCCGTTACGGTGGATGGGGGCACCGCCGCGATCCCCCGACATCGGGCAGGCGCAGCGGACGTTAGCGAGTTGCCAAGAATATCGACCCGGGTGCCGACCGCCCAGGGCCTGCGACAATCGGTTGCACAACCCATTGATTTGAATACGAATGGTTGTAACGATCCCGTCTTGATCGGACCGGTCCAATCGCCACACGGACATGTGATGTGGAAACGACTGGCCTCCGTGATCCCGGCCGGGTGGAAGCCGTGTGGAGGAGACGAGGATGATACGAGCGGATACCCGGCAGCGGTTGATCGAGGCCGGGCTGCGGAGTTTTCGACGCAGCGGGTCTGCTCTGACCGGGCTGGGTACCGTGGTCATGGTCGCCGGCGTGCCCCAAGGGTCATTCTACGATTTCATGATCGATTGGCGGCGACGGAATGGCAAAAAAAGACTGACGTGGTTGCGTCCGACCGATTCTCGCGGCAAGGCCACATCGCTATTGACCACACCAGAAGGGCGGGGTGGTGCGTAGCGGGCAAGGTTACGCCTGTGCAGCGGCATTTTTATGATTGCTTCGGTGCGATCTGAACCAAGCGTGGTTTGGTTGGCCATGGTCTCTCCAAGGCATTGGGATGGTTTCAACCCACGGTGCAACGTGGTCGGTCAGCGCCGGCACGGAATTTGAGAATGGCCCTGCGCGCGTGTTTTGTCTTGGCCATGGCCCCGTCGGGCGTCCAAGCATCGCATGGCTTGGCCTGATGGGGTTCGTCGAAATGGCGGGCAAATCTATCAGGGACGGTACCGATCGGGTCGCGCTGGTTCCGGGTGGCGGGCTTTGGGGGCGGTTAAACAATTGACCGGCCGCGACCGAACTCGACCGGTTGTATGCTCGGCCGATTCGGTGATGTCAAAGCGGAAGGAAACAGAGTAATCATCGATTCGGCTTGCCACTGAGTGCTGGCGGTGGCGCTCCGGCTGCGAAAGAACTGGTGTTGCTCTGCGTTATGATTGCGCTGGCAAGCCGCCATCAGGTCCCACCGTGCCATCGCCTTCGGACTCGGAGTATGTGATGCACGTCCCCATCGGCATTCGAATTGGAAATGCGCTGACTGTCGAGCACCTGATGCAAAACCGCCGATCCAGGAGAGGACGGCTGGGCCGGACTGCTGAGAATATTTGATGCTTCAGATCGCAATAACGTGCTAATTCAAAACTCCGATTCTGTGTTGGTCGCTCGGCGCCAAGCTGGTTTGTCCGATTGACCCCTGCCGCAACCGCCCAAATGATGCCGTAATTCAGCCGTGTTTTGCCAAAGATTGACAAATGTCTTGTTTGGCTGGCTTCCTAAGGGCTATAAGAAAAATCATTCAGAGGTGTAGTGTCCTGTCCGAGTATTGAATCGGAATTACAATCACCGTGCAGCCCACTGTGATTGCAGTTGTCGTTGGAGTTTCCGGCATGCTCACTGTACTGGTTGGATCGGGCGGCGTGCTGCGTCCTGAGCGAGGCGGCTGGCGGCGACCGGACCCGACTCCGTCGACCCGCGCCGTGCCCGGAGTATCCACGCCGTGGTGTTTCCCGTGACCGGGCCCATCGCGCGTGTGGTGGTTCCCATGCCACCGGTTCCGGTGCGCCGGGCGTTGGACCACGAAGAGCAGGAACAAAACTTGGCCGTTGCCGCTGAGCGGTTGCTCTGGGATATCCGATGGGTCTGGGTGGCGGCGCCAAAGGGACCGGAAGAGGTGCGCGCCATCGTCTATCAGTGTTTTGCGGTCTACTGTTGCGATGAAACCTATGGTCTGGCGCATATTCCCAGTGGCCAGATCATTGACAGCCGGCCGGACCCCGAAACATTGCAGATCCGTGCCGAACACCTGGCACAGTGGGGCGGCCTGTGGCTGACGACCGATTGGCCTCACGTGTCCGCCATGCTTGGTCGTCTGGGCCGGCAGAACGCACCCGGACAGGTCTACGGCATTCCCGGGCGATCTTGATCAGGCTTATGCCGATCCGATCGGCCCCCCCCCTGCCGAATACCAACGGCCCGAAACACTGACCGGTCCTCGGGCCGCCCTGTTTCGGAGCGCCGGCATCCTTGCCGGCTGGACCGCCG